>JAUHXF010000018.1 GCA_030427125.1 bacterium | reverse complement strand
GTAACACCTCGAGTACGTCGAGATATTTCAGTTATTGATGCGCATCCGGAGCTTCATTATGAACAGTTTGTACAGACTGTGGCCAACGAATCAATATCGAGAATTATTAAATCTAGCCTGTAGATATGCCAGAGAGACTTGCGATAGATTGTGATGATGTCATCGCCAATACGACTGGTGCGGTTGTTTCTCATGCACGTTCAGTTCTAGCACGGGATATACCGGTGGGAAATATTTCATGTGAACGATATTGGCGTAACAGAATGAGTATGACAAAAGGTATTGCTCTTGGTTTCATGAAGACGTTTGAGATGGACGGGTATCCTGGGATCCAGCCAGTCGAGGGAGTGCGAGTAGCTCTTGAAGAGCTTTCGCGTTCGTTTGAGCTTCACGTTGTTACAGCAAGAATGAAGTATTTGCGCGGTGTGACTGAAGATTTCTTACGATCACATGGTTTAGATAGCGTTATTGTAGAGATTCATTATTCAAAAAACCCTTTTTATCCAAACGGCGCCCCTACCAAGGCAGATATATGTAGAGATATAGGGGCTCGGGCTTTAATTGATGATAGTCCTAGAGAGATAGCGGGTATGGTTTCTAATGAACAAGCAGGTATTCTGTTTGGCGACAATCCGTGGCAGGTTATGCCACGTGGCATCGATGCGACTGCACAGCTTCATGCTTGGGATCAGTATCAAACTATTGAGGACTTAGCTGCGTAGTATGGCTCAGAATTTTTCGTTTACAACTGAAGTTCAAGCACTTGTTGCGCAAATACCAATGGGGCGAGTCATGACGTACGGGCAAATTGCAGCACTATGCGGTCGCCCACGAGCTGCACGCATAGTGGGCGGCATTGCACATTTTGGCGATCCGACACTTCCATGGCAACGAGTGGTGAATAAGCAAGGCGGTCTGGCTAATGGGTATCCAGGCGGCAAAATAGCTCACAGAAAACATCTGGAGGCCGAGGGAGTTTCATGTATAGACGAATTCGTTGTTGATATCGATACGCTACTTTGGTGGCCAGAGGTGGCCGCATGAATACGATGCTAGCGATTGTTGGTCCTACAGCAAGCGGTAAGAGCTCGCTTGCCATGCAGGTTGCTGAGCGTATGAACGGTGAAATTATTTGTGTTGATTCACAGACGATTCGGCGTGGCTTAGACATTGGTACTGCAAAACCTACGAAGGCAGATCAGAAAAAAATCCGACACCACCTCCTAGACATAATTGATCCGTACGAACCATTCTCAGCCGCAGAATTTAAACGACGGGCTGAGGCCGCTATTGATGAGATTAAGAATCGAAATAGACTGCCAATACTTGTTGGTGGCACGGGTTTGTATATGGATGCTATTCTGTATAATTTTGATTTCAATGACAAAGCCGACAAAGCAAAACGAGCTGAACTTGAAAGTAAAACTATCACAGAGTTGCAGCAAATTCTTACAGAGCAGGGTATTGATCTGCCAGAAAATGCTCAGAATCCGCGGCACCTTATTCGCGCAATTGAAACACAGGGTCAGAAATCAACCAATACTGTTATGCGTGATGGAGTGCTCGTGGTAGGTTTAGACCCCAAAGAAGAATTGCCAGGTAGGATTGAGCAGCGCGTCAGAAGCATGTTTGCCGAAGGATTGGTAGATGAAGTTCATGACATTATGAAGCACTACGGACAGCCACCGACGTCATGGGATGCGATAGGGTATGGGATGATTGTCCGACAGGTTAGTAAGCATGAGAATGATGCAAGTATAAAAATAGTTATTGATGCTATTGTGAAGCAGCATCGTCAGTATGCGAAACGCCAACGCGTCTGGTTTCGGCGCAACAAGAATATCTCGTGGTTTGAACAACCAGACGATGCACTGCAATACATACAAAAACAACTCTAGTACTCATGAACAAATCTGTTACAATACAAGTAACAAGGGAGATAAGGTAGTGGAACAGTTATTTGGTTCAAAAACGCGAACAAAATTATTGAAGTTGTTCATGAGTAATCCTAACCGTTCATTTTATGTACGTGAAATTACGCGAAAGATTGAAGAGCAAATCAACTCCGTGCGACGTGAGCTCGCGAACTTATTATCGCTTGGAGTTATTACATCAGACAGTACGAATAACAAGCTGTACTATGAAGTAAACCAGGATTACGAGCATTATGAGGCTCTTCGTATGTTGTTTACTGGCAAGAAGCCGCAAGTAACTGAAAAAACCACAACCAAGAAAGCTGGTACAAAGAAACCAGCCAAGAAGTCTGCAGTTGCCGTTGACGTTGATTCAGACGTCTGGGAGAAAGCCGGTAAGATATCAGGTATTTTATATGCTGGCGCATTCACGCGAGATAACTTGTCGCCAGTTGATGTCATGATTATTGGTGACGTACCAGTTTCACGTGCTGAGGCTGCTGTTGCTGAGCTTGAAAAGCAAGAAAACAAAGAATTGCGCTATGCAATAATGGAAGAGGAAGAGTGGATCTACAGACGACAGGTGAATGATAAATTCTATGCGCAGGTCATGTCAGCCAAAAAGCAGATTATACGTGACGAAAAACAATTATTTGAAGATAAATAAGGAGATATAAATGGATATTGAATTCTTTGGGGCGAATTGTCTACGATTAAAAACGAAAGAAGCAACTATTGTTGTCGATGATAATTTGTCAAAAGTTGGCGGGAAGACCATAGCGAGTGATAAGTCAGTCGTGTTCTATACGAACGAGAACCTAATTGATGAAAATGCAACTAAAAAGGCTCGGCTTATGATTGATAGTGCAGGTGAGTTTGAGATAGGTGACGTGACTGTGACAGGTGAACAGACTCGTGGTCATCTAGACGAGGAAGGCGACGAGAACGCTTCTGTTTTGCAGTTTATGTACGGCACTCAGACAGTAACAGTACTCGGGCATGTGCACCCAGACCTATCTGATGCTGTCGTGGAGATGATTGGCGGGACGGACGTACTAGTTGTCCCAGTTGGTGGTAATGGCTATACACTCGATGCGGTTGCCGCCACTTCAATCATTAAGAAAGCTGAACCAGAGGCAGTGATACCAACACAGTACGAGACAAAGTCGCTTTCATATGAAGTGCCCGCCCAAACACTCGATGAATTTCTAAAAGTATCATCACTCCAGGCGGATGAGCCTATTGACATGATGAAGCTTGGTAAGGCTGATGTCGAATCAGGTCAGACGAAAGTTATCGTTCTGCAAGTAAAGTAGTAGATATATGCATGAAAAAAAGCCCGCGAGAAATCGCGGGTTTTTTAATATCTAATAAGTTAATACTAGGCTACAATACCTTTTTTCTTGAGGGTGCGAAGTGCGCTTGTGCTAACTTTCATGCGGACTTTTTTACCATCAATAACAAGCGTCTTCTTTTGAAGGTTTGGTTCCCAAACTTTCTTCGTATGACGCTGAGAAAAGCTGACGTTGTTGCCGTACTGCTTGCCTTTACCTGTAATATCACATTTTTTCATAAGTTTATTCCAAATGTATTGGTGTCTAATAGTACTACGTAATCTGTTTTTGGTCAATAGTAGGCTCCAGAATTGTTATACTTATAGGCAATGTTTGAATTAGATCTACTGGGTATTACTATATTTGTGGGCATACTTTTTATTTCAGTTGCCCTGCACGAGATGATGCATGCCTATACTGCACTTCGTCTGGGAGATGATTTGGCGCACTCACATGGGCGCATCAGTCTCAACCCACTGCAACATATTGACCCATTCCTCACGCTACTCTTGCCAACAGCGATGGTGTTATTGGGTTTACCACCAATATTGGCTGCAAAACCGGTACCGATTAATGCCTCGCGTATTCAGGGTGAAGAGCTAGGAATGGCGGCGGTTGGCATCGCAGGTCCATTCACAAATATCGCACTCGCAACGCTGGGTGCGCTTGTTCTAAACCTTACTAATCCGAGCGGTGTAACCTATGAGATTATTGAGCTTTTCGTCACGCTTAACGTCGCGCTGTTCGCCTTTAATATGCTGCCTATCCCGCCACTTGATGGATCGCGAGTCCTTTACGCGGTAGCGCCTGCTCCTGTGCAGCGTGTCATGGAGCAGATAGAGCAATTCGGCATACTCTTTGTCATCATAATGATTACGCTGCTGTCGCCGATTATTAGTCCGCTTCTTATCACGATTAATGAAGCGCTGATCAACCTACTAATTCGATAGAATGTGCTTTAGATTGCATAGACCTTCATCGTACAATAGAAGTGCAGCCGTATGCTGCGGTGAAATGATTTTCTGAACAAAAAATCATAGGGTTTATACCAGCAATGGCAAAACCCACCTAGCATGAAGCAGGTAAATCTAAACCGCAGTGGCTGCACCTTATTACGTATGCAAAAACAGCTTAAATTTGAACATAAATACGTTAAAGCAATCGTCAGTGGTGTTCGTACAAGCACAATCCGAGTTGACGACCGAGGCTTGCGTGTTGGTGATAGAGTTCAGATTGTTGACAAGAAAAACGAAGACTCGCCCCAGGAGTGGACTATTCCAGGTGAAATAGTAATCGAGGCGGTGCAGTCCTTTAGGCTTGCAACGGTGCCCTTGGAGCTACTGCGCGACTCTGAATTAGGGGACGATATGAATCGAGACGCACTGACTGCATTTCTACGACGCTTTTATGGTGATAGAGTAGACGCTAACACGGTCATATCAGCGATTACGTTTCGATTTGAAGCGTATGAATCAGAGAAAACATTCCTTGACGCACAGGACGATACGATGCAGGTATCAGAAGCAAATTTATACGCCGATGGTGGCTCACGTGGAAATCCGGGGCCATCGGCCGCTGGTTTTGTCGTCGAGACATTGGAAGGACGAGTCTTTAAGTCATGGAACAAATACCTGGGCATTACAACGAACAACCAAGCTGAGTATCATGCCTGCATAGCTGGTATGGAGTGGTGTCTTAAGCATGGTATTTCCGATGTTCATGTACATTTGGATAGTATGCTCGTCGTAAATCAGTTGAAGGGTACATACAAAGTCAAGAACAGGGATCTATGGACATTATTTGAAACTGCACAATCGTTGAAAAAGGAGTTTTCCAGCATAGAGATTGTTCATGTACCACGTGAGCTAAACAAGCGAGCGGACAAACAGGTGAACATTGCACTTGATGCCATTAAGGGTGAGGACGTTGTTCAGTAAGTGGTATACTGATTCGTGCTAGATGGAATGTGCTAGTCGCCAGCAGTAGCTGGAGGAAAGTCCGGGCAGCATAAGGAAAAGATAGTTGTTAACGGCAACCGAGGGCAACCTTAGGGATTAGTGCCACAGAGACAATACCATTCTCGCGTGCGAGAAACGGGTGAAAAGAGCAGGGGTAATATCCTGCAGGCTATTATGGTGACATGGTAGAACTGGTAAACCCTATCTGCTGCAAGGAGCGAAGTTTTGTACGCATATTTGTGCGTTCAGCATCCTGCTAACTTTGCGCTTTAATCCGCTTGAGCCTGTCAGCAATGTCAGGTCTAGATAGATGACTAGCCTCGCTCTTTGCGAGACAGAACCCGGCTTATTATCCATCCTGCATAGAAAAAACCTCTGGGAAAACCAGAGGTTTTTACGTTAAGACAGTACCTTGATTATTTTACTGCTGCTTTAACAACGGCTTTGAATGCTTCAGGGTCTTGAATAGCAATTTCGCTGAGCATTTTTCGGTTAACTGTAATGCCGTTCTCTTTTATGCCATGCATGAGTTTGCTATAGGTTGTGCCTTCTTGGCGGGCTGCAGCATTGATACGAGCATTCCATAACTGTCTGAATGTTCGCTTCTTATCTCTTCTGTCTCGGTGCGCGTTCTCAAGTGCTTTGACGACAGCTTGTTTACCACGACGGACACTTGATCTGTTTGATAGGGAATAGCCCTTGGTTGCCTTTCGAATCTTGTTGTGGCGGGCTCGGGCAGTTACTCCTCGTTTAACTCGCATTAGTTTACTCCTAGTTTCTTCTTAACATTTTTAGCTTGCTTGCCAGTTAGTTCCTGGACGCCAGCCATTGTTCGCTTACGTGAAGCGCTTTTCTTCTGCAACAGGTGGTTTCCTGTTGCTTTGCGACGTAGAACTTTTCCGTTCTTGTTGACGCGCATTCGTTTTTTAGTACCGCTATGGGTTTTCAGTTTTGGCATTCTGTGATCTCCTTATGACGAAATTTAGTTGCCGGCCTGCAAATTGGGGTTTCTGATCGACAACTATTGTGTCTCCAAATGAGGCGATGATTTTATCTGCGAGGGCGAAGCCAACGTCCTTGTGTGCGAGCTCTCTTCCTTTGTAACGAAGGGTGTATTTCACCTTGTGTCCGTCTTCAAGGAATTTTCTGACCTTTTTAGCTTTTACTTCAAGGTCATGGTCACTAATCTTAAGGCCTGTTCGAATTTGTTTGAGTTCTTGCGCCTTAGCGCTTCGTTTATTCTTTTGTTGCTGCTTTGTCTTCTGGTAGTTGTATTTACCCCAGTCGATTATCTTCACAACAGGCGGTTTGGCATTGGGGGATATTTCTACGAGGTCGAGATCTGCGTCTCTGGCAGCCTGAAGGGCTTCAGCTCGTGACATAACTCCCAGTTGTGTGCCATCCTCGTGAATCACACGAAGCTCTGGCGCCCGAATCTTTTCGTTCAGGCGAGTGTATGTGGCTATTGGAATCGCTCCTTTAATTGTTGTTAATTTTCACGTATTTTACCAGAGTTGAGAGGTGTTTTCAAGAGGTAGTGACAGGTCGATACTGGAGAGCTTCGGTGATATGCTTCAGCGATATGGTGTCTGAGCTGTCTAAATCTGCTATTGTGCGAGCTACTTTAACAGTTTTCATATACACTCTTGCTGATAGATCAAGAGATGTTGCTGCTTTGTCTAGAAATTCTTTCGCATCGGCTGATAATTTCGCATGTTGTTTGACTTCTTTGTTTGTCATTTGGCCGTTTTTCCGAGAAGGAGATGAAAATCGTTTCTCTTGTGAAGCTCTAGTATCTAATACGCGCTTGCGTATGGTTTCACTAGTCTCAGAAGTTGTTGTACGCTGTTCTTCTAAGAGCGCAGCATGGTCCACGGAGTCTACCGTGATATGTAAATCAATACGATCAAGCAGTGGGCCTGACAGCTTCTTTTGATAGCGGTCAATTTCTAGCGGCGTGCAAACACAGGGTTTTGAACTACCGTAATAGCCACAAGGACAAGGGTTCTTAGTCGCAATTAATAGAAAGTCTGCAGGATAGCGTATGCTTTGCTTGGCGCGTGACACAGTTACTTCTCTATCCTCTAATGGTTGCCTGAGACTTTCTATTGTTGTGCGTTTAAACTCTGGTAACTCATCGAGAAACAGAATCCCTTTGTGACTCAGAGTGACTTCGCCGGGCTTTGGACGTTGACCGCCGCCAATGATCGCAACGTCGCTAGAGCTATGGTGAGGACTGCGTATCGGTCGTTCGGTTATTAGTCGAGAATTACCACCAACAAGACTGTGTAGGTGCGTTATCTGAATGACTTCATCTCTGTTGAGCGGGGGCATGATTGATATGAGTGCTTTAGCAAGCATACTTTTACCGACGCCTGGTGGGCCACTTAAGAGTACGTTGTGTTGGCCTGCAGCGGCAATTTCAAGGGCGCGTTTTGCCAGGTCCTGCCCAATGACATCTGCAAAGTCTAAGGACTCAGTTGCTCCGCTGAAACGTATGCGGGCGCCTGAATCAGTGTGTAGAAAAGGAGGCCCTTCATCTGTAGATAGGTCTCTAACGAGACTTTTTATATGATCTGTTGCTAGTAGGTTTACGCTGGGCAGCAGTTTTGCTTGCAGAAGATTTTTTGCAGGAATGATGAATGATGTAAAGCCGGCTTCCTTGGCAATAAGCATTTTACCAAGCAGGCCACGAATAGGTCTGATGGAGCCATCAAGGCCAATCTCGCCGAGTATCACGGTATTTTTTGGTAGGGGTGGTATGCGCTTTGATTCGAGTAATACCGAGAGCGCTATTGCTAGATCAAAGTGAGAGCCGTCTTTAGGTAAATCAGAAGGAGTTATATTTACGGTAATTTTTTTGCGAGGTAGGTCAAGTGAAGCGCTTGAGAATGCGCTACGGATTCTGTCTTTAGCTTCGTCGAGGCTTTTACCTACGGTTCCAATTATTTGCATTGTCGGCAAGCCGTTCGAGAGATGTGTTTGAACTTCAACTAAACCACTCGCTAGGCCATCATCATGTACGCTATAAACTGTATTCATCGATATCTTTAATGTATGCCTGAGGACCTTAAAAAGCAAGGCACCAGTATTAATAAAAGTATAGCAACCAAAAAAATAACAACGACCTGCGAGAAGTCGTTGTTACAGATACGTTTTTGTTTTTGAGCACTAATTTTATTCAGTGCTAGGTCTATCGTATATGGGCAAAAAGCTTATGTCAAATACTTTTTATATAATTTCATTGCTTATTAGTTCATCAACCAAATAAGTAGTAGATAACAAAGAGACTTCTATGCATCAGCCAGCGTCTTATGTACAGAGGGATACTTTGGCTTCACAAAAGTGGCGTTGGAATACATATAACTATATACATATAGCAGATACTAATATAAATATTCACCGTGTATCGTGCATTAAGCAGTTTTGTGTAGCGTTCATTTTTGGTAAAAACTATCGTTGTCTTTGATGGATCTGTGCATGTAATAGCCTGAAATAATATCAGCTTTAACGCTGCTGGTCACTGCCGAGTATACAGAAAAAGGACTGAAGAACTGAAAAAATTATCAAAATATACGTGGCACGGTTGTTGTAAAAATAAATTGATATAGTAATTATACTAATGCCTATATTTACTATAACTAATCTATAAAATTATTTTTAACAACAGTATATTTCAATATTTGTTATTGACATATATTATTCATTGTGCTAGTATTCAAGCATGTTCAGAAAAAATAAAAATCCTGAATAACAAAAATATCGCTCTTGCGAAGCCTAAAGCTTTGAAGAGCGGTCAGTCAAAAAGCCAGCGGACGATAAGCGCTCAATAGTATTTTAAAAAGAAGCGGATTTATCGTCCACGGCTTCCTCCTTTTTTAATTGAAATAAAAGACTCCATAAACGGAGTCTTTTTTTATACAATAGATATTGATGAGAATAAAATTTGTATCACAGTTCTATATACTCCTCTTCATTTGTGTGAGCGCATTTTTCTTGCTTGTTGCATTCTTGAGTTTCAATAACCCAAGAGAGGTAGGATTTATTGGTACACTACTGCCTCTTTTATTGGTTTGGGTGTTTCTAGTAACGTTGTGTCGACTGATAGCAGCTACATTTAATCGTTCCGGGTCTCGTATTCTAAAAATAACGTCTTTTATAGTTCCGAGTGCTGTTGTGCTTGGTTTAATGTTCTCGGCGTTAGGGGAGGTGAGTCTTCTTGAGGGCTTATTGTTATTAATCTTGGCTATATTGGGTAATTTCTATCTGGCACGTACGTGGCCAAAGTAGGCGTGAATTGCTATACTTTACGATATGAATCCCCAAGAAGATAATATACAGCTCCCCGCAGTAGATCCGTCAGCTGTAAATCAGCCATCGCAAGATCCAGTAGCGCCTACTCATTCGGTGTCGCCGCAAGCCAATTCGACTGCCCCTCAGAACATGCCCCAGGTGATGCCGTCAAGCTCGACAGGTCAGGCGGCGAGTCCTGCCGTAGCGGGTGACGTAGATTTAATAGAGAAAGAGTGGGTTGAAAAAGCAAAAAGCATCGTCAACAGCACGACGGGAGACCCGCACGCACAGTCTCAGAAGATAAACGAAATGAAAGCTGACTATATACAGAAACGCTATAACAAGACTATTAGGTCTGAAGAGTAGGACATGGTTGGTTTTTTACTGATAATTACGATCATCTTCTTTTCGATTATTGTCGTTGGGTCAATTATTTACTTTCACACACGGAAGATATTTCGAGAACAGAAGAACTTTGAGCGCGGCCTTAAGATGGTGCCACTACTCATACACTTACCGCCGCCCAGTGCAGATACCGAAGTCGGGGCACGTGATGCTCGTGACGTTCTTGACGAGACCGTCTCCAAAGCAGAAACACTTTACGACATTATTTCGAGTACGGTAGAGAAGGGCTTCAAGTCGAAGTTTTACGGGCAGCGTCATATGTCATTTGAAATTGTAGGTATGAAAGGGTTTATTCACTTTTATGCTGCGGTTCCTGTCGCTTTAATCCAGGTTGTAGAGCAGGCAATCCTTAGTGCATATCCTACGGCACGAGTGGAAGAAGTAGCAGACCATAACATCTTTAGTGCGGTTGGAAGAACTAGTGGCACATTCGGTGGTGAGCTTACCCTAAAAGAGGACTCAGCACAGCCTATTGCTACATTTCAAGATCTCAAAAGAGACACTATGAAGTCTGTATTGAATGCTCTTTCAAAACTTGAGAAAGAAGATGGAGCAGGCATCCAAATACTATTCAGGCCAGCAGATGATACGTGGCGAAAGAATGCTATTTCAAATGCTCAGACAAAACGGAAAAATGAAAAGAAAAAGACTAAACCTCAAATGATCGGGAGTTGGTTTAGCCAATTGTTCTATGCATTAACGAAGCCACCGGAAGATAAAGGATCTAAAGGCGGAGATGAGAAGCCACTGAGCGGCGTTGATCAAGCGCTCATAGAAGGCATTGAAGAGAAGACACGTCACGCCGGTTTTGAAGTACTTATTCGAGTTGTTGCATCTTCAAACGTTTCGCAGCGCGCACAATCAATTATGAAAAGCGTCGTAGCAACTTTTGCACTATTTGATGCGCCTGGAAAGAATGGGTTTAAGTTCACTGAAGCAAAAGACATAGATAGCTTTATAACGGCCTATATTATGCGTTTCTTCCCGCAGGAGAATAACAAGACGATACTTAACTCAATCGAGCTTGCAACGCTGTATCATCTACCAGATTCTTCAAGCGTTTCGACATCGCAAGTATCACGACAGCACTCAAAGCAAGTTGATGGACCACGTAACGTTCCAGATGAAGGTCTGGTGCTTGGATACAACGTATTTCGGGGTGCAAAAAAGAAGATTGTCCTCAGTCCAGATGATAGGCGAAGGCATGTTTATTTCGTCGGTCAGACTGGTGTTGGTAAGACGACATTCTTACAAAATCTAGCTCTACAAGACATGATGAATGGCGATGGTTTTGCATTCATTGATCCACACGGCGATGTTGCTGACGAAATGCTGAGCATCGTGCCAAAGGAGCGCACTGAAGATGTCATTTACTTCTGTCCTTCAGACACTGAATTCCCACTCGGACTCAACATGTTTGAGTTTGATAAGGACAAGCCAGAGCAGAAAGACTTTCTCATTCAGGAGTCTCTAAACATGCTGTACAAACTCTACGATCCGCAGAAGCAGGGAATCATTGGTCCGCGTTTTGAGCGAATATTCACCAACGCTGCATTGCTGCTGATGGCGGATCCATCGGGCGGTACATTTGTTGATATTCCTAAGCTCCTCATCGATCCAGACTTCATGAAGAGTAAGCTGAAGTACACAGATGATCAGAACGTGCTTGATTTCTGGACGAAAGAATGGCCGAACTCACAGAAATCTAATGAAGCAGGTGAAGTAACAAGCTGGGTTGTCAGTAAGTTTGGTGCGTTCCTGAGTAATGAAATGATGCGTAACATTATTGGTCAGACCAAGAGTTCGTTTAATCTGCGCGAAATCATGGATAATAAAAAAATATTGATTGTGAACTTAAGTAAGGGTAAGACAGGTGAGCTTAACTCAAAACTGCTCGGTATGATTTTCGTGATGAAGTTCCAGGCAGCTGCGATGAGCCGTGCTGATGTACCTCGTGATCAACGACCTGATTTTTGTCTCTATGTTGACGAGTTCCAAAACTATTCAACAGACTCATTTGCGGACATTATGTCTGAGGCGCGAAAATTCGGCCTCAACCTGATCGTGGCGAACCAGTTTACGACGCAGCTCACAGAAGAAGTACGCGACGCCGTCTTCGGAAACATCGGTACTGTTATCGCGCTGCGCGTTGGTGTGTCTGATGCTGAGTTCCTCGCAAAACAATTTGCACCATCGTTTGATGTTGATGATTTGCAACGAATACCGAATGGTAATGCTGCGGTAAGGACGATGATTCACGGTGTGCCGACACAGCCTTTCAGTATGGCCGGATTGCCGCCGATAAACACTGATAATAAAGAGCTTTCAGACGCACTAAAGCAGCTCTCAGCAGCTAAATATGGTCGTCCACGTGCTGTTGTCGACAAGGAAATATCTGCTCGTATCAGCACAGGA
>JAUHXF010000039.1 GCA_030427125.1 bacterium | reverse complement strand
ACTTGATGAGCCTTTGGGTATGATTGTCTTGTCACATCACTCTCCGAAACAAACTCAAATCCTGCATCTACGATACAATCGTTTGCTTCTGCTCGTGTTGCACGTATTGCCTCTACGTCTTCAGGCGCACTACGTAAGAATCTAGCAAGAGTCGACCTGTTGACTGCTTCAAAATCCGCTGATGGTTCCACAGCGTATATTGCTGCGTCATCAGGAATACGTTCGACTAGAGGTTTCAACTCTCTGCCTGTAACCATAGACCATCTTTTAGTAGTAAGTTCGGTACCCCGCATACTTTGTGCCATTTTAGCGCCTAACATATATCCCTCAACTAGTCTCTCTCTTCTGTTAGGCCCTACGTAAAAACAATCTACAAAAATCCCATGATGAGTCATTGCGCCGTTTGCGTCCACTAGGGACTCAGGCATCGATGCAGTAACCACGCCCCCTATATCTGTGCCATCAGAAACTATACCCATCATGCCTCTGCCTGCTCGAGCAAGCTCAAACAATCTATCAAGATGCTTCCTACCATTGCCGCCCGAAAAACCTTGAATTAAAGTGTTATTTACAACTCTAGGCTGCAGGACCGATCTGGCATGCGCAGCAGCCTGAATGACACTCATCGCAGCATTATGCGCAGCCAATGACTCAGCTTCAGCCTCGTGCCCAGTGACAATTTCAAAATTTCTTGCATAAGCGTTCATCAGAAATAGTATTCTACACTCTTCTGATTATTTAGCAAATTTATTTTATAACTTTGTCTACGAGACCATATTTTACGGCTTCTTCCGCTGTCATCCAGTAGTCACGATCAACGTCTTTTTCAATCTTTGAGAGTTTCTGGCCGGTATTCTTTGCCAATATTTCGTTAAGAAGCTTGCGAATATTTAGGCTTTCCTTGAGATCAATCTCCATGTCAGATACTTTGCCGCGCGTGCCACTTGAAGGCTGGTGGATCATAACCTTGGCGTGAGGTAATATTGAACGCTTACCTTTAGTACCAGAGCTGAGCAGGAACGCTCCCATTGAGGCCTGCAAGCCAATGCCTACTGTGTGTACTTCATTTTTAATGTGTTGAATCGTGTCGTATATTGCCATACCGTCATACACGGAACCGCCTGGACTATTTATGTAGAGATGTATAGGTTTCTTCGGGTCTTCGTTTTGCAAGAATAACAACTGAGCAACTACCAAGTTTGCTGTATGCGGGTTAACGTCAGTGCCGAGAAAGATGATGCGGTCTTTTAGTAGACGGCTATAGATATCGTACGCTCGCTCCATACGACCTTCTTGTTCAATGACGGTTGGGATTAATAATGAGTTTTTTGGTGTATCTGTAACATCGTTCATACCACAGAGTATACACGTTCAAATTAGCACTCGTCAATATTGAGTGCTAGTATTAGGCTATCCGTCTAAACATTGGCTCAGGTCAAGTGTACTAGGATCGAAAGTACCGTAATCATTTGGGTTTCTTTCATACGTTATAGTGCAAGCTTCGAGTGCCTCAGCACCTATGACTAGTTGTGCAGAAATGGAATCGCCATTTCTAGACAGCTCAGTCACTTCAATTACATCAAGATAGGTATCCGCTGCTTGTCTTACAGCTAACTCTCTACGTACTTTTTCGTCTTCTCTTAGATCATTTCGAGTAGTAGAAAAAAGGAAGATTGAATAACTCAACAGCGAGACAGCGCCTGCTGCCACTAGGAGGGTTCTTCCACGTTGCATCGGCACAGGAATTTCTTGTGATTCCTCGATACTTCGTCTACTTTTCATATGAGCAGTATTCTATACAATACAAATCGAGTAAACAAAACCATTATTGAGTTTTGATGAACTGAATCGCTTTTTCAGAACGCAAGCGGGCGTTGATTTCCCGTCGCGATTCATCTTTATCAAGCTCTTCTTGCATCTTAGGATCTTTGTACTGACCCTTAAGTTGTTGCATACGAACTTCTAGTTCTTCCGGCGTAACATCAATACCTTCTGTGTCGGCTATTTCACTTAGCATCAGACCCGCCTTTACTCGACGCATCGCTTCAGGGACAATTTCTTTCTCTACATATTTCTCTTCAGTTGTACCTTCAGCTTTTAGGTATTCTTCGAATGTCATACCTCGTTGCACGACGTTCTGTCGTACTTCTTGCAAAACCATCTGTTTCTGTTCTTCAATTAACACATCAGGAATTTCGACTTTAGTCTTATCTGCTAAATCATTAACAAGCGCTGCCTCATAATCTCGCTCGTCTTTATGGCGCGCCTCGTGTTCGAGCTGCTTTTTGATTTCAGCTTTAAGCTCATCCATTTTCTTGAACGGTCCAACCGTACTAGCAAACTTGTCATCAAGCTTCGGCTCAGTTACTTCATTAACCTTCTTTACTTCAACTTCAAAAGTTACCTTTTTGTTCTGCAATGCAGCTGCACCGTAGTCTTTAGGGAATGTGAGTGTAAACGATTTCTTATCTCCGGCTTTTAGCCCCTCAAGCTCTTCCTC
>JAUHXF010000038.1 GCA_030427125.1 bacterium | reverse complement strand
GAAGATTTTAACGTGATGTAGTATTATGTATGTAGTCGTCCGGCCATCGTGGTCGGATTTTTTAATAAGAAATGAGGAAAATACAGTGGAATTTGATGTAAAGCAACTCGCAGGAGCAATGAAGCTCATAGCAGAGGAAAAAAGTCTGCCAGAGGATAGTGTTCAAGAAATTGTTGAGTCAGCATTGGCTGCAGCTTATAAGCGAGATTATGGTGACCGAGAACAAGAAGTTCGTGTGAACGTAAATCTATCGACCGGTGCAACTGACGTGTATGTAGAAAAAGAAGTTGTTGAAACTGTTGGTGATGAAAACTTTGAAATTAGTCTGACTGATGCAAAGAAGGCAAAGAAAGACGCCAAGATTGGTGACATGATAGAGCAATTTGTCGAAGTGAAGACTTTTGGTCGCGTAGCAGCGCAAACAGCAAAGCAGGTAATCATGCAACGGTTGCGTGAAGCTGAACGAGAGATTGTCATGGCTGAGTACGAAGATAAGATTGGGCAGATTATCAATGGTATTGTCATGCGCGTAGAAAATCGCATGGTACGTGTCGAAGTCGGTAAGGCGCAAGCTATCATGCCTGCGAGCGAACAAAGTTCAAGCGAGCGATACTTCCCGGGGCAACGACTCAAGCTCTACTTGAAAGATATTGAAAAAGGTTTCCGTGGACCCCAACTCATCGTGAGCCGTGGTTCTGCTGAGCTGGTACGACAACTATTTGAAGCTGAAGTGCCAGAAATGGAAGGTGGTGCAGTCGAGATGAAGGCTATTGCTCGTGAAGCGGGTGTGCGAACTAAACTTGCTGTTGCATCAACTGTGCAAGGTGTTGACCCTGTTGGTACATTCGTTGGTGGTCACGGCACACGTGTCAACGCAGTTGTCAGTGAGATTGGTGAACAAGAAAAGATTGATATTGTCACATGGGATGATAACCCTGAGGTATTTATTGCCAGTGCATTGAGTCCTACCAAGGTGAAAAAAGTATCTGTAGATGAAGATGGGAAGAAGGCATCTGTAGAAGTTGCTGAAGACCAGTTAAGCATCGCTATTGGTAAAGGTGGGCAGAATGTTCGTCTCGCGAGCAAACTAACTGGCTATGAAATCGACATCAATGCTACTAAAGATGAATCATCTAGTGAAGATACAGGTGACAACAAACCGAAGGTGCAGACAGTCGATAAGGCGGACAAGCCGAAACTGAAGCGAAAGAGCGAACTAGAGTCTAGCTTGCTTGACGCAATCGACCAACAGGAAGATTAATACTACATGAAACTCCTCTGTCCAGCAGGAGGGTGGGAACAGGAACAGGTACGACTACATGAAATCGAGGATCGGGTTCGATTTTTCGAAGGGATTCTTACACCAGAACTCGCAAGCTTGGCTGGTAATCAGCTAGAAGAAGCAAGAGTTTCAGCCGTACGAAACAATCTAAGGGACAGTAGCTCGTTACTATACGTGCCAAAAGATGATGTGCGTCTGATGAGAATACAATGGGATTGTAGCTCAGATATTGGGTCAGATGAGCAGCTTGCAGCAGACGTTGAAGAACTCACAGGAGTCGATGTATTTATCGCACTTTGTGCTGCAAGAGTGCTTGTAGCTCAAAGCTGCTATGTTTCGACTATTTGGTTGACTTACTATAGGACTGCTGGAGGAAATTTGCAGATGCACAGAGATGGTGAGAAAGAAGCCAGGGAGAATGGAGAAGTATGGACCCCTGATGCAGGTTTTATTAGAGACATATTGCACCTTGACGATAAAAGAGTCGTTTTATTCGCCGAGGAAGAGGATGGTGTTCCGGTTAAAGTGGAGCTTGATTCTGGTGACGCCTATTCGTTGAGGCCTAAAGCGATTTTTCACGATGCGCATTATAGTAGAGGCAGTAAGGCGCTCTATGTGCAGGGGTACGTATAGGTCATTTAGATTGTGATATTTAGCACTCGATATTGACGAGTGCTAAATGCGACGTGTATACTTTTAATCATGGAATCAAATGACGACTTTCAAGACTTTCTACAAAACCTAAGTGACAATGCTCTGCAGAGTTTGCGGCATGCAGACGGCATAGCGCGTGCGACGGGAAGTGCCTATGTAGGCACAGAGCATCTATTGCTTGGTGTACTCGCACAGGAACAATCCTTAGGTGCAAAAGTGCTTAAAGACGCCGGTGTGACGCTCGAGAAAGCTCGTTTAGCGATGAATTTAAAAACCAAAGTGAACCTCATGAGTGATATGGGCGCTAAAGGATTATCGGAGGCGGCAAAGCTCACGCTCAAAATGAGCTGGGAGGTTGCTCAGGAGTATGCTCAGGATGTCTGCGGTACAGAGCATATTGTTTACAGCATATTAAGTCAGAAGAACGCGTCGGCGACCGCACTGCTGAAGAATATGAATGTGCGTGTCGATGACACGCTAAATCAACTTGAATCGCTTCTTAATCGACAGTCATATAGTCATTCAGGTGAAGAATCGACGAAGAAGAGACGTAAAAAAGGCAAGA
>JAUHXF010000002.1 GCA_030427125.1 bacterium | reverse complement strand
GGCTCGAGCTCTGCAATTGAGATAGCTTTTATCGCTATTGCGCCGCCGTTCGAATGGCCAATAAGTGTGTCAACTTTGTTAATGCCAATTTTATCCGTAAAATGATGCACGAATTCTGCATATGACTGCAGCGTAAAGGTTTCTTTAGGACTTTCCGTCTTTCCAAACCCAGGAAGGTCTAATCTCACAACTGTGTGTGATTTTTCAAGCGATTTTGTTAATGAATTGAATGTATCTAGCGTATCGCCCCACCCATGCAGCAAGAGTACGACTGGCCCCGAACCAGATTGTTCATACTGTGTCATGAGGCCATCTACAACAACATTCACTACAGCTACCTAGAGATTCAAGTTTTCAATTTGTATTTCTACGTCATCAACTGATTCAAAGTCTGAGCTATCAAAACCAGCAGGCAGCTGTGATTCCAGCTGAGACTGAAGTGGGTTTAACGCCCCCTGCAGTACTTCAAGTATATTGGTTGCACCCTCAGGTGCACTTACCTCAACCGGCTCATCTGTACCTGTTATTACGAGATTTCCAGACGCAGCCACCAGCCCGCTATCTCCTTCAAGGTTCACATCAAACAGAAGCTCACTGTTACCATTTACCTGATTGAAATTAAAGCCAAACATTAGCGCACCAGCAGAACCATCTTCATCCATACGAACCTTCATTTCAAGTGGATAGACGTCACCACCTTCGTAAGGCAATGAGAAATCTAAATAATTCGACTCTCGATTATCTTCATCGGGGTACAACCGAATATTCCGTATAAATCGCCCGTTTGATTCAACCCACACATCGGCAGAGCCATTTTCAAAGTCAACGCTATCAATTTCATTAAGTCTCTCTTCGAATTCATCAAATGCTAACAACTCGTCAATGCTTGATCCGGGTGAGGTAGACTGAAGCAACTCTTTCAATTTTGTATTCTCTATGACTGCTTGGTAATCGCTGACAAAAGCTATGAAGTTATCTTTATTGATTCCCACATTCATTTTTACCGTATCATCACCCTCAAATTGCTCGTCTCCGTAGACCTCGTTAATCCTAAATACAGCCGTTTCTGGATTAGCGCTCAGTAACCGTTCACGTATTGGCACCAAAGCTTGCCGCGTAATATCATCAATTTCCTCTTCAGTGAGTTCTAACTGTGTAGTATCATCTGCGGAAACCGGACTCTCAATGAGCGTGTGATTAACAACATACCACTCACCATCGAGTGAACTCAAAAAAGAGTCAACACCACTCGGCGCATCAGCACCAACAATACCTAAAAGTCCAGCAACACTGGTTAACCCGCTTACATTTATATAGACATCCGGCGCAAGTGCACCTTCAGGAACTATCGCTCGTACCTCTGCATCCACTTGTGCTCCCAGCGCATTTAATTGACCCTCCAAACTACCCGATGATTCTTGCCATCTACCGTTAATGGAACCATCGGCAACAATTGGGCTCGTAACCGAGAAGCCCCCATCTATGTCGACAGCACTCGTATTACGTTCCATCGTAATTACTTTTTCGATAGCATTACTTGTGTTTGCTAATGCGCTCGCAAATTTTTCTTCTGGTGTTTTCTGCACCAAAATATAAGCGGCCGCGCCACCAACAAGCAGGAATACGGCAAAAATAATTAGAGGCAAGAATAATGAAAACTTCCTTTTCCTTCTAGAAAAGTTGCCCTGTTCACTGCTTGTCTGCACGGACTCTACTGATGCAGCCGTGCCGACCTTAGTCGTCTCTTGATTCTGATTAGAATCGTCCATAAATATCCCCTGTAATTACTAGTCTCATTGTACGCTAGCCATTAGCTTGATGAAAGAGAACTAGCCTTGAATTTCTTGTTGCACCTGTGACTCAAGTTCTTCAGGTGTAAATACCGGGGTAGGAACTTCTACTTCTTGACGGACACCATAGTTTGAGTATGTTTCGTTTCGATCGCCAAAGTTGATAGCACGAATCGAGTTATCTTGCGGTCGAATCAAAAATTGTGCGTTAATTCGAGAGTCTTCACGATAATTTTCAGGGTTTAGTGGCGGAAAGTCACCCAAACCAGCTTGCACAAACGCACGCTGTAACTGTTCTGCGTAATTTCTTATAACAATAGAAACTGGATAGCTTATAAGTGTTTCGCCGTCTTCAACGACTTCGCCGGTGTTTGCTTCGTCTATTTGATATACGTTGTTTTGCTTGAATGCATCAATAACTGAAGAGCGGAAATTAGCATCATAGTCACCAAAGACCGCAAGTGTTACTAACTCAGAAACATAATTTAATCGAGCTTCCTCTAAACCTGCCTCATCGACAGTCTCACCCGCCCACTGGCCTAACACGGCATCGAGATTTGGGATCGATCCATCATCTCGCACGTCGTCTGTCTCAAAAAAGCTGTAACGAGAAAACTGACCATCGAGCGTTGAAATGCCTTCCGTCACAACTGATGTATTCGCTGTTGCACTGCGGTTTGTAAACTCTACACGACTCTGTGCAAGTGTCTGCTCACCAAAATAAAAACGGTTTTTCTGGACTACTTGATTACCGGTACCTCCATTTGTCAATGTTCGTACGACGCTCTGGGTGCGCATACTGTTGTTCAGTGCATTCCAGAAACGGCGTTCATTTGTCATATAGACTTCGTTGTACCAAAAAATCGTTGAAATAAGTCCAATGACAAAAGCTAAAACAAGCATGACAGCTGTAAGCTTTCTAGTGTTCAACGTTAATATGTTTTTTTCTAGATTTTTATATGCACTTTGTACTTGATTCATATATCCCTCTTATTATGGTGGAGCTAGAGGGACTCAAACCCTCGACCTCAGCGCTGCCAGCGCTGCGCTCTAATCAACTGAGCTATAGCCCCATTCTACACGATGCATGCAATTATCTCACACCTTCTTGTTGTTCGAGAAACGCTTTCAGCTCATCGAATGGCTTAACTTGTCGATACCAGTGGTGAAACTCCTCTTCTGACATTTCTGCAAAGCTGACGAGGCTGTCTTTTGGCTTAAAAATAGCATTCCACCCAAACCCCGAGCCTCCAACCTTCGGACTACCCAGTATTTCTCCGCTTAAAGAGCGCTCGAATATTTGAATGTCTTTGCCGTCGAAATATGCTATTGCAGCTCCAGCTGTGGCATCACGCGACTTTCCGTCAACTAGTTCACACAGGCCCTCGACACCTAGCTCCTCCATGAACCATTTGATAAACGTTCCCGGTAAACGACCCAAAGCTGCAAATTCTAATTTTGTGTCTTCAACAATTACAGGTGACTGCAAGACTTTAAATGCCTCACGAGCTTTATGTTCAACCACTTCTAAAATATCAAGGCTCTGCAGCTCATCGATGTCGATAGCGATGTGCGGTATATCCATCTGCATAATCGCCGAGAAATGTTTTGCCTTATGAGCATTGCCGGTTATAAGCGTCGCTTGTCTCATCAAAACATCTCCAATAATTGCTGCTCATCGATTACTTCTGTGCCCAGCTTGCGAGCTTTTTCGGCTTTCGACTGCCCTGCTTTTGCACCCATGACAAGATACGTCGTACCAGCAGCGACTGAAGACTGGAATGTGCCACCAAGTTCACGAATCTTCTCAGCTGCAAGATCGCGGCCCATAGTTTCAAGTGTTCCGGTGATAACAAAACTCTTTCCGCTCAATTTTCCACCAACATGTTTTACATCTTTGGGCCACACACCAAGCTGGCGAAATTTTGCTAGCAAAGCCTGGTTGTCGTCATCAACAAACCACGCCAGTATTGATTCAGCGACAATCTCACCTATACCATTCACATTTTTTAGCTCCTCATAGGTGGCAGTACCGAGTGAATCGAGCTTTTTATAGTTGTTAGCAAGATCTATCGCTGTTTGTGCGCCAACATGTCTGATGCCGAGACCGTAAATAAACTTATTCAGTGGAGGGTTCTTTTTTGCCTGAATAGCGTCAATAAGCTTCCCGGCTGACACATCAGCAAATCGCTCCAGCTCAAGTACCTGTTCTTTGGTAAGCATATATATATCTGCGAAGTCCTTAACTAATCCAGCATCAACAAGCGTGACAACATTCTTCGAGCCTAATCCATCAATATCAAGCGCACCTTTTGATGCAAAATGCTCAAGACCTCGTTTGAGCATGGCATCACTCGTTTGACCCTTTACGCGAAATACAGCCTCTCCCGCAGCACGGTGAAATTCCAGTTCTGGATATTGACGTTCCAACTCAACTTCGTAGTGAAATCGCTTCGTACTATCAGGTCGCAACTCTTTAAGTACACGCACGACTTGCGGGATAATATCACCCGCCTTATGTATGACGACAGTGTCTCCGATTCGGATATCTTTCCTGTCAATTTCATCGGCATTGTGCAGGCTTGCATGCTGCACAGTCGTACCGGCAACTGTCACCGGATCGAATACAGCAACTGGTGTCGCGGCCCCCGTCCTCCCAATACTGATGACGATGTCTTTCACGATAGTTGTTGCCTCTTCTGCGGGGTATTTATACGCGACAGCCCCTCGCGGCGTTTTACCAACAGTTCCAAGCGAGTTATACAGCGCCCTGTCATTAAGCTTTACGACAAGTCCATCAGTATTGAATTTTAGATCGCGGCGTTTTTCATCCCATTCATCTGCAAATTTGAGTAATGTGTCTAGATTATTAAAGGTAGTTGCAACGCTATTCGCGTTAATCCCAAGACTACGTATAACCTCATACGCCTGCATATTGGTTGTTAATTCTGTACTATCTTCGCGCAGCATATCGTACGCATGAAAATGAAGCGGGCGCTTCGCAACAAGCAGTGGATCGAGCTGTCTAATGGTCCCAGCTGCAAGATTTCGTGGATTTTTGAATAACTCCTCACCTGCTTCCTCGCGCTGAGCATTCAAACGGTCGAAATCATCTTTATACATAACAATCTCCCCGCGTATCTCAGTACGACCGTTCAAAAAATGTTCTATACCGCTGCTCCCTCTGAGCCGTAACGGAACATTCTGTATCGTACGGATATTCAAGGTAACGTCTTCTCCGACAGCACCATCTCCCCGAGTAACAGCCTGTGTCAATTTGCCATCTTCATAGATTAATGAACATGCCAATCCATCCATTTTCACATCGACGAAGTATTCACGTGTATGGCCAGGTGCAAGCTTCTCAGTTCTTTCAACCCACGCCTCGAGCTCTTCACGATTAAAGACATCCGCAAGACTAATCATTGGGTATTTGTGTGGGACTTTTTCAAACTTATCGAGCGCTTTTCCCGCCACGCGTTGCGACGGCGAGTCATCAGTTATAAGTTCTGGGTATTGTGATTCCAGCTGCTCTAACTCGTGCTTCAGCGAATCAGCTGCTGCTTCAGTCATTGTTGATTCATCGAGCACATGATAGCGGTATCGATAGTCATTGATGATTGATCGCAGTTTTAGTATGCGATCAGCCGCCTGCTTTTTATCCACTATAGTAACTCCCGATACAAGACGAACATGAATCCAATTGCGAACGGCAGGACAATGATCGACATTGCGAGAAAGACAATCTGTGCAAGCATTGCGTTAATAAACAAAGCTGGTATAACAAACGCAACAAAAGCCAGAGCAATAAAAACACAGAGCATAATTATTTTACGAAAGATTGAGAATCGCCGAAACGTCGTCAACTCTTTAGCTTTTTTAAGCGCAATCATTGGTGTCATCTCCGGTAAAGTAACAACCATCAACGCAATAATTGTTGACGAAATAAGGTAGAACGACAGTAACAAAGTCGACATGTAAAACAGCAGCCAGATAAATCGCTCAACCCCCCCAACCGCAATCCCTCCCGAAATGACAGTCGAGTATAAGAAATTTCCTACAATCGCTGGGAGTAACTGAATAATGACAAGATAGATGAGCAGCGTAAATGGAATCAACGGATACATTCCCCGGTAGAACGCTTGCTTAATATTGACTTTGTTTCCGGCCTGCTGCTGACGATACAGCCAAATGAGGGCAAGTGAGCTAATAACAAGCAGCATAATCTGATAGACACCTTGCTCGCCGCTTAAACCAGACGTTAACGTACCGACAAGCTGCCCAAACACTAAGCGATTTGTGTTGAGGCTATTGCTCTCTCCTTCACCTAGAGAAGATTCAATTTCAAGGCGAATATCATCAATATTTATTGGATTGAAAATCCCGCGTACAAATAATAAAAATAAAACGCCATATACAACCGAAAACAGAAGCAAATTAAGCTTGTTCTTGCTCATGAGTCGCAACGTCTTTTTCATCATCTGCCAAGAACTCATGAGTGGCTTTTCATGATGCTTTACAAGCTTGTGCATGCGAAATGATTTATACTTTGGCTTTTGTCGAAGTTTGGCGTTAGGATTTTGAGATTTTGCTTTCTTAACAACTTGTGCTGATTTTCTTGAAGATTTCGTACTCATAGATTCGTGCCCATTTTTTGCAGCGCAGCAATACGATCATCAATTGGGGGATGCGTTGAGAAAAGAGATGACAGGCTCTTACCTTTAAGCGGATTTGCAAAAAACAGATGGGCTGTAGATGTGTTTTGCCTTCTGGGTGCGGTATTCCCTGCTTTTAGTTTCTCGAGGGCTCGTGCTAACCCTTCAGGATAGCGTGTCGTCATTGCTCCCGTAGCGTCGGCTAAATACTCTCTCTTTCGTGAAATAGCCGCCTGAATCATTGCCGCAACTAATGGTGCAAGAATCATGGCAACAATGCCAAGAATAGCGAGGACGCCATTGCTGTTTTCCCTGTCACGGTTGCCACCGCCAAATATACTGACTCGTATAAATATGTCAGCGAGAATTGACACAATAGCGACAAGCCCGAAGACGATCATACTAACGCGTATATCATAGTTCTTGATGTGGCCCAGTTCGTGCGCCATAACTCCTTCAAGCTCTTGTTTATCTAGTTTTTCAAGCAAGCCTGTCGTGATTGCCACGTGTGCATGATTCGGATCTCGCCCGGTGGCAAAGGCATTTAGTGCTGAGTCGTCGATTATGTGAATTTTTGGTGTTGGCAGACCTTCGGTAATTGCGAGATTCTCAACAATTCTATATAACTCTGGGCTGTCTGATTTCTTGATCTCGTGTGCACCATTGAAAGCTAGCGCAGCCTTCGCTGAGGCAAAATAGCTAATCACTGCGTAGATAATTGAGCCAATCAACGCACCGATAGTAATAGTAAAATCACCAAAATAGACACCACCAAAGTAGGCCAACAATCCAATAAGCCCAACAAAGGCAAACATCAACATAACTGTCTTCCGCTTATTCGCTGCTATCTGTGAATACACCGTTAGGTTACCTCTCTTATGCTAAAGACGTGATTACAGCGAGATAATTTTGGACGAAATACGAGCATCGCAATCGAGGCGTACACATTGGTACGACGAGTGAGAAGCACAGTGGTTCGCCAAAAGGATCCGCTGTACATCATGTCGTAACTAGAACTTTACGTCGACTGGCTTCTCAGCCTTAGCCTGCTCACTCTCTTCGAGTTCGAAGAACTCCCGCTCACTAAATCCAAGAAGTCGAGCAAATAGGACCATAGGGAAAACCTGCACTTTAGTATTGAACTCTCTAACAGCTGCATTATAGAACCGTCGCGCTGCCTGAATCTTGTCTTCCGTGTCAACAAGCTCCCTTTGTAATTCTAGGAAGTTTTCGTTAGATTTTAGTTCTGGATAAGCTTCAGCTACTGCAAATAAGCTTTTCAATGCTCCACTTAACATATTGTCAGCCTCGGCAGTTTCAGCGACGCCATTTGCGTTAGCAACCGCTGATCGTGCTTCAGTAACTTGAGTAAACACGTCTTTCTCTTGCTTCGCGTATCCTTTTACGGTCTCTACAAGATTAGGAATCAGATCCAGCCGTCGCTTCATCTGAACCGTGATATCACTCCACGCCTCATCTACACGAATTTTTGAACGAACCAGACCGTTATAAATAACGATGAGTGCGACGACGAGTAAGCCGGCGACTCCCAATAGTACCCAAAGCATTATGCCACTCCTTGTTTATACAAATAGTATAGCACTCGTCGGAGCTATTCTACAGATTAAACGGGAAGGCTCTTATTCCTGAAATATTGTCCCAAATGACCACATCCATTGGGAGCCAGTTAGCAGGTCGCTCCCTGGATTCAAGTGTGCCTTCATCATCAGGCAGGAGCCCTTCAAGTTGACACGCCATTATCTCTAGTCCTGTTGGCGAGGTCACTTATCAGCTCCTAGAAAATCAATCGGAATCTCGCTTGCACACTCTAGTACGGCTGCAGCACTAGTCCAGTCAGTTCTTTGTGTTGCTGAAACGGCTTCAGCCACAATAGTTAGCATTAGCTCACCAGCTTACTCGAAACTACTTCCATCTATTGCGAAGTACGTGTGAACAATACCAATTACAAGCATGGGTCATCATGTTTTTAAATTTCTTGAATAAAAACTCTTTAAATAGTAGAATCTAATGACTGTGGGTGATTAGCTCAGCTGGCTAGAGCACCTCGTTTACACCGAGGGGGTCGGGGGTTCAAGTCCCTCATCACCCACCATTTTTATTTACAAGTAACACGCGCAAGTGCTGGAATTGGTAGACAGGCTACGTTGAGGTCGTAGTGTTCGCAAGGACGTGGAGGTTCAAGTCCTCTCTTGCGCACCAGAATAAAGAGGGGCTCGCCCCTCTGTTTGTTTTTAAAGTGACTTTAAAAACTACACTTCACCCCAAAGCTCGCTCGGCTCTTTCTGGTCGAGTTTTTTATTTTTTGTCTTTAATCAGCTTCGTGGCAAGTGATTATACTGATGGTCTAAACTATATTCGCTGCGAACCATCGCCTTGAGATCAGTAACTGAAGTATCAAATTTTACACCAGGATTGAGCGTCTTCGTTGGATCAAATACTTTCTTAATTTTTCTAAACAATTCATTCGCTTCTAGTGTGAATTGCAGTTCATTAAAATGTCCTCGCAACCTTCCTTCGGCATATTCTGCTGCGATAGAACCATTTATCTGTGTGATGTAGCCGTAATAGGCTTCCATGATCTTAAACAAGCGCTGCCTATCGCCCACCGAAGTTATATCGAGCAGTGGCGATACATGAACGAGACCATTACCAGCCTGACCCCAAGCTGCGTATTCCTCGATGCCTGCAGCTTTCATGAGTGATTCTAATTGATTGAAAAATTCGCTCATTCTTTCCACTGGTACTTGCGCGTCATCCATTACGGGGAGTGCCTGTTTTTTGCCGTTATTGTGCGTAAGGTACACGGAGGCCGCATCACGAACACGCTCCCATTGCTCTTTTTCTTCTTGCTTTACTTCGACAATCTGCGCGTCAACTTCTTCTAGGGTCTTCAATACTTTTTTGTATACTTTCTTTCTGCCGCGCTGTGATTCGTCATCTATTTCAATAAACAGAACCGTCGCAGGTATACCGCCGTCTAGAGCCTTCAGTATCCCCGGGTTAATATCTTGTACCATCCGTAGAAGAGACTCATCTACAAAATCAACACTGGAAGGCCCGTCTTTTAGTTCGTTTAGTTTTGCAACCACTCTCCATACCTGAGATCTATCTGCAAATCCCGCAACGAGTAAATCCGTTACCGGGTTAAATGCAGCTGTATCAAGTGTCGCTTCAGTAATAATGCCTAATGTACCCTGGCTCCCTAAGAACAGTGGCGTCAGATCAAATGATCCATCTTTTTGCTTTACGTCTGAGATGTTATAGCCAGCTTTGCTGTGTGCAATAATCTTCTCGAGTGGCTCAATCGTGTCAAGATTGTCTTCAATAAGCTTATCGAGTGCTCGATATAATTCCCCTTCAAACGAAGCAAGTCCAAGCTTTTTGTTCAGCTCTCTTTTTGAAAGTCTACCCGTCTCTATAAGCTCACCGTTCGCTAATACGACCTTCAGGCTCCGCACAAATTCCTGCATTGGTCCATACTTGTAACTCGCGCGACCACTATCATTATTCGCCAACGAACCACCGATTGTTGCAGATGTGTTGACGACTGAAACTGGTGGCAAGAATCGTCCATGCGTATGAAGTACTTGCTGAATTTTGTCGAGCGTCATTCCTGCTTCAACCGTGATAACGCCAGTTTTTGGATCAAGCTCAATCACTCGATTCAGGTGAGCTGGCATTGCCATGATAATGCCATCGCTTAACGCGGCTCCTGTCTGGTCTGTTCCCATACCGCGTGCAGTCATACCTACCACACGCCCTTTATCACTTAACTGCCAGGTAAATCGAGCTACTTTACGGATATCTTTATCTGATCGTGGGTAGACAACTATCTGTGGCCGTAATTGTAAAATACTTTCATCCGTAGAGAAGTATCGTAGTGCATCATCAGAGGTCAATATCTCTCCATCAATATGCTGCTGCAAATAGTGAGCAATCTTATTCAACGTCGTATTCCTTACAAATGTTATTAATCCTATTCTAGCATAAGCACTGACGAGTGAGGACCCCCGTATATGTGGAGAAATACACGGCAGCGCTATTCTTGTCGAATCGTTTTTTCCTGACGAATTTTCCACTCAGCTATAGAGTAGAATCGATCGGTCGGGTTATTGAATTGTCCTTCTTGGTACCCTTCAAATGTTCCCTGTACAACGAACAGGAATCGAGGCTGATACAATCCTATGGCGGGTGCATCAGAGCGCCATGCCTTAGTGAACGGCTCATACTTTACCTTACGTAAATCTTCATTTAAGCGCGTGCGACCGCCCTCGAGCGCTTCATCAGCAACTTCACTCCGATATTCAGAAAGATTGAGTCTTGTTCTCTGTCGTGGGTCTGCCTGCGAACTATGCCAGAATGCAAACACATCCGGATCTGGACCAAGCGATATACCATATAGCAATATGTCGTAGTCGTGTCGCGCAATTGCGCCAGACTGTATATCTTGCTCAGGTTGCAATACTGCGTCAACCGTTATGCCCAGCTCTGCCCATTCAGCCTGAAGCTTTTGCACAATGGTGGCGTACTCACTTAAACTTTGTGACACAAGCCTAAATTGTAATGGGATATCTTCTTTGTAACGTTTTCCGTCATCTGCTAGTTTCCAGCCGGCTTCATCAAGTATTTTTATTGCCTTCTCGGGGCTGTATGCCAGTTGTACTTGCTTCTCATCATACGTAAAATGTGACTGCAAAAACGGGCTATCAACTGGCAAAAGCGGAAAGCCAAGACTGCGGCGGAGCTCGTTTGTATCTGTTGCGTGTACCAAGGCTTGCCGAACTTTTTTATCATTTAAGCCTTCCGATGAGTTGTTCAAAAACAGCATAACCGCACTGGACACAGAAGTACTATAGGTCTGTACGTCTTCACGGTCTGAAACCGTATCAGATATCGTATCGAGGCCCACCATACTCACGATTTCTTTATCCTCGAAGGCTTTCAGCATACTTTCTTCAAGTCTATACGCACGAATAACGACACCATCAATCTGTGTTTTTGGCCCGTGATACTGCTCGTTTGACTTCAATGTAACTTTTTCTTGTCTGTCATCAATATCGGTGCCTAGCACTTCAACACTTTCGTACAGCATCTGACCAGTTCCGACTGTATCGACAGTATTGAATGTTGCGCTGCGTAAATCCTCTGGGTCTAACAAGCCTAAAATGTGTTCTGGAGCAATACCGTTTACAAGCGAATACTGGAACGAACTCAAGATGTTCGGTAGCGTGAACGTCACGGTATATGAATCTACCATAGCGACTTTAACACCATCCCAACTAGATTGCAGCGGAGATCTCGTTTCTGGATTTTGAATACTTTGATAGGTGAACAGAACATCTTCTGCATCAAAAATTTCACCATCATGCCAGCGAACATCACCCCGCAATTTCACCGTATACACTAATCCTGAATCATCAACTTGTAATGCAGTTGCAAGATTCGGCTCTAACTCGCCGAGCGGGCTAGCAACGAATAAACTATCAAACACTAAGCGAGACACTGAAGCATCAACATTTGTTACTGCAAAAAGTGGGTTCGCAGTCGTAAATGTACCGAGCACTCCCTCCCTATAAACACCGCCCGAGGCAGGCTCAGGTGCAAGATAATAATCATCGAGACCACGCACTTGCCACACGGCCCCAATGCCAATCATCAACACAAGAGCAGTCCAAGCAGCAACAAATCGTCTTACTCGATATAGCCGCCCCATTCGTCGAAATACATGCTTGTCTAAAGAGTCGTCTGCTTGTAGAGTGATGTCTTCTACTTGTCGCTTTTGCTTGCGAAACTTACGACGAACTTTGAGCCGCAATCTATGAAGTGTACGTTTAGCGTCGTTCACTCCCCCTCCCTATCAGACCTTACCCTAAGATTAATTCAAGTAAGATTGATAGCGCGAAGCTGATTGCAAAAAATATAGTCAAATTAAATATAGTCTTGTCAGTTCCACGGCGAACGGTATTCACTTCTCCGCCACCGCCGAGCCCCGCACCGAGCCCCGCACCACGCACTTGCAAGAGTATAAGTACAATCATAATCACCGCCGAAACTATCATTATGTAATTCCAAAACGTCATGCAATTATTCTAGCATAGAGCGGCTGATATCACCGATTGCTATCTCCTTCTAATAACACGCTGACGAGCCAATTCACGAGTCCGATAATCATGCCGGCAATAACAGCAATACCGAATCCTGACACTTCAAGTGGCTCATATAGCCATGCAGCAAGCAGGACCATAAGGGCATTAATAAACACCATGAATATGCCGAGTGATAACAGAACGGCTGGTAGCGTCAAAAACACAACCATTGGTCTGATGAATGTGTTAGCGAGTGCCAAAATGAGGCCTGAGACTATAATTGCCCCAAACTGGCCCTGTATGCTGATACTTTCACTACCGAGCAGCTCTGAAGCAATCCAAAGCCCGAAGCTGCTGACAAACCAGCGAACGACAAATCTACCTTTTGCTGTTTTCATTATTACGTCTATTATAACAGTTTCGGTATGTTTTTAGAGAGGATTTCGACACCATTTTCAGTGATCAGCACGTTATCTTCGACCCTCATACCTATACCTTCGTCCGGAAGGTAGATGCCCGGCTCTACCGTGATGACACTACCAGGCACGAGCGGCTCATCGTATAGCCCAGCATCGTGCACATCAATCCCCATGAAATGTGAAAAACCATGCGGGAATGGCTTGCTCGCCATGGAGCATTTTAATTTCTTGAATTGCTTCTCTGCAAACGCTTCCGTTTTCTTTTGATACTCACGAATAGTCACGCCAGGACCTAATAGTGCAATAGCGTACTCTTGAATCTCTAGACATGCGCTCCATAGTTCTTGCTGACGCTCAGATGGTGCGCCGATACTCCACGTACGACTAATATCCGACGCATAGCCGGCGTATTGAGCACCAACGTCAAGTAATATCAACCCTTCTTGTAGCTTGGCATTATTTTTCTCGTAGTGAATGGTTGCTGCATTTTTGGCATTAGCAATAATTGGTTGAAATGCATGGCCATCAGCGCCACGAGAATAGTAAGCGGCACTGAGAGCCCTTTCAATATCTTTCTCATTATTGAAAGAATTCAACTGACTTTTAATTTCCGATAAAGCTTTTCCGGTAATATTGATGGCTTCTTTAATCGCCTGTAATTCTTCTGGCTGTTTTACTTGGCGGAGTCTCGCAACTTGTTTGCGCACATCAACAAGATCATCTTTACTGATTCCAGCGTCTAATAGCGAAGCCTCGAGATGCTTTCGTGCTGGGTTAGCGTAGAAACCATAGGGCTCAACACGGTCCGGCAAGGGTGGAAGATAGCCAATCTTTTTTCCCTGTTTCATGGCTTTATTCAAAATCCGATTTAAATCGGATTTAAATCGGATTTCGTCTACCCCACTCGTCATTTGCATATCGTTTTTATTGTGCGCACCGTCCCACTCTTTCTGATAGTCGTTCTGGCTGGGCAAGTAAACAGCTGACTCCCCGCTATCACTATCAATAGTTAGAATGAGGTCGGGCTCGTCTAGACCTGAGAAATACCAAAAACTACCGTCTTGTCTGAACGGAAAAGCTAGATCAGCAGCAGACTGTACTAAACTATGCGCGGTCAAAATAATGAGATGCCCTGGCAATAAAGTAGCCAGCGCATCACGATTACCCGAAAAAAACTTTCTAGAAAAACTCATATACGTCGAGTATAGCAGCTGCCTGCAATCCGCTTTTGTTTAGTAGTTATCAACATTGTACACTTCAAGCTTACATGTCTGAGATATCATTTGAAGTTCCACATATAGTAAAGCTAGGCGTAGAAGATGCGATTAAATTGCGTGAGCTCGGTAAACAATTCGATGAAACTGCCATCGAATACGTCGAAGGTAGCTTAGGATTAGTAGGACTTTGGGGCTTTATTATTGAGCTTGAATCAGAAAAGGCCGATGAGAGGCCAGCTATCGAATATGGAATTACTGTAGGTGAAGAAGAGTTTCATGTATTTGATATGACGGAGCTGCTGGCAACCGCCAACGAATTATACGTTGACCGAAAAACTCAAGACCCAATACTAGACTGCCGAATTCCAGATCAACTCCGACCTTACCTCACAACTGCAGCTGAATACTATGGTGCAGAATTTAACCCTCTATTGAGTCTCGCGATTGGTATTCGGAAACGATGCTTGGAAGGTTTGCGCGACCACGAGACCGTTCACTACACGGTGAATGAATGGCACACGGATACACATCTTGACTTGCGTCAGCTAGACCTCACAGCTTTCTCTCAGCCCTAATATATTGCCGTAATATTTCTGCTTTCTTTTCACCTAACAAGCTGTCTAGCTCATCCTTGCGAGCCTGTAAAACTCCCTTTGAACTGCCAAACGTTCTAATGAGCTTTTTCTTGGTAGCTGGACCGATACCGGGCACATTATCTAGCCAGCTTGTCGTCTGACGATTTAGTTTCAATGTCGAGTGATAGGTGACGGCAAAGCGGTGTGATTCATCCCGAATACGCTGCAAGAGCTTCGTAATATGGTTGGACTGTCCTAATCGTACTATCTGAAAGTCCTCACTCTCTTGCACGACGATATCTGGCTGCTCATGATACGCTTTCTTGACATGTAATTTTACGTTCGAACGTTCCTTGTGTATCACAACTTCCTCTTCACGCTTCGCTAGGCCCACCATCGGTATATCTACATAGCCAGCTTTATCGCGTGCTTCAACTGCTGCCTTCAGTTGCCCTTTCCCCCCATCAATGAGAAAAAGTGATGGTTTACCCCAGCTTGATACATTCTTTGGGCCTAAGCGGCGTGTAATAACTTCATTCATGTGCGCAAAGTCATCATTGCCCTTGATACGCATCTTGAATTTTCGATACTGCGCTTTATCCGGCAGACCATTAGTGAACACCACCATACTTGCAACGTTATCCGTGCCTGATTGATGCGAGATATCGTAACCCTCAATTCGCTTAGGGATGTTAATAGTAAGCAACTCAGCTAGCCCTACAAGTCCCTTGTCTTTGCTAATATCCATAAACTCTCGGTCAGAGAAAATTATCTGCTTCTTAAGTGAGCGCATCTCGTTTAATTTATTCCGTAGCGCTGCAGCTTTCTCGAAATCGTGCTCAGCTGCAGCCTTTTTCATATCTTTCTCGATTTCTTTAGCTATTTTCACTCTATTGCCGCGCAAATACGACATGAGCAGTCGAAGGTTCCTGCGATATGACTCCAGATCCGTTTTACCACTAGAGAGCCCAGGATCGAGACCGATTTGCTCGTATAATTTACTGCCCATTGTCGTCTGCTCCTTGGTAATTGCATACGGGAAGATTCTGCGTAATAGCCGCAAGGCTTTTTTAACTTGGTACATTTCGTAATAGGGACCAAAGTACTCCGCACCATCATCAAGCGGGCGCCGTGTATACGTCACTGTCGGGTGGTCAGACTTGATATCAATGCGCACAAAAGACAGAGACTTGTCGTCACGAAGCAATATATTGTAGCGAGGCATATAACGCTTTATCATCTCTGCCTCGAGAAAAAGAGCATCAAGCTCGGTCTCAACCTCAATCCATTCAACATCGCGGATTTCTGCAACTAAAGCTTCAGTTTTAGGATCACGATTACGTGACTTCTGAAAATACTGTCTTACCCGGTTGCGGAGTACAGCAGCCTTGCCAACATAAATTACATCGCCGCTTTCGTCTTTATGAAAATAAACACCAGGGACTTTGGGCAGGTCCTTAAGCTTTGCTTGAAGTTTCTCGTTCACGTACACAGTCCTCGCAGACTACATGCAATCTTCTACGGACATTTGTTGAGTTGATTTGATTACTCGTTTTATTACCACATTCTTCACACGTAGCAATATCCTTGGCTTTGTCAGAAAAGCCCATCTGCATTCGATCATCGAACACAAACAATTTACCTTCCCACAGTCCTTCATCCTTGAACTTCTCACCATATTTCACGATGCCACCATCCAGCTGATAGACTTCGTCATAGCCACGATTTTTCATCATTGCACTCAAGATTTCACAGCGAATACCACCCGTACAATACGTGACAATCGGCTTATCTTTATGATTACTAATCTCGCCCTTCTCTATGTCTTCTTTGAAGTCTCGTGAAGTGACTGTTTTTGGCACAACAGTGTCTTTAAACTTTCCTATTTGTGCCTCGTACATATTGCGGCCATCATAGAAAATTACCTCTTCACCGTTTTGTTTCTTTTCTTCAAGCATCTTGTGCAGCGCTGCAGGCTTAAGGTGCTTACCGCCATTTTCTATACCTTTTTCGCTGACGACAATCTCATCTGCTGCATCAAAGGCAACAATTTCTGGTTTCACTTTTACCTTCAACTTAGGAAAATGCTCAGTGCCACCGTCTGACCATTTGTAGACAATATTTTTGAACTGATCGGTATCACTCATAGCTCGCTTGTAGAGTTCTAGATTATGTTTGTCACCACCCAATGTCCCATTAATCCCGTGTGGACTAATCAGAATTCGACCCTTTAAGTTCAGACGCGTACACAATTCCCGTTGCCAGCGCATCGTCATATCAGGATCATTGATTGGTACAAATTTATAATAAAGGATAATTTTCTGCATAGTTGTCTCTGTTATTCGAACTACTAGTATAGCAAATTAAAACACGCCAGAGTAGAGTAAGATGAGTAATACGACGACGATACCTGCCAAAATACCAAGCACGATTGCAGTTCCGTTTGATATCACCAATCCTGGCTCTTCCGTCGTAATGATCACTGGCTCGTCGCTAGCCGAGAGCGCGCTTGTGCCAGTAGCATCTGAAGTCGATGGCTGACCAACAATGTTTGGGTCTCCTCCAGTTGCAGCAATAATCCCATCAACCACGCTATGTGCAGCTTTTTCTGGTGTCTTGTATTGCGAAGTGTCCTGCTTAATCTCGTGTTTCAGCTCACTGCGCAGTTCAACCGCCTCGAGTGACGTATCTAATGTCTTTTCAAAGTTTCCACCACGATTGAATTCGTTAACCACGCGACGTAAATTCACTGCGTCTATACGTCTTGATTCGTACAGCTGCCGTAGATTCATATCACCACGCATTGGTATGAATTCTGCAATTTCGAGTACTTTATGGAGCGGTAACTGATTGGCATCAATTTCGCGCTTCGTTTCTTGCAGTCGTGCTTTTTCTTTAGCTTTTTGCTCTGCGAAAGCCGCTGTTTTTGCCTTTTCTTGGCGTTTTTCTGCCTCGATATCAGCTCGATTCTGTACTACTGCTACTTCATCGAATTCTTGTTGAGCTGCTTGCTGCTCTCGCAACTTTACAATCTCTTCTTCCTGCTGTGCTTCAGTCGCAACTCGTTCTGCCTCTTCGCGTAATTGCACCTCTTGATCCAGTTCAGATTCAAGCTGCTTCTCTCGCTCTTCAAATTCAGCTTTTTCTTGTTTCATCGTTTCTGCATGAGCTGCTTGAATTTCTTCTTGAATTTTTTCTTGGTCATTCTGATAGGCTGTTGCGTGCTCTTGCTGCTCGCGAAGTTTCTTCTCGTTCTCTTGTTGAGTAGCGGCAGCTTTACGTACCGCTTCTTCACTTGTGTCTAATTGGTCAGTTAAATCGTCAATGGTTCTTTCTTGCTGGTTAATAACTGGTTGTAGCTTTTCCTCTGTACGCTTTCTCCCTCCACGCCTACCGAGCGCGTAACCTACTATTCCAGCTGCAATTACTTTGCCAGTTTTAGGGTCTCGATTGTAACTATCATTCATTGGCTCTAGTTCTTCGTCGGTAGACATGCTGCTGGATTCAGTGGAAGCATAAGCGTGTAGTTCTGCAGCCGTCGGGACAGGTGGCATTGGGCTCGGTGGGTCGACAAGAGGAGGCGTCGGTAATCGCGTACTCGTTGATTCGTCATCTTCGGCAGCCTCTAGTGGATTCAGTACAGGTGCTTCGCTTACAGGTGCTATGGAATCCGGTGAATACACTTCTGCGTCAGGAGCTTGCGTTTCAGTAACAACTTCTTCCACTCCTGCATCGGGAATTGGATTTTCTAGAGCTTCTTCAGTGGCATTCTCGATAGCATTAACAGGATCCTGACCTTCATCAATTTTGTCGACGACATCCTCTAGTAAACTCGACTCGGCAAGCAGCTCACCAACGCGTGTTGGTTCAGATTCTTGCACAATTTCAGAATCAACCTGTTCGATCCTACCCTCAACTACACTCTCAAATTCACTTGTTACTTCTTCAGGTGTCGCCGGCATACTTTCGACAAGTGGCTCTTCTGGCACTCCTGGGTTTAGAAAACCTCCCTCAACCGGGTCATCTTCTGTGGATTCTTCAGTGTCTTTTTCTTCGTCTCCTGTTAACAGCTTCTCAAAGATACTCTTCTTTTCTTCGGTCTCTTCTTCCTCGCGCTCAGTTCGTTCTTTTGCTGTCTCAAATAAACTACGTTTCTTTGGAGATTCTTTCTCTTCAGAATCATCATCCATTTCAAGATCTTCAGGGCTTACTTCCCAGTCATTATCATCTGATTCTGAATTGTTTTGAAATGGATTTTGTTCCAATGAAATTCTTTCGTTACCCTGTCAGTCTACCACTGTTTTCCCTCCTTTTGTAGGGAGTTCTTCTTTGTGATTTTTCTCACAGAGATGTTTTTTAGCTTGCGTTTTGAATTTTAAAGCGCTATTGTATACCGACAAATAAATTCTTGCATGAACGACTGAGCCAGTCGGTCCAATACAAAAACGAGAAAAGAGCTATGAGTACCAACCGCGCAACGCTGCGCATTTACTGGCAACATGTTTGGGAATACAAGTTTTTCACACTTGGACTTCTATTCTCTTTGCCGTTCGCAATCATCATCCATCAAGTTATTCCACCTATAATTGCAGCTGAGATTCTAAACCGTCTGGCTTCAGGAGACTTCACAAGTGGTGACTTATTAGGTAGCTTCGGCGTAGACTTATTGTTGTATGCTGCATTCATCATAATTGGCGGAACGATTATATGGCGTATTGCTATTTACTTCGCATGGAAAATGGAAATGTTTGCAGTACAGGATATGCATCAGACAATATTTAACCACCTTGCTTCACTTGATGCGGACTTTCATGCAAATTCATTCGGAGGTTCGCTTGTATCTCGCACCAATAAATTCATCGGATCATTCTTCCGTATTTACGAAACTTTTATATTTCAGTTTTACACCTTGCTCATTATGTTTATTGCGGCAGCATTTGTATTGTGGCGAGAAGTTCCATACCTTGTTGTCGCTTTGTTTGCGCTGTCACTCTTATACATAACCGTGGCTTTAAAAGCGACCAAGAAAGTTCGTGACCAACACAAAGTCGTCGCTGCGAAAGAGAACAAGCAAACCGGCTATCTTGCCGATATGGTAACAAATGTCATGGCGGTAAAAGGCTTCTCAGCTAGCAAATTTGAGACTGAGCGGTATGAAGATGTGACGATTGATGTTCGTCATTCTATTAACCGCTTAATGCGCATTAGTCTCGTGCGCGAAGCAATCTTTGGCGGCGTTACGACCAGCATCATGGTTGCAGCTCTGACATTAGCGACACTCAGTGTTGTCGTCTATGATGCTGAGGTTGGCATTGTACTGCTTGTTATGTATTACACAAATAATATAACTGTTCGACTATGGGATTTTGCACAAAGCGGCTTAAAAAACCTCAACCGTGGATTTGGCGATGCAAGCGAAGCGACCCTTACACTACTGCGCAAACCAACCGTACTAGACCCTAAAAACCCAAAGAAGATCGATCACAAGAAGCTTATCAAAACTAATCCAGTTATCTCTTTCAATAGCATATATTTTCAGCATGAAAATGAAGCACTGTTCGAGAATTTTAATCTGCAAATCAAACCCGGTGAAACAATTGGTCTTGTTGGACACTCTGGTTCAGGCAAAACAACGCTTACTAGCCTATTGCTTCGCTTCAAAGACATTGATGACGGGTCTCTAATGATTGGCGGGATTGACGTACGCGACCTCACACAAGATACTTTGCGCAGTGTCATATCATACGTACCACAAGAGCCGTTGCTCTTTCATCGTGGACTAGACGAAAACATCGCCTACGGTAAACCGGGAGCAAGTAAAAAAGATATAGAAAAAGCCGCTAAAAATGCCAACGCGCATGAGTTCATACAGACACTTGAGGATGACTACAAGACACTGGTAGGTGAAAGAGGCGTAAAGCTTTCAGGTGGCCAGAAACAACGTGTCGCAATTGCAAGAGCCCTGTTGAAAGATGCTCCAATACTAATTCTCGACGAGGCGACATCAGCATTAGATTCAGAGAGCGAACAACTCATTCAAGATGCACTGTGGCGGCTCATGAAAGGTCGAACTGCAATTGTCATTGCGCACCGATTAAGCACCATTCAAAAGATGGATAGAATTATCGTACTTGATAACGGAAAGATTCTTGAAGAAGGCTCACATGCAGAGTTAATAAAGAAAAAAGGCCATTACGCAAAGCTTTGGTCGCATCAGTCAGGTGGATTTTTGCAGGATTAATCTGTAGTTATTCGAGGTATAAGTTTATTTGCCGCCCACACTGAAACTTCAGCTATCCTATCCAATGTCGTTAAATCGACACCTGCCGGCAACATCGTAATGGTCGCTGTTGCAATTTCATCCATTGGACCATACCACGCTTCTCCGTATCCAATTGGAAGAAGGTTGCTATCAATGCCATAATTTGGCAGGATTGCTTCAAATTCTTTCCAAGCTACAGAACGATGAGGCTCACTAAGTTCATTCAGTCGCTCTCGGTAGCGAGGTGTAACAACCTCCCTGCCAGACATCACCGCTCTCCCGCATTAATTATGCGCGGGCCCACCGTCTTACTCTTCGCTAGATTCTTCTGCTTTTTCGTCAGAAGAATCGCCACCGTTATCAGCAGGCACGTCTGCAGCATCTACAACTTCTTCCTCTTCTGGCTCTTCAACAACACGCGGCTCTTCAGCAACTGCTAGCTGTAACTCTGATTCAGAAACCATTTCAACGTCCGCTGGCATGGTAATATCGGCAACAGTGATTGCGTCACCTGCTTCTTGTAGTTTTTCACCACTAACCTCAAAAGATTCTGGTAGTTTAGCTGGAATCGCCTTCACAACAACGTGATCATTAGGTCGAACCACGAAGTTACCCTTCGCCTCAGCTGGGATGTCACCTTCGATGTGAACTGGAATTTCAGCTTCAACAACACGGTCGGCTCGTACGGCATGAAATGCGACGTGCGTTACTGTATTTTTAACAGGATCAATGGCAACGTCCTTAATCATAGTTAGTCGCTTTTCACCATCAACCTGCAGCTCAACAGGCTGACCAAGACCTGCCTGCGCATACGCCTTCACAAATGGTTGATATGAAACTTGTACGCTAACCGGGTCCTTACCTTTTTGATAAACCGTAGCTGGCACGAGACCTTCAGCACGTAGTGCTTTTACTTTTTTCCCTGTTACTTCACGCTTTTGCGCTTCTAATACAATACTGTCGGACATGCCGTCTATTCCTTACATTATGACTTAACTTTACTATATTATACCAGATTAACCTCTGGTAGTACTAGTCTGCTGTTTTGCCATATCTTGCGATGAGTAAACTCGCCTGCATACGCAAACGCAGAGGGTGCACATATCGATGGTATGTATTATCCGGCCAGTCTCTTATACGCCTATCACGTTCATTCCGCAAGGCTTCAACGCTTACTTCGACAACTGATGGTGTGTGTCCAAGAACAGGCACGAGCCAATCACTAACACAAGCAGCTGTTTCTTCTAGCGCTCCCACACTCTGCTCATCAAATCCACTAGCAAAACATAGACTAGATGCTACAGAAGTACAGACATTAGCCTGGGCCGCCTTCAAAGCATCGCTTGAATCGGCATCAATTATTTCTAAATTCTCCCGAAGTATCGCTTTCACAGCACTGACTTAAGAAATTGACCAGTGAATGAATCTTTACTCTTTGAGACCTGCTCCGGTGTACCTTCTGCAACCACCGTACCACCACCGGAGCCACCTTCTGGCCCCATATCAATAATGTGATCAGCCGATTTAATAACATCTAGGTTATGCTCAATAATCACCATACTATTACCCGTATCGACAAGGGCATGTAAAACTTTCATCAGACGCTTCACATCGTCCATGTGCAAACCAGTAGTTGGTTCGTCGAGAACATATAATGTACGTCCGGTCGACCGTTTTGAAAGTTCAGTCGCTAGCTTCACGCGTTGCGCCTCACCCCCTGACAATGTCGTGGCTGACTGTCCTAGTGTCATGTATCCGAGTCCAACCTGCATCAACGTATCAAGCTTTCGGAAAATTGACGGCTGATTCTTGAAAAACTCATGCGCTTGCTCGACGGTCATCGCAAGAATATCGGCGACTGTTTTTCCTTTATAGTGAATCTCCAATGCCTCGCGATTATAGCGTTTACCTTTACAGACTTCGCACGGTACAAAAACGTCAGGCAGGAAATGCATTTCAATTTTTATGACGCCATCACCCTGACAATTTTCACACCGTCCACCACGGACATTGAAACTAAACCGGCCAGCTTTGTAGCCGCGTATTTTCGCCTCTGGTGTACTTGCGAATAGCTCACGAATTGGCGTGAACAGCCCAACATACGTTGCAGGATTTGAGCGAGGCGTTCTCCCAATTGGAGATTGGTCAATAATAATAACTTTATCGAGATTGTCGATACCCTGCATATCATCATGCCGACCAACTGCCTCGTGTGCTCGATTCAGTCGTACATGTAGTTCTTTCGCCAAAATATCATTTACTAAGGTACTTTTTCCTGACCCACTCACGCCACTCACCACAATCATCTTGCCAAGCGGGAACTCTACATCAATACTTCTGAGGTTGTGTTCTCGAGCACCGACAACTTTGACAGATTTCCCAGAACCTTTACGACGAGTTTTTGGCACTTCAACCACTGTTTCGCCCCGTAAATACGAACCGGTAATGCTCTTTTTGTTTTTTGCGACTTCATCAGGAGTACCTTGTGCAACGACTTCACCACCATGCACACCTGCCCCAGGACCGATGTCTACCAAATAATCAGCTGTCCTGATAGTCTCTTCGTCATGTTCAACTACCAATACCGTATTGCCAAGTTCTTTTAATCGCTTCAATGTCTGTATTAACTTCTCATTATCTCGTTGATGTAGGCCGATTGACGGCTCGTCGAGGACATACAGCACTCCTTGCAGACCTGATCCAATCTGCGTTGCCAGACGAATTCGTTGCGCTTCACCACCCGACAATGTACTCGCGCTCCGTGATAGCGTCAGATAGCCTAACCCAACTTGGTCGAGAAACCCTAATCGTTCATTTATCTCTTTAAAAATCTGCTTTGCGATAGTTTGTTCCGTAGCTGTAAGCTTAAACTCGGCAAAAAGTTTTGTCGCCTCGGACACCGGCAATTCACAAATATCCATGATGGACTTTTTCTTAAAAGTTACAGCTAGCACTTCAGGCTTCAGCCTTTTCCCGTGACACACATGACATGGACGCTCAACCATAAATCGCTCAATCTCTCGTCGCATGAAGTCACTATCAGTTTCTTTATGCCGTCGCTCAAGATTCGGTATTACACCCTCATAGGTCGTGTCAAAGAACCGTCCACTTCCCAGTGCAACAGAAAACTTCTCTTTCCCTGTTCCATAGAGAATTTTCTCTAGGTCACTTTCTCTTAGCTCTGACGTTGGCACGTGAATCGAGAAATTATAACGTTCCGCCACAGCAGCCATCTTTTTCATATTCCACGCGTCTGGCGCCATCCGATTGTACGGCCGGATTGCTCCTTCAGCAATTGTCAGTTTGCCGTTGGGCAACACAAGCTCAGGGTCAACCTCTAAACGATTACCGAGACCTGTACAGGTTGGACATGCCCCGTGTGGACTGTTGAAGCTAAATGTTCGCGGCTCCATTTCTGGCGCAACGAAATCTGGGTAGTCCGGGTTGTAGTATTTTTGCGAGAAACGATGAATTTTATCATTGTCGTCCGCGTCAAGGACACGCAACTGCCCGTCAGCTAGCTGCAATGCGTTCTCGACTGCCTGGAAAATGCGGCTTGTTTGATCTTCGTTGTTTACAACCCGATCAACAACAACTTCAATAGTGTGCTTATACTTCTTGTCTAGCTCTGGGAACTCTTCGAGACTGTAGACGACACCATCAACTCTGACACGTGCATATCCTTGGCGTGTGTACAGCTCTGGGATGTGTGCGTGCTCGCCTTTCTTGTCAATTACGACAGGTGCGAGCACCATAAGTCGATGTCCTTCTGGTAGGCGCTGCACGCCATCAGAAATGTCTTGTGCAGTCATTGTCTGGATAGGCTCGCCATCTGGTCCGTGCGGCACGCCAACTCGCGCATACAATAATCGTAGGTAATCGTAGATTTCGGTCACGGTCGCGACAGTGGATCGAGGGTTGCGACTTGTTGATTTCTGGTCTATTGAGATTGCTGGGCTTAGGCCTTCGATGTAATCAACATCTGGTTTCTCCATAAGCCCCAAGAACTGACGAGCGTAGGCGCTCAATGACTCAACATATCGACGCTGCCCTTCCGCATAAATAGTATCGAATGCAAGTGACGATTTCCCGGAACCACTTAATCCAGTTATGACTACGAGACTATTTCTTGGTAGCTCAATATCAACATCTTTCAGGTTATGCTCTCTTGCACCCTGAACTTTTATTACCTCAGACATGAACTGCTATTATACCAAAAATCCCGACGCGCAGTAAGTTAGAACGGTAAGACCGTAAGGTTATTAAAGTCTCTTGTTTTTGGCCGCCTAACTGTATCGTACCCAGGAACTTTTACTATTTCTCCGCCAAGGTCTAGTAATGCGTCACTCGTACCTATATCGTAATCAATAACTGGGTCATAGAGCTCTATTGGAGGCGGGCCTAGCTCACGTAAATCATGCGATATTTTTTCAGCTTCACGAGCAGTAACCGGCTGCTGCCCTCTCTTATCGGCCATGGCAATATGTGGCGTCAGGCCAAACAGTCGACCAAAGTTAACTTGAGTCGGATTGCCAGTGCTGTCGATACCATTCGAGAGTGTTTGTACCACATCACCAACCGCAACACTTGCTTCGGCTCTTAAATAATGATTAACATTTGCTGTATTATCTGAGTTTTTTCTTGGATAGTCTTGACGGAAACCCATCCACCCGAGACTTCCAAGCCCAATTGTACGTCTCTCTTGAGTGAAGGTGCCTATGTCACCGGGGTCCATGGTAATTTTTCGCTCCAGACCCTTTACCACCTTTCTGACGCTACTAACAACACTTCGTGATGCTACATAGACATCTCGTGGGTCTGGCTGCACGTCCGCATCAATAAATGAATATACAAAATCTCGTCTCGGTACAATCTGTAACGCCCATCTTTCTAGCTTACGTACTTTAAACTGCTTTCCACTAAAATAATCAGACACTTCGGCATGATATGCAGCAAGTTCATCTGTTTGAAATAAAGGCCTGACAACACTGAAGTTCGCGACAGTAAAACCACGACCTCGACTTGCAGACGATGAGGCCGTTCGCTGTGTAATTGGAACTGAGTCCGGCAACTCAAGTGATTCGTCCTGCATACCAAACAGCCTCTCTCTAGAAGGAGGTGCGGCTGACCTGACTCGATTACCCGAGTACAGACCACGCCTTGCTTGACCGACATGAAAGTTTCCCATTTCTAAAATTTTATATAGATACCCAAAAAATAACAAGTTACGTTTTTCATGCCGACCACTTCGTAAAAATTTAGGTGTACGTATTGGGCTTGCACTATACTATTCCTATATGAGCAAACGCAAAAATCCATTGTGGAAAGTGTTCTTGTACGATTTAGCGGGTATCACATGCCTCATTCTTGTACCTTTTCTCGGTCCGCTGCCCGGACCTGGAGGCATTCCCTTATTGTTAGCGGGGTTTGGCCTGCTGGCTGTTAATCACGACTGGGCAGACGACGCCATTATTTTCGTGAAGAAACATGGAGATAATCTCATAAAAATATTCTTTCCTGATAATTTCTGGATTAAATGGGCATGGGACATAGGGCTTGCAGGAGTCTTTGTCTTTGGTCTTTGGGTAGATACATTGGGAGATTCGTTCTGGTACACAATTCTTGGGCTATTATTTAACGCAGGCGCCACAACGCTGTTCATGTTCAACAGAGGACGCCTTGACTGGATAAATGATCAGCTAAGAAAATTTGGAAATAAATAATGTTGCTTTTTCTTTAAATATGTGATACTGTATAGTAAAGAAAGTGAGGGTTCGCACATGCCGTGTGAGCCCTTTTTTATTTTGGAGGCTCAATGTTCTACTTCATCGTATCAGGATATATACCAGGCACCGACTTTCAGGTGACGTTCGATATGATTATATTCATTGCAGCAGGATTACTGGTCTCCATAGGGCTTTTAGTGCTCATTCGCAATACTATTCGCGACACTCGCAATCTTATAGTATCTTTACGAAACAACATCGAAGAAATAGCACTTTAAAGCTACATATCAGGCTCAGGGATGATGCTTTCTATGTAGAGTTGCAGTTCTGATAATAGATATTCTTCATCAGAGCTTAATTTTCTGTCTTTAGCAATCGTCTGCATACGGCTCATAACTTTGGCTAGCTTCGATGACTCACCACCTTCAAGCATCACTTTTCGACGATGCTTCTCCCACGCAATACGTTCATCACCTGATAGTTGCTTTGGGAAATTCCTAGCCTTATACAATGGCAGCATGCGCCGAAGCCGTTTATTCTTGAGATCTTCCATGAGGGAGCCAAGTTCACTCGGATCTGTTTGACGAATTTTTACTAGGTCAGCTCGGTCTCTATCGCCCCAGAATCCATCATACAGCTGCGTGTCCACATCATCGTTAAGCGGCAGAGATGATTGCTGAGCATCCTCCATTATATCCAACGCCTTTTCTAGATTCTCTAGAAACTTGGGATTTTCTTCGAGTATTCTCTGGTGTTTATCGAATGAATCATCATAGCCAATTCGTTTTTTACTATCATCATCGAGAACCACCAATGGCGCAATAGCCGGACAATGATTGTACTGCATGGTCTTCACAGGCAGCGGCTTCGTGTCGTCACCATACCTAACCGACCAATGCTTCACCAGTTCTTCGGGTGATTTATCCACCCACTCTGTAGGGTCATGACGTAGATCATACACAATAGCTGCATCACGCCGAGGATGACGCAACACCATTTTCACAACTGTTGTTTTGTCGAATTCACTCGAGTAACGACCTGATGTGTATATAAACGGCTCACCAGATTCGACAAGCTTGGCGGCGTCGCGCTTGTTTTTTATCGATAATAGATAGCTAAACAGTTTAGGCTGGGCGGTCTTAAAGGCCTTAGCGAGCTGAATCAATGCTAGTACATCACTAAGAGCATCATGAGCGTTTTCGTGAAGAAATCCATTCTCTTTGGCCATTAACTCTAGCTTTACCGTCGGTTTATCCTTGAGCATCGGCCATTGTAAACCCTCTGGTCGTAAAGCTCGCATCATACGCATGGCATCGAGTAAATCCCATCGCCCACGGTCATCTTTCCAATGCCATTCATACGGCTCGTAAAATGTTCGATAAAAAAGATAACGCATGAACTCGTCATCAAAACGCAGGTTATTGTAGCCGACAAAAACAGTTCCAGGAGTAGCAATCTTCGTATAAAAATACTCGGCCATCTCAGCCTCGGTTATGCCTTCTTCTAACGTTTTTTGCGGGGTAATCCCATGCACCAAAATCGCATCTGGTTCAGGCAAGACATCATCGGCTAACTTAACTAAGATGTTGTCAGGCTCGCCTATTGGCTCGAGGTCTTCATTCGTACGCTGCCCAGCAAATTGCATAATACGACCAGTCCGCGGACTACCGCTACTTGTTTCTAAATCATAAAAATAAAAACTATGCATTCCCCGCCTGACTTACTAGTTCTTTTACCGTGTTCTGCAAGCTAGGGTCGTTGTACTTTGTGGCTCGCCAATACCACCACTCTGCCCCCCAGAGGTCTTTGTACTTCATGCCTGCTTGATTAGCGTATGCTACCGCTTTCTTGATATTTTCAGGATTCATTGACTTATTCTGCTCCTCGATAGACATCTCCCAGTTTGCCTTCGGACCCCACGGCTCAGCCTGTAGCTCATGGTTAATATACGCTCGCCATTTGGTTAGCTGAATTAAAAAAGCCTTCAGCTTGTACATCCATGGCGAAATCCAGGTCGTGGTATAAGCTTGTTTTTTTATTGTTATAAATCACGCGGTATATGCTGGTGGCGAAAATATCTGGCGTTGGTCGAAACAGGGGCAGGCTCAAAAACTGCGCAGTCGACATAATAATTGGACGCTCTGGGTCAAGCTCACGAATCATATTAAACTCTTCTACCAGACGTTTGCGTGAATAGTCAAAGTTTATCCCGAAGCTTCGAAGCCAAAACTCATTCTCCAGCTGCCAACTTTCGATTATTTCTTCGTCTTTATAACGCTCAATTACAGCTTGGTGAAATATCATGTAGGCTGCGACAGTTTCGTCGTGGGTGAGTTGCTTTGCCCACTCTGGAATGTGCGTTTCTGGCCATCGCGGCTGACGCATGCCGATGGTGAGTGTAGCGCGGCAGTTATTCTTCTTCAATATGGCTATCTGCTGGTCAAGCTGCGTGAAATCAATATTACCCTGTTCTGGTTCGTAAATGTTCCAGTAACTCATTATTCTGAAACGTTTAATACCGAGTCTAATCGTCGACTCTAGCGCTTTTTCCATATCTATCTGATAATTTTGACAACTAATGACAGAAAAACTGGCCCCTAGATTAATTTCCTGTGATATTGCGTGCGCTTTTTGTTTTCTTGATGAGCTCATTCGTTACTTTGCCGCCTAGAGTTAATTACCTTTAGCATAGTCGATTCGTTATGTACCTTCAACCACCAGGCACCTTTACTCAAAACAAAGGCGCTCACTTTTATGCGTTGTTTTTCCACTGGTCAATGTAGGTAGCTATATCAAATTTACGCTTCAACCCACCATAATTCATGTAGCGAATCACACCGAACACTTCTCGCTCCTGCCACGGTCGATCATGAACACCAGCAACTGACCATAGAATCCCTGCGTAGCCGTTCGGGTCACCCCCATCGACCGAGTAGTGGTCGTTCAAATACACTAGTGTCTCTATGGCCTCCTCCGGACTCTCAGTCCACTCTAGTACTTTCTTCGCCCAATACATCCGCATATAGCCGTGCATTTTACCGCTGCTCGTGAGCTGTCGCTGGGCCGCATTCCACGCCTCGTCGTGTGTTTTCGCCTGCTCAAGCTCTTCTTTGCTGTATATAAATTCTCGTGGATCGTCCCGATGAGCATCTAGTGATTTTCGAGCCCACTCAGCAGCTGCATCTAAGTTATCGTAGTTGTTTTCGTATAAGCAATAATTGTCAGCCAGCTCCTTGCGAACAACCATTTCTTCAATCAGACTATCTACGCCGTGTTGTTGTGTTGTTTCTGCATGTTCAGGTTTAGGCATTTTAGGTGATTCAAGAAGATGCAATTCGTTGTCGCGCCCTCGTGCTACTACTTGCAGCTCCAACGCGACACGTAGTGCTGCTATTTGGCCAAAGTGCAAATACGGGCTCAAATCAGACTGAGAGCCGCTCGACGGATCATTACGGTCAACAGCATAACGCTCTAGTTTTTTATCAATAAACTGCTGGAGGTGTTTGGCTGCTGCAGACTCTCCAGCGGTAAATGCTAGCTTGGTACGATTATTTGGCTGCTTTTCAAGCACCTCTTTAATCATCTCTTCAAGTTCATCGATTGACTTAACAACTCCAGGCCATGCATGTGGATGCCTCGTCATTTCCTCAGGCTCGACAAGATACTCTGCAAGTTTCTTGTGCAGCTTAGGACGAATTGTGTATGCGCCTACTTCTTTTTTGTCGCTGACTATCCTCGCCGGAACAACATTATGTGTATCAACAACAAATACCTTACAAGAAAGCTCCTTGGCAATTTCTTTCTGTAGATTGACCGGACCACGCAACGGATTGAAGTCGAAATACACCGCTTCTGGGTTAAGATGACCGAAAGTTGCCGATAAACGGTCTTTAGGGTTTCCGATAAGCATCATAAATGGAATGTTTAACTTCGATAGACTGCTTTCTACCTCATGCAAGCCATCAATCATGAAATTAAAATGCTCACGCGCACGAACACCAACCTTGTCGTGAAGTACGAACACTACCGCAAGCGGCAGCTTCTTGGCAAGCGCGTGCTTCTGTGCACAGAGCAAGGCATGGTTATCCTTCACTCGCTGGTCTCTACTCATGACGTACAGGACGCATTTACCTTCGTTGTCTGATGACTGTAGCTGCGTGATTCGATCCTTGAGCAAATCAGCCATGACTAGTACTCGATATAATCTTCTCTATTATCACCAAAATACAGCTTTGTATCTGGATCTAGATCTCGTTTCTCAAGCTCTTTCATGATGCCCATCTTACGCATAATATCGCGCATACGTCGCACTGCATCTTCGCTCTCGAAGTCAGTCCTGCTGGCGAATCTTTCAATCTTGCTGCCACGTATGACAACTCCACGCTTTTCTTCTTCGACACTCCATCTTGTGTGTGCATCATCCTGGATTGTTATAACCGGAATGTCGTCCTCATCAGTTGCGTGAGATTTTCTCTGTTTCTCGACTATCTCGTACAAATCAAATAAGAGTTCTTTCATTCCATCTCCAGAAAGAGAAGATATCTTATGTATAGTCTGCTTTTTGGCTGCTTTTTTAAGCTGCTTAAGTTGATCGTCTACTATGTCTTCGTCAAGCCCATCAATCTTGGTGAGAGCAACAATTTGTGGTCGCGTACTCAAATCAACTTTGTAATTTTTTAACTCTGAAAGAATTGTTTTGTAGTCGCGAGCTACATCTTCGCTGTAGGCATCTACCATGTGTAATAGCACTTGGGTTCTCTCAACATGACGTAGAAAATCATCACCAAGCCCCTTGCCTTCACTTGCACCATCAATAAGACCGGGTATGTCTGCTACAAGCAGCTCTTTTCCTATGGCTACTTTCACCACACCTAGGTGCGGATTAAGTGTTGTAAACGGGTAGTTGGCAATCTTGGGCTTGGCGCTGGATACAGCAGCGAGCAGTGTACTTTTACCTGCATTTGGTAGACCAACAAGCCCAACGTCAGCGATAATTTTTAGCTCAAGCTCGGCTTCAAATGTCTCGCCTTCTTCACCTTTCTCTGCTATACGTGGTGCTTGGCGCACCGAGCTCGTAAAGTGCGCATTCCCGAACCCACCGAGTCCACCTTCGGCAATTACTTCTTGTTGATTATTTTCCGTTAAATCAACGAGTATGCTATCTCCGACTTTTACTTGTGTTCCTACCGGCACCTTCACAACAAGATCCTTACCACTCTTACCGTGCTTTTTCTGGTTGGCACCATTGTGACCGTTTTCAGCAAATAACTCCTTAGCGTGACGAAAGTTGGCGAGCGTATTTTCATTTTCACTTGCGACAAATATGACGCTACCGCCGTCACCGCCGTCACCGCCATCCGGGCCTCCTTTTGACAGACCGCGTTCACGACGAAACGACACAATTCCATTCCCGCCCTTACCGGCGCGAATCATTACGACTGCATTATCAACAAACATTACTTGTAGTATACCGCATTCTACCTCTGTTAACTAATAGATGTACTGATACGCGGCGGCTTGAGCTGGCGACAACTTACGTGTCGTCACGCCATTCCATACCGGATAGTTCATGTCGCTGACGAGGATTGAACCATCATCGTACACTTCCTCAACAAACCCAACGTGTCCATAGTAGTCTCGAGGAGGATGCCACAATACTGCGTGTTTTTTCGGTTTGCTTCCTACGCTAATGCCAGCTAACGAAGCGCGGACTTTCCATGTGCTTGCATTACCGAGGTTTGCTGGAATTGGTTTTCCAACAGCTGTTCGTCTGTTGGCAGCATACCATGTACAGTAGCCGTACGAATAACCGTTGTAGCCATAGATTGCCGATGACCCAAAGCGAAAGCCCGAAGCTACAGCTGAAGACGTACGTCGCACGACAGGCACTTCACCGTCAGGCACCACAATCTCTTGACCTGTTTTTAAGCCTTTAATTTCTGCGTCGTTAAAAGCAATAATCGCTGCTTCATTAGCCCCATATCGATCAGCGATAGTTTTGGCTGTTTCACCTTCTTTTACTGTATACAGGAGTCCATCCACCGGTGGAATCTTAAGTTTTGCACCTGCATTCACCGTATTGCCAGACAGATCGTTAGACCACTTAATAGTGTTTTCGCTCACATCGAAGTCTTTAGCGATAGATTTAATCGTATCGCCTTCTTTCACCTTGTAGGTAACGAGGTCGCGAATCGATTTTAAATCTGTTTCAACAATTTGCGGCTTTGCGACAACTTGTCGTCCACTCGGCACTATATCAAGTGTCGTGTTTACCGAATCGGCGTTATTGCGTACAGCTGTTGCCTGGTCCATCTGCACTAGCTGCGCGATATTGACCGCGATATCTGCTCCGGACAGTTCATCTAGAGGGTTTGTCACTTCTTGTTCTGCCGCCAGATTTAGCGTTGGTGCAGCCACAGTCGGCTCATCATTACGTGTTGAGATGATAAATCCAACAACTCCAACAAGAAGCAACAGGTTCGTGATAACTAAGCCATTGCGAACTACCCGTCGCTTACTGCGAAAGAACTTTCGTTTAACCTTCTTATTGATCTCTTGTGCTGTCTCTGTAGCTGACGAAACAATCGGGTTTTCCACCGATTTTTTGTGTCGCTTTATTCGAAGTTTCGTACGAATAGTACACTCCTCACGAGTGGGCTGTATCTGTCGATGTCTCGTGTTACTCACTGGGTCTTAATTATAGTTTAAGGACGTATCGACCATCCTTGTTTTTATAGAATATTTCAGTGAATATAGCACCATATATTTATACCAATAAATGATGCTTGAGGTTTATTCTATCAAACGAGCCTGACCCCTGTCAATGGATGCCAATTCCATGCGGAAATCATTTAAATATCTACTGACACAATTCTGTGCAATATCTCGCGGTATTCTCTTCATGTTCAGCGAGCGTGTCTGAAAAGTGTGTCGTACCATCATCACCAGAAACAAAATACAGATAATCTGTATCGCTCGGGTCTATAACGGCATCAAGTGACGACACGGTAACATTACTAATCGGACTAGGCGGCAGCCCCGCATAGAGTCGGGTATTGTACGGCGTGTCGTTAAAGATACTCTCCTCAACGCCATTCAGAGAATCTCCATAAAAACCAGTAGGGTCAGACCCAAGTGGAATCCCTTCTTCCAAACGCTTTAAAAATACCTGTGCAACAATAGGTTTATCATCCAGATCACTTACTTCTTCTTCAATTATTGAAGCAAGGATCACTCCTTCGTGCACAGTCAATCCTTGTGCAAGGATACCATCAATACGTTGCCTAGAAAGCGCATCATTCATGAGGTCAAGTGACTGGCGCACGATATCTGTTAACAGTGTTGAACGTGTGCGCTGAAAGCTCTCAGGATAGAGATAACCTTCGAGATTACCGCCAGCCGGGATGTACCCATAGATTGGGTGGTCGCTATACGTGTCGGGGTCAAGCGCCTCCGTCACTTCAAGCTGTGTGAAGCCAGCGTCTAAAAACGATTGCTCGATTTGAGCGATTCGCTGTGCAGGCAGTATCGTTATAAGTTCTGAATTAACCATCCCACTTTCAAATAATGTCAGTATTTCGTCGACTGACTGCGCTGAAGTAACCTCATATTCGCCCGCCTGCATTGAGCCCTGCTTGCCAGAAAGACGGGCCTGCAGTCTGTATGCTATTGCAGATTTTATTATTCCCTGCTCTTCAAGCTCTTCACTGATAGCAGCTTCAGTCGCACCAATTGGAATAATAATGCTATATGATGTGATATTTTCTGCGTTTAATGGCTGAATACTCTGCCTAAACCAAAAGATGCCAGCTACAACCACAGCAACGACAAGCAACAATGATGCAAGCAATACTCGCTTAATCCAGGATGGTCGCTTATGCTCATACTTTTCTCCAATCCTAAATGCTGACATGCTCAACCTTCCCCTGCAAAACGTGTTCCACAAAGCTTTCAAGAATTACTCCAGCAGCCACACTGTCAACTGACTGTCCTTCCTTCGCTCGCTTTTCTGCCTGTACTGTTGTACCCGCTTCATCCGTCGCAAAGAGCGGCACCTCTATCGACTTTTCTAGCTCTGCTATTTGCCCTCGCACCCATGCTGTCTGTTCTGTATCCTCACCGTGCAGGTTTCGCGGTAAACCAACTACAAGCGCTATCGCTTCCTCATTCGCAATCACTTGTTGAACTTTTTTTACAAAATTTCCTGTTTTCATGTCGATTTCATCAAGTGGCTGCGCAATTTTTGCTATTGTATGCAATCGCGCAACACCTGTTCTGCTCATACCCAAATCAAGGCCGACAATATCACCGTCCAACTTCATAAAACTCACTCAACTTCATTAATAACTATTGTTATCTTGTCAGCGCTTTTTGGTGTTGTCGTCACCCAGAACGGGCTATACTCTACATTGACATCACGAACACCGTCGCGTGCCCCTAATAGCGCCTCGATTTCACCACGCCTCTTTCCTGCAACATCCTGCTTGATTGCTTCTTCATCGAATATCTGGCCTATCGTTGCGACAGTCTGGAGTCGCAGTGTCTGATCGCTCTCATTCTTGGCATCTATGCCTTGATATACCGCTCCGCTGAGACCATTATCTCGTATATTTCTCGTTGGATCGTTTATCTGATCTTCAATTGTCTTGTTAAGCAGACTATTTAGATCGTCGTTTGACACTCCAAGCAAACTATACACCACTGTCTGACGGACAGTTACCTCGTCGGCTTCGTCACCTGAAGCCGCTGAATATGTTGTCTTTGTGTCCGATTCTTCAAGCGTCTCATCAAGTGATTGTTTATTTTGCTCCTGCAAGTTTGCGCGCAACCGTGTCAAAGCTTCCGCAGTTGCAGCACCAGACAACTGATCCTCGGCCTTCTTTATATCATCACTGCTGACCACCGTTACAACTTTAGAAGTTCCACCGGTCATTTCCGAGCCAAAAGCCGATACGCCGCTTGTAGGCGAATTATACGACTGAGCTGCGATATTATAGTCCTCTCCAGGTTCATTCGCCGTCACACCAACATCTGCAACAGCCCCGAACGCTGGGAAATCTGCGCTTATACAGTCATCACCGACAAACACAGCTGGACCAAGCTCAACTGCTGAGTTCGTAGAGAACGTCTTACCGTCTGCACTGAAACCGGTGCCTTCAGGAATTGTCACGCCAGCAGCACCCTGTCGACAATTAGTGAGCGTGAGTGTTCCGGTTGCTTCCTCGCCAACATCTTTTTCACCAGTCGCTTCAACGGTAGCGCTATCTTCGCTCTCGTACTCTACAAGAGTCGCAGGTAAAATAGCCTCTTCGAGATCAATTGAATCTTGTGATGTGTCGGCACGAAAATCCGTTGTGATATCAAGTCGCTGCGTATCCGTATCAATAGTAACTGTCGCTTTCGGCAGTATGATAAATCCGAATATCCATCCAACTACCAATAATACAACCAGTGCTATCCCTATTGCAGAGCGAACTTTAAAACTGCGAAAATCTGGTATTTTGAATTTCTTTTTATCTTTCTTGTCCTTTTTCTCTACAACATCTTCGGGAATAGCGCTGGTATTATCGAGTTCGATAGGTTCGTCTTTGGCTGTAGCTGTACTATCTTCATCTGCAACTTCTGCTGATGCATCAGATATATCGAGTTCTTCGGTATCGATTGTTGCTACTTTTTCAGCTGCAGCTTTCTTGGGCACAGCTGGCTTTGAGGTTAATGTCTTTGCGATATGAACACCGCCGACAGCTGCAGCCGCTGTCAAAGCAGGGTCGGAGCTGATAAGTACCAAACTCTTTTTTGCTTTTTTTGCTGCCTTCTGAATAAGCTTCAAATTAACAGTACTCTGAAACAAGTTTGCACGCTTAGGCAGTACTAGCGCGACAACTTTCTCGTCTGCCGAAACAACCTTATCAATAACGCCTGTTATGTCCTCGTCTGAATCGATGTATATTGTTGCTTTTGCCATATCTAAATCCTCAATAAGCGATTTATTTTTTCGCTTACCTTTTCATCTCCAGCTGATTCGCCACTTTGAGCTATTGTATCAAGCCCGACACGCAATAATCCCATAGCCGTCACAAAGGTGTGGTCATGCAGTTTTGCTGTTGTATCCTCTATGCCCACTACTGCATCCGGTGTAATAAAGTGAATGCTCGGCTTACGTGCAAATGGTAATTCACGATACCAGTCAGAGTCTTCGAGTTCTTCTTTCAGCTCCTCGAGACTGGAGCCACCACCACAAAGCATAATATTGTGCGGAAGATGCTCTAGTTGTTCGTACTCTTCAAGTGCAAGCTCTATGCCTGAACGCCATACATCTACTGTTTTTTCGAGTGACTTCTCGATTTTTTCTACCTGTGAAGAAGGCGCCGTGCCGTCGCTGAGCCCTACTTTGAGGCGTTCAGCTTCAGCGAAATCAATATCCATTTCTTTTGCGATTGCACGCGTAAAGGCACGTCCGCCAATTCCAAACATATGTGTCCCTTGTACACCACCTTCGTTCAAGACTGCTATGTCTGTTGTGCCACCACCGACGTCCATCAAAATTGCGCTAAGCGTTGAATCATCACTATCACCAATAACTGAGCGTGCAACAGAGAATGGCTCAGCTGCTACTGCCAACAAATCCATATCGAGCTGGTTAGCAACCTGTTCTAGCGCACCAATGTGAATCATCGGTGCGAAAGCTGTATAGAGCTGAACAGTAATTTCTTTACCCTGAAAACCGACTGGATTAGTCACATTGTAGCCATCAATCTCCATCTGTACTAACGCACTATTTACCAGCTGGATGTCCACTTCTTTACCACCAAGCTCATCTGCTATTTGTTGTTTCGCTTGCTGGAATGCTCTTTTTTGCACGAGCTCGATAATCTTCTCAACCTCAGTTATTTCAAGTGGTTTTTTTGAATCTTTACGCTTCACGCGGACCGAGATTGTTGTTCCTTTTACCAGCTCGCCAGCAATCCCAATGATGACCGCTCGTGCGCTGACACCAGCTTGCTTCTCGGCCTCAGCCAGAGCATTGTTACAGTTTGCGGTTACTGCAGTGATATCAGCAATTGCACCGGCTTGCATATCCTGTAGGCCCTGCTTCGCACGGCCAACACCAACAATCTTGACCTCATCTTCTTCGATTCTTCCGACCAATGCCTTTACATTCTCTGTTCCAATATCAAGTGCAACTATGTACTGCCCCTTCTTGGACGAACGGTTTTTTAACTTGCTCAAAGATGACTCTTTAAGCTTGTCGAGTTTGCTTAGCATATCCGTTTTATTGTAGCACGCGCAATCTGCATAAAACAGATGTAAAGCACAATTATTATCAGCTTGGAAGTTTGTTTATGTGCCAGCAGCAATACTACACTGCGCCATGCGCGACAAAACATCTGCCTCTGGTGTAAAATCACCCTCTACACAATCATCGATACATCCCAGACGTACCAAATCATGTCTGGTGCCTGCTTGTAGTCGAGTTACAACCGTAACGCCAAGATCATGACGCTCTACATGTGGAACTATACCCGCTCGTAACGTACCTCGTAGATAGCTCTCTAACATATTTGAATCATCACTAAAGGTTTCAATGCTATATACTTTCGCCTCGTTAGGGTTCATGACGTGATACATACTTATGCTCCTCCTGCTGCCCCAACATGCATTAAATCTAAGTGGAATGTCTTCGCTGATGCGACGTGCAACTCTGAAACAGGAGCCCGCTCCGAGACAGGGACATAGCTCATGATTCGCCATGCGTCTTCTGCCTTATACACGACTGCCTCGTCGACGCCATCCCGCTGTAAACCATCGACTATATCTTTCACTGCGCCTATCTCAACGGTACTAGCAACCATGAGCCCCGGTATCTCAATACCACTGCTTAACAGTTTTTCTGCAGACCATGCATCAACCAATTGCTGAGCTTCTTCGTTCGTTTTTGGCCAGCGACCGACTCTATCGGACAATGCACTGTATGCACCTTGCAGATGTCGACTTTTTTGCGTATGGATATTATTAGAGATCAACATCCAAGGGCCTGTATCGTCAGTTGGAGGCCCCGTTACGAGTTGTTGATCTTCTTGCAGCAACTCTGTTCCTTCGATTGTTACTGTCCATGCAAGCAGCCCGTCCAGTGAATTAGGGAATTCTATGTGAAGAGATTCTGCACGACAACCAGCCATTCTCTCTACGTCTCCCATATTTTCTGGGTATACAACGGTATTAATAGTCATGACTGTTCGAGGGTGAAATTCAAAGTAATCTTCGTCATCAACTAAAAAATCCGGCTGTCGGCCGGATTCTTTATCTACATCTGGAGTTAGTAACAGCGCATCCATTATTGACGCTGTTTTGATGTCATCTACACTACAGCGAACTTCTAGACCTTGCTTAGGATGGAATGGAGGCATTTATGCGTTGACCTTTTTTATTTTGCTAAAGGTTACCTAAACACTACGCCCCAAATCACTATTTTTCTGTGATATTAATCACACTCTTCAAAGACGATACAGTCCACGACACCGCTACAAAGCCCTGCCCTGCCTAATTGCTCTAGAATACGAGCACTATTCCCGTCCTCGAAGTCGCCATTAGGTACAAGTGCAGGCTTTTCACACCTATTACATTCAAATCTTACAATTTCTTGACCTTTACGGCTAAAACGACCTGCTAGTCGAACAGGAGATGTTCGTGATATTTGTACGCCCATATTTATTTCCTTATCTTTCGTCGAATAGTACCTGCTGGGTATATAAAAAGCAACTATTTCAAGACTGCTTTTATACGTCGAATACCGGCGGAACTCGACTGCTCTTTGGTAATTTTGAACTTCTTACCGTCTTCAGCCAGCTGCTTGGTATGGTCCACATGCGGACCGCCACAAATTTCAAAGCTGAACGGACGCTTGTCTTCTGGTTCGTCTGCGTCTTTCATCGAATACACCTTCACGACATCTCCATAACGGTCACCAAACTGCCCCAGGGCCCCTAGAGGCCCAGTCGCCTCCTCTGTCGGATATTCTGCGAACGATACCTGTAGGTCCTTGGCTATCTGCTCGTTAACTATGTCTTCAACCTGCTTCTTCTCTTCGTCGGTCATCTTCTCTGGATGAGAAAAGTCAAAACGCAGTCGTTCTTCTGTGATATTAGAGCCATGCTGGACGACATGATCGCCAAGCACATCACGCAGTGCTTGATACATGAGATGCGTTGCTGTGTGGTATTTCTTGTGTTGCATCGTCTGTCCACCAAGTCCGCCCTTAAACGTTCCTTTCGCTGCAGTCTGTGAACGTTCGCGCTGTTCTTGCATCTTTGCATCAAACGCTTCTTTCCAGTTATCATCTAGCTTAATTTCACGCTTATCGGCTTCTTCTACGCTCAACTCTACTGGGAATCCATAGGTGTCGTAGAGCGTGAACACTTCTTCGCCTGTCACACCATCTTCAGCTAATCGATCGAACTGTCGCAAGCCTTTGCGAATTGTCTGTTTGAAGGCTTTCTCTTCTTTGACAAGCGTTGCGACGACCTCTTCTTCATTCTCAGCCAGTTCAGGGAAATCTGCGCGGTACGATTCAGCGATCACTGGTGCGATTTCTTGTACGAAGTTCTGCTCTATACCAAGGTTAAATGCTTTGAGGATTGCCCGTCGCATCAAACGACGCATGACATAGCCTTGTTCTTTGTTGCTCGGCTTTACGCCGTCAACAGCCAGGAACATTGCAGCACGTAAATGATCTGCAATCACCCGCATCGCTTTCATGTCGTCAAGCCAGCATTCTGGCATTTCATCGTAACCCAAATCACCTGACGTAAAATCATACTTCTTGTTAGATAGTTCTTCAATCTTCTGTATGATCGGCCATAAGACACTTACCTTAAATACGTCCGGACTGTCGATTGCAGCTGCTGCGATACGCTCTAGACCGCCGCCGAAATCAACATTTTGATTCGGCAACTCAACGAACCCATCTTCAGTCCGCTGATACTGCATGAAGACTTGGTTTCCTATCTCAATAAACCGCCCTGAATCATTAGCAGGGTGTGGTTTGCCCCACTCAGCCTCATCATGAAGCTCCTCACCAAAGTCATAGAACACTTCCGAGTCAGGCCCACATGGATCACCGATTGGTGTTTGCGCGATACCACCACCACGACTCCACCAGTTTTCTTGATCATCGTAGTAGAATATCCGACCTCCTTGCATACCGACTTTGTCGCCATTGTCAGCTGTTCCAAGGTCGACGACTTTTGCATCGATACCACGTTCCTTGAATAGTTCCTGCCAGATTTCAGCCGATGTTGTGTCTTTCGGAATTCCATTTTCCTCATCACCGATAAAACACGTTGCGTAGATGCGACTCGGGTCTAGTCCCACTTCATCAACGAGGAATTCGAAGAACCAGCGAATCTGTTCTTTCTTGAAATAATCACCCAATGACCAATTACCGAGCATTTCAAAGAAGGTCGTATGTCGATTATCGCCAATATCATCAATGTCTTGTGCGCGCAGACATGTTTGGCTATCCACTAGTCGATTACCCTCTGGGTGGTCTTGACCGAGCAGATATGGCATCAATTGCTGCATACCTGACCCCGTGAAAAGAGTTGTTGCGTCTTCTTTCGGAACCAGCAAAGCCCGCGGGATAACTGTATGCCCTCGTTCCTCAAAAAATTTTAAATACTTGTTTCGTATATCTTGTGCGTTCATATCGTCTTTCTAAAGAGTTAATTTCTATATTTTTGGCAAAGTAAACACTACAGCCCTAGGGCATTCGCGCGGGCAGAACCTTGAGAATATAGCTTTGCAATAGAAATTTTCATAACTGTATTTTAACAGATTATTCCTAGTTTCAGGTGTTTGATACTATATTGATAATATGAGCGATAAAAAAACTGCAATTGTAACCGGAGGTAGTGGTGTCATTGGTAGCTCTATCGTCAGAACTCTGATAGATGAATTTGAGAGGGTCTACATTCTTGATATCACGAAACCACCGCTTGAAAACAACAAGATTACATTCATCCAAACTGATTTATCTGTGAGTGAAGACATTGAAGCTGCTATCAAAAAGATAGACTCTCGTGTTGATCTCTTAGTTTTAACTGCTGGGGTAATACGAAGAGGCACAATCTTTGACTCAAGTGAAGAAGATTTCCAATACATGTTCGATAATAACGTTAAAGCAAATTGGCTCGCTATGAAATTTGCAGCCCCAAAACTTGGAAACCATAGCACAATGATTCAGATAGCATCAGGATATGTTTTAGAACCAGTCCCCGATCCTGGACTTTACGCGATCACAAAAGCTACGACATCTATAATGTCAGATATTTTAGCCCTCACCAGAAAAGATATTAGAGTAAAGAAAGTATTTCCTGGGCCGGTTCTTACTCCATTGTTGCTTGAGGGTAGAACTAAGAAGCAGCAAGAAAAAGTTAAGAAAATTGCCATCGAACCATCAGAACTTGCTACGAAAATCCATAAACTATTAATTTCTGATTATTCTGAATTACAATTCGTAGATGCTTCTTGGGACTATAAATATATCTAAACGATAACTCCGCCACCGATGCAGACGTCTCCATCGTAGAAGACGGCCGACTGGCCGGCAGTTAGTGCCCGTAGCTTTTCGTCCAGTTTAACTTCAGCTTTATCAGCTGTAATTTCAAGAAATTTGCAATTTACAAGTGGAGCGCGATGGCGCGTGCGGACTTGGTACATTTTGTCCTTTTGGGGTGGTTGATTTATCCAATGGGTTTCACTTAGTTTCATTGTGTCAGACCACAGACTCTCGTCTTGAATATTATTCGTGACGTAGACTTCGTTTTTCTTCATATCCTTACCTGTCACGTAATACGGCAGCCCACCGCCAACGTCGAGTCCGTGTCGCTGACCAATCGTGTAGAAAATTGCTCCATCATGCTCTCCAATAACCTTGCCGTGCTGGTCAACGATATCGCCAGGACCTTGTTCTCTCACAAAGTCCGCCAGATATTGCTCTAAGAACTCACGGATGCCAACTTTTCCGACAAAACAAATACCCATCGATTCTTTCTTGTTTGCCGTTATTAATCCTCGTTTCTTTGCTTCATCTCGCACCTGCGGCTTCGTCATGTCGCCAAGCGGGAAGAGCGTATGAGCGAGCGCTTCCTCAGTAACGCGATAGAGAAAATATGTCTGATCTTTATTGTCATCCTCAGCTTTCATAAGCATACCGCCGTGTGAAAGCGGATTTAAATCGGAGATAAATCCGCTTTTGGTCTCTTCATTTAACACTTTAGAATAGTGCCCCGTAGCAATGAAGTCAGCCCCCTTCTCCATCGCTAATTCGTAAAAAAGCTTGAACTTTATTTCCTGATTACACATGATGTCAGGATTCGGTGTTATACCCGCTTTAAACCCTTCAAGCATGTACTGCACAACTTTTTCGAAATACTCCTTCTCAAAATCCCACAGCTCAAATGGTATGCCTAAGCGGACTGCAACCCGCTTTGCATCCTGATAGTCTTCCTTCCACGGACATGGGAAACCGGGCAAATCTTTCGACCAGTTCTTCATATAGACACCAGTTACATCATAGCCTTGCTCAACCAGCAAAGCAGCCGTCACTGACGAATCCACCCCACCTGACAAACCAACGTATACTTTTTTAGTCATATCACTTTATTTTAACAGGTGCGAGAGTTAGTCTATACTGTTGATATGCCCCTTATACTAGAAACTTCCAACTTTATTGTTGAAAGCCACAGTCAGCCTCACCATTCGAGAGAAAATGGTGGTCATATCGTTATTCGACCCAAAGAAAATTTTGTACATCGATTCGAAATGCCATCTGCTATCGCGGAAGAGCTTATGAAGCTAACCATGCTAACAGGAGAGGCGACAATGCTTGCATTAAAACGATTAGGCTTAGATGTGGTGCGTATCAATTACCAAGACAACGGCAATTGGGCGTATAAAAATAACCCCGCAAACCCAAAACTACACGTACATTTATACGTTAGAACAAGTGATGAAAAACACCCAACTAACCACCCTAGCTTTCAACCTTTTCCGGAGGCGCTGGTCTTCCCACCAAGAGAATCTGGGTACTATGATAATTTCAAACCTTTGAGCCCTAAGGACTGCTCAGCAATAAAGGAAGATGTTGAAAAACTACTCACTATAGCAAAATACAAGGGTATTGTAGTTTTAGACTAATCTGCACTGAAAGTATATAGAATTCCTAAAGGTCGGCGAAAGGGTGTTCGCCCTGCTGAATACGTTTCTTCATTACACGAACCATGTGTTTCTTCCCAAGCCAGAAGGTCGTAATAACAAACGGTATTGTCAAAGTAGCAGGCCACCACACAAGAACGGTATTACCGCCTGATGCGAAGAACTCTATGCTATCATCCTGGCCAGCATTCGCCAGAGGCTGTCCGTCTGGTCCAACCTGCGATAGCGGCCCATTCGCCACACCCACTAACTGCAAGAAGGCCACATTGCCATTATTGTCACTTACCTTCACGACAATGTTATATACACCTGCAGCCTCATATATATGCTGAATATCAATATTACCCGGGAAAGGCTCGCTGAGTAGATCTGGTGATGTGCCGTCACCCCAGTCAACACTAATTGCATAAGGACCTGAACCGCCACTAATAATTATTGGCCACGTCAGCGTCTGACCGGGATTCACACCTCTTTTCGCAAAATTACTTGTGACGCTCACTCGTGTGCCTGCGCCTGCTCTATTGTCTATGAAATTCACTGTGACAATGTTCGAATCTGGTCCAGGTTGGTCTAAATCATCAAAAACACGCGCTACAAGCTCGTTCTCGCCGGTGAATAGGTCAATATCGATTGCAAAACTACCATTTTCACATTGTTGCGACCCTGCGAAGACATTATTCTTAAACAACTTCACGAGCAACCCAGTTGGGCAAGAACCGCGCACTGGCACAGGCACTTCCGTAAAGCTCTGTCCGTTGCTCGGGTTGCTAATTCGAGCCCCTTCTGTCGGCGGCGGAGCACTTATGGTGCCCGTAAGACCAACAGACCCAGATTGCTCTGGGTCTGAGGACTGTGCACTGGTTGGTGAGGCTCCTAAAACCAAGAAAAATGCGGCGACGCTAAATGATGCGACCACCAACAGATGCTTGGCTTTCTGCCACGTTACGTGGGATTTTTTCATTTTTACCTGTTTTTGTTATGTATTAATAACTTTATAATTGTAACGGAGACGCACCAAAAGCACAACCATTAAAAAAGCCCCATTGTGGGGCTTCTTTAATGTAATGTGCAATTACTTATCTACGTCGACGAGTAGTCTTTGTTGAATTCTTGCGGTACAGATAGAATCCTAAGCCGATGAGTGACGCAACAAGGATGACTAATGCGATAATTAACCAACTCGGTACATACCAGAATGTGCTTGATACGGTGAATATTTCACCGCCATTTCCGTATGAAACATCTGCAGTGATTTTGTAGCGACCTGGCCATTTAATCGGATTGTACTCTTCGGTCGATTCTTCACCATTAATGACTGTTGTTTCTTGAACAAGCAGCTGATCACGGAATGTACGCGTGCTATCAGGGAGCACATTGCCACGTGGGTCTTGGTTGTTTATTTCGTACGTCAGAATAGTATCACCACTGAAATTCTCAACCCGAACAGGACCAAATGGCTTAATGAAGCTACCGCCATTATTTGTGATTGATACACCGGCAAAATCAGGCTTTGAGGTAAAGATACTGCCCGTGTTCTCACCAACAAAGGCCTTTACATAATCAACCTGTACGTCTTCCAGAATATCACCAGGAACTTCGATAAAGAGTAATGACGCAACGCTTGCAGTCAATGAAATCTGACCTGGGTTTTCTTCACCACTCTCGTTCACTGGGATTGCCTGGAAGCGGATTGCTCCATAATACCCACCTGGGAATGCTTCTTGTGGGACATCAACGGTGAACGTGATGTCTTTTGACTCTTCTGGGGCCAGCTGCACATCGTCAAGTCCTTTTATGAAACTTGCAAGAGATTGTGCTGATTCCTCGTCAGGACCAAGTAGCCTTGGACTACCGCCATCACCATCAGCTTCGAAGTCGTTCAATACTGGTCTTGCAATGATATCGGCTGATGTAATGTTTCGGACTGAGATAGTAACTTCTTCGGAATCACCAGGTAAAATTGGTAATTCTGTCCGTGTTGGAGATACGCTGACTCCACTTCCACCACCTTCTTGTGCTGTTGTGTACCCAAAAAGTCCCAACATTATTGTTGCAGCAAATAGAATTACAGCTAATGCTCTTGTGTTTAACTTAATAAATCGTTGGATGTTCATACCCTCTCCACTTTTATTTCTTTTATGCTTAGCACAAGTATACCATGCAATGAATTGTGGCAAGCTAAAATGATGCTATAGCAGTATATATGAGTGATGTTGAATAGCTACCCGGCGCCTGATCTTCAGAAATATTAACGATATAACTGACTGTATATCTGGTATAGGCAGTGGAGTTTGGTGAACGTGCGATAACCGCTCCATTCTCAAACTTATATCGATTCGGATTATTGTAATCATTCGCAGGCCTGCCACTGTTCGAACCTTGCGGGTTCGCTCCAACATTTGGTTGCGCATTTCGACGTAAATTTAGACCAAATTGTGACTCGCCTGAAATACTACGAGTCTGCTCAGTTAATGGATTAATAATGTTGTTTCCTGATGTCATTGTTGAGCCAGTCGAAAATATATTATATCCTTCAGGGTCATTTGTGGCAGCTGAGAATTGAGAAGTCGCTGAACGCGGCGTGGACTCGCTAAGCTCACCAAACTCGAGCAGATCTCCAGCTGTCGAGCTACAATCTAGAGCAACCGTCTCTCCAACGCAAAATGTTAAAAAAGGTGGGACATAGGCTCCAACGCTAAAGTTTTCAGCAGTTGAGAATGCAACACTCCCTTCATCTACTGGCGTACCCGTACCGTCTGTACTCGCATAAAGATAAATACGAACATATGTCGTGCTGTTCGGTGAGGATGGATTAAGCATATTTGCAAATGTGTAACTGGAATCCACAAGGTTAATCGGTGCGACAGCACGTGATATAAGAACCTGAGTTGCAGGCGAAGCAGCAGCGCCAACGACAAATCCGGTGTTACCAGTCTGTGTTGTTAGTGTTGCCGAAGTGATATCGAGACCGTTTGTTAGGCTGCACGAGACGTTTGGCAGTGGTGAATTATCACAAAACTCAAACACAACAGACCCGATAGGACTAGCAGTTACAGGCCGAAAGTCTATTTCATAATCTATGTTTCCTTCTCCCGGTACCGCTGATGAAATCTCGATAGAACGATCTAGGATGTTATCTGCACGAGCGTGCAAGCTGAAAAATCCAAATAGAAAAGCTAGCACCACGCTGAGTAGTGCTAGCTTCTTGCCTAGGGCAAGGAATGTTACTTTCTCAAAGGTAACCCCCACGCTTCATGCCCCGTACTTAGAACGTAGGTGTCGCAACAAAGTCTGCGTCTACGTCGTAAAGTCCCGTTGGTGTTGTCAATGCTGCCTGAGCACCGAATACGAGGATCAATGCTTCGTTATCGATGACGTGTGTACCTGTACCAGCAGAGCTTGTTTGAGCAATAGTTACGTATGAACCACCCTCATCCCATCGGTACTGTGTGTGGCCATATGAGCCAGTTGTACCTGCTGTGTATGTACCACCAGTAAAATCCGCTACCGGACCGATGCTTGTGTCGCCAGCTGTGTAGTCACAAGTATAACCTGCACCACTGTTCACGTCACAGTTGACACCTGCAATGGTCATACCAAAGCTTTCACCTGATAGTGCACCGGCTGTACCGAGACTTGTGAAACATTGGTCAGTAGTTGATGTCGCACTTGCGTCACACTCAGCACCATCTACTTTGAGGCGTCCTGGTCCATTTGTAATACCACCTTCTTGAATAGCTGCGTATTGAACAGTTGTTCCAACCACAGCGTTGGTGTTGATGAGGGCGAGACCGTTTGTGTTGTTGCCTTCATCAGCAGTGCCAACTGGAGTTTCACTCGGGTTAGCGTCTACAACACCAAGGTCAACAGTCGTTCCGTCAACATCAGCACATGATGAAATGTCAGCTGTGTCACCGCTATCACGTAGGTTTGCAGATTCGCTGTCAGTTACCGTTGCACCAACACAGAAGTCTAGACGCTCTTGAACTCGAGCTGAGACGTTCAATGTTTGAGCTGTGCTTTGTGCGAAGACACCTTCCCAGACAAGGGTTGTACCAGTGTCGCTATAGAGTCGCATTCGAGTGTAGTATGACTGGTTAGCTTCGTCATCGTTCGTGAAGCCACCGATTGCGATTTGTAGTTCGTCGGCGTTGTTTGTGTCATCAGCGTTCGTCTTGTCGATGAGAATTTGGTTGTTTGTACCGCCTCCGTCACCTGCTTGACGTGTTGTTGCCGTGACAGCTGTTGTCGTCCATGGACCAGAAAGAGTAGCTGATGGAGCTGCATTAATGATAGGTATACCATCTGTAGCACCGTTATCAGCACCACCATCTTCGGTGTTACATGTACCGAGTGGTGAATCACAGAATTCAATCTCAATATGATCGACGTTCGTTGCTCCACCGAGATCAGTTGTGTCAAATATCCATGTAAGTGTCACGCCTGTATCTGCAGGTATCGCTGTTGATGCTTGCAACTCTCGCTCAGTAACCTGAGGAGCTGCTGAGGCCATACCCATCATTACAAACGGCAATACCGTTGCAATACTTAGCACGGCAGCTTGTGCAAGCAATGTAGTTTTTCGCAAGTCTTTATAGATGCGAGTATATAAACTTTGCATTTGTTTTCCTTTTTTAAATGTTTTTATTTGTTGATGTACCACAGAAGAATATCACGAGTCACTTTTTAGCACAAGCGTTTAAGTGCTGCGCAATGAGTGATTTTCCACAATTAAAAACTGGCCTGTTCTTACTGAGAAGAATCAAGGCCAGTTTTTCGTGTTACTGCACGTAACTTAAAACGAGATTTCGTCGTATTTTTTCGTCAGAATTCGTTTTAATTGTTAACTTATGTCGTACTTAGAATGTAGGTGTTGCAACAAAGTCTGCATCTACATCGTATTGACCAGTAGGTGTGGTTAGGGCTGCTTGAGCACCAAATACGAGGATGAGAGCTTCGTTGTCAATGACGTGTGTTCCTGTACCAGCTGAGCTTGTTTGAGCAATAGTTACATATGAACCATCATCATCCCAGCGGAATGCTGTGTGTCCGTAAGAACCTGTTGTACCAGCTGTGTATGTGCCGCCAGTAAATGCTGCGACAGGGCCAAGACTTGTGTCTCCTGCTGTGTAGTTACAGGTATATCCTGTCCCACCGTTTACATCACAGTTAACACCAGCAACTGTCATACCAAAGCTTTCGCCAGATAGAGCAGCTTGTGCTGCAAGGCTGTTAAAACACTGGTCAATTGCTGAAACGTTGTCAGTACATACTGCACCGTCAACCTTAAGCTTACCGTCAGCACCATCTTGAATAGCTGCATATTGAACAGTTGTTCCGACTACAGCGTTTGTGTTGATGAGGGCGAGACCGTTTGTCTGGTTACCACCATCAGCAGTTGAAACAGGTGTGATACTTGGGTTTGAATCTACAACACCAAGGTCTACGTTTGTACCGTCAACATCAGCACATGATGAAATATCAGCTGTGTCGCCGCTGTTACGTAGGTTTGCCGCTTCTGTATCTGTAACAGTTGCACCAACACAGAAGTCTAGACGCTCTTGGACTCGAGCTGAGACGTTCAACGTTTGTGATGTGCTTTGTGCGAATACACCTTCCCACTCAAGAGTGGTTCCTGTATCGCTGTACAGTCGCATTCGGGTGTAGTATGACTGGTTGGCTTCGTCATCGTTCGTGAAGCCACCGATTGCGATTTGTAGTTCGTCAGCGTTATTTGTGTCGTCAACAACAGTTTTGTCGACGAGGATTTGGTTGTTTGTACCACCTCCGTCACCTGCAACGCGTGAAGCTGCGTTCGTGTTCGTTGTCCATGGACCAGACAACGTTGCTGTTGGAGCACCTGGTAATTGTGGTATACCATCTGTTGCTCCGTTATCTGCGTCACCTACCTCGGTGTTACATGTACCGAGAGGTGTATCACAGAATTCGATCTCTATATGATCGACGTTCGTTGCTCCACCAAGATCAGTCGTGTCGAATACCCATGTGAGGGTGACACCTGTGTCTGACGGTGTAGCAGATGAAGCCTGTAGTTCTCGCTCAGTTATCTGAGGAGCTGCTGATGCAATGCCCATGAGCGGTATCGCCGCTGTGAGGCCAAGCACTGCAGAAGCTACAAGCAATGTAGTCTTGCGAACAGCCGTAGCTGCCTGCAAATGACGTATTTTCATACGCTTCTCCTTTTTAAATTGTATTTTTGTTTTAAGTTAGTGCGTGATTATAGTACTAGTAATTTTGTAAAAGCACAAGGTTTTTTTAAAAAGTTATCAACAGGCTAGAATGTCGAGATGAGCACCAAATCATGATTCATCTCGTACTGTCCTGCGGGCAACGTACTATTAACGTTCACCATGTAACTCACTGAGAAGTTTGTGCGTCCCCAAGCTTCACCGACCGAGCCTGATTGAGCGATAACATCGTTCTGATTGTATTGATAAAAACCGTCGGTATCGTATCCTGTCGCGGCTTCCCCGTTTGCAAACTGTGTTGAAGGCGCTGGAGCAGGGTTCGTACCAAACGTGCCTACACAAGGTGTATCTATCGAGACACTAGCGGGACAGGTATTTTCAACCAGGTTAATCCCAAACTGATTCGTGTTTGTCGCCGGTATAGCTGCTGTAACTACCGGGTCGATTGTGCTGCCAGCTTCACTCGTCATTGTTGGACTCATTGTCTGAACGACATAATTACCGTTTATATAGGTACGGACGTAAAAATCGCCTGAACCAATAGCTGTTGTCGTTGAAAGCAGTGTACCGAGGTCAACACTCGAGGTCTGCACGACAAGTTCAAGAAATTCTTCGTTTGGTGTTATGAGTCCTGCTTGAGCGGAATAGCTAAAGCTGTCGGCGATGCCAACGCCAAGCTCGCCCACTGACGCATTTGCGCGAAAACCACTCGAACTCGCATCAACGTCACCACCCGTACTGAATGAACTCTCTGGCACCTGATAATTTGGTGAGCTCGGCGTTTGTGCATAGGTCCGTACCGACGGCACGAAAAGAAGCATCGCTGCAAATGCAACAGGCAATAGATTTCGAACAACTCTATTTTTTTTCATAAGCGTTATAGCCTATATAGTAGCATTTTTTACTTATAAATCTACAAAAGCAAGAACGTCTTTACTATTGAACGTAGAATTGCGCCACTTGGTGTAAATGCTGAGTTCTGGTAGGTAACGCGGAATGTACGCTCGACCCCGTCTTGTCCAACATGCGTGAATACTTCATTACCTCCATCCTCCGTTAATGACACAACGTACGATGAGCCGTCAACAACACAGTCGAATTCAGTATTCTCATACGTCATACGAATTAATTTATTTGGAAGACCCTCTTCTAAATCACCACAATGGTCAGAAATACCCGCCGTTGGAACAATGCGATTATTTTCTTCCTTGAACGGATATGCGCGTGTAATTTCATCTGCGATATCTACAGGGAACTGCGTACGGTCATTATCAACCTCGACAATCAATTGATGCTCAACGAGATTCTCTTTAAAGCCTCGATAAACAAATCGAGATTCGTTCGTTTCTTCTGTTATTTCTCGCCAATCCCTTGGTGCTTGAAACTGAAAATACGGCGTTCTGAAAATGTTAATAGTTGACGACTCAACTTTCGCCTGTACCCCAGTGTCAACAAAACGTGAACTTTCTGTCTCACTCAAAATACGATCTACGAAAATTATTCCAGAAACAATTATGGCCAAAAATAGCAACATAAACGAAGCAACGATTGTCCGCTTACTTCGTACGCGCTTTTTGTGGAGATTTCTTCCCTTTTTATAGGCCATTTTTATTTAATCTTTCTACAGAATCAGTATCACACAATAATGCTTAAGCTGCAAGCTGTGGATTTGCACTGCTTAGAAACACCGTGACATTATCTTCAATTTAGTTTACACTTATGCTTAATCGAATATAACGCTAATATTGCTAGCGTAATAGGTGGAAAACGTGGAAGAAAAACCAAGCGAAGAACGTAGTGAGCTCGAGACCCTTGAAGATCAAGATACACAGGTTACCGAGACACCCGAAGACAGCGGCAAGAAAACGAAAGCTAAGTCTCCTGCTGCAGGCGGGAAAGGTCTAGGCGGACTCGCAAGCCGTGTCGCGACAAGACTTAATGTTTATTTACTTGCATTCATTCTTATCCTTGTCATAGCATTAATAATTGTCTATATCGTCGTCAATACAGGGAACAGACAAGCCAACGAAGCTGAGCAAATACAGACTCAAGAGTTAACGCAAGAAGCAATCGACAATCTTAGCAGCAATGAAGCTACTATTGGGGACCCGAAACAGCTACTCACCGTCGAGTCAAACTCAGTTTTTAATGGACAAGTCCTGATTCGAGACGGCCTCGATGTCGCCGGACCAATAAAAGTCGGCGGAGAGCTTAACTTACCGGGAATTACTGTCTCAGGAACAAGTCAATTTGATGAGGTGCTTTTAAACGCACTCTCCATTGCGGGTGACGCTAGCATCCAAGGTACATTGGTGGTTGAACAGAATCTAAGCGTAGCAGGCGAAGCTAGTTTTGGCGGTAATTTATCTGCGCCTTCAATAACATTAGATTCCCTACAGTTAAACGGAGATGTCGCTTTCACGCGTCATATTGATGCTGGAGGAGCCACACCAAGTGTTACACGCGGTGGTGCTGGCGGATCAGGCAGTACTGTCTCTATTAGCGGTACCGATACTGCAGGAACAGTTACGGTAAACATCGGCTCAGGAGCCTCTGCAGGAAATCTAGCAACTGTCACCTTCGTAAGCGCATTCTCTGGAAATCCTCATGTTGTGATAACGCCTGTGTCTAATTCAGCAAGTACTGTCAGTTCTGGCAATTATTACTTAAGTGCACGTTCAAACACCAGCTTCACAATATCTGCCGCAAGCGCTCCATCTCCAGGCGGCATTTCATTTGACTACGTCGTCATTGACTAACATTAGATAGGAAGTAGTCCCTACCCCGCTTCTCACAAAAATTGAGTAGCGCATTTGGACGACCCTCCTTGAAAAAAGCCAGGTCGTTTTTCGTACTAGAAGTTTTATACGTCTAAAAAGACCGTGACTTTATCTTCTTTGACATACATAACACCGCGAGAAATCTTAATCTTTTCTTCACCATTCTGAGCTCGTATTAATAACTCGCATGGCGACAAGAGTGTCAAAAAGCGGTGATGCCCTTTTAGAATGTCGAAAGGGCCGGTGTCATTTACTGCACTAATGCTGTACGCTTGTTCGTCGAAATAAATCTGGTACGGTGAATAGACCTTGATCTCCATCATGGTGGGATCAATGGAACTCTGCTCGCTATTACCATCATCGACCATTTCGCCAGTCGATGCGTCCTGGCGAACAGCCATTAGACTATGATCTCCTCGATAGACTGCAGCGTCTGATCTCGCGTATAAAATTCGCCTTCGACACCATTATGCTTTGTCATCACTGACATATTCTGTGTAAAGTTTTTTATTAGCTTTTTCGCCTTTGCGTAGTCAGCACGGTCTGCAGCTGAAAGTTCGTTTTCACCAATAATAGCAATGATACCTCGTAAACTTTCGTATTTTTGTAGCAAGGCCATGACCTGTACGCTCAAATTGTAATGTCGATCACCAACAATTTCTGGTGTTAAGAGGCTTGATGACGTTTGGTTCAAGTCAACTGCTGGTCGAATACCCTGCTCAGCAATTTTACGTGATAGCACGATGGTAGAGTCGAGCTCGTGCTGAATCATCTGCACGGCCGGGTCAGAAAGGTCGTCAGCAGGGACGTAGATAGTCTGTACACTTGTAATTGAGCCTTTTTCGTTCGAGCTAAGTCTATCCTGTAGAACCTTAATATCGGAGAAGATAGTCGGCTCATATCCACCTTCGTTCGGAACCTGGTCTAAAATAGTTGAAAGTTCGTTCGACGCCTGCACGAAACGATACATGTTGTCAGCAAAGAATAGGATGTCTTTACCCTGTTCATCACGGAAATATTCGGCTCCAGATACAGCACTAATGCCAATAAGCGCACGCTGCACCGGGTTTTCGTTCATCTGCCCGAAGAACATACACGTATTCTTGAGTAGGTCATTTTCACGCAACGTATCCCAAAGCTCGTGTCCTTCACGGATACGCTCACCAATTCCAGCAAAGAACGATAAACCACCACCGGTCTGAGCGATATTGTTAATAAGCTCCATCGTTAAGACAGTCTTACCGACACCTGCACCACCGATAATTCCAATTTTTCGACCCTTCACGAATGGCGTGAAGAAGTCGATAACCTTGATACCCGTTTCGAGAATTTCCGGCTTAGATATTTTGAAGTCCGTACTGCGCGGCGGAATCTTCAATATATCTTTCCGCTCTATCGTCGGACCGTCAATCTTTAGTTCGCCATCTAGTGGGTCGCCAAGTGAGTCTAAAATTCGACCAATCGTAATATCTCCGACTGGTATCTCTATACCCTTACCGCTCGTGTTTACCACCATTCCTTTTTCAATACGCCTGTCGGAACGAACGTTCAAACAAAATGCGACGCCGCCTGGCTCAAGATGATCTACAAGCAACTTCGTATCAAAACCATTATCAACAGTTATAAGTTCATTGATTCGTGGAGCATCTTCTTCAAATTGCACGAGCACCACAAGGTCTTTAATTGAAACAACGTGCCCAACACTCATGCTGCCACCTTCGCCTTTCGTAGGCCGTTAATAATTTCTTTCAAGCGCTGATCCTTTATTGCTCGCTTGGCGCGGTTATACTCGAGGTGGTATTCAGCTTTGGTCTCTTCAGCACGTTCATGAGAAGCTGTCATAGCACGGAATCGACTGGCGTATTGTGCGAGCTTCGAGTCAAGAATAAGCTGGCTCATGGCAATCTGCAACATAGATCGCTCCAAGTGGTCAATAACACCGTATACGCTTGGTTCGAAAATCGTATTTTCAGCCGTAATTATCTCTTTCTTTTCATTCTCTTCACTTTCTTTACCCTGCTGCTGCACAGCGGCTGACAGCTCAATTCGCTTTACATCTTGCACCATCAAAGATATATACTCCTGATAAAATACGGTGGTTTTCTGGTACTGCTGCACATATTGAATGATTGGCGATACATTAATGTTCTTGTCTCGTGTCGGCAACTTAAAATATTTTTTAAACGAAATACCTTGCTGCACTAACTGCATCGCACCGTGATGCCCAATCACAATAATATCGTGCTTATCCTTGTCATAGGTTTGTTGCATGACTCGAATAAGTTTCTGGTCAATATCACCACTAAATCCACCTTCAGCAGTAATTAAAATGTATAAGTCCTTATTAAGAACCTTGCTCGAGTCCTGAGAACGTCCAAAGCGGAAGAGATTATCGACACGTAGCTGAGAGTATATTTCCCAAAGATCATTAAAGAAGGCCGTTGCTTGAAGCACCTGATTCTTAATCTGAGCGATACGCATACTTGCGATACCCTCAAACACACCAGTTAGTTCCACTAAAGTTCCGATCGATTTTTCGTCTCGTTCTATTTCATTCGGTCGACGCATTATTTCTTGTCCTCATTTTTTGTTTCTGGTTCGCCGGCTGACTTTACCTCTGGCTCTTTTTTGTCTTCCTTAGTCTCTTTTTTATCATCTTTCTTCTCGCCTGCAGCATCTTTATCGTCTTTTTCCTCTTCCCCTTCAGGCTCTTCTGACTTTTTCTTTGGTTCAGGAGCACCTGCAAGCATGCTGACACACTTCTTCTTCAATTCTGCTTTAGCTGTTTCGTATTCGGAATCATTAGTGTCGTCTTTTATGGTTGCCGCTATGTCATTAACGTTTAGCATAAGCTGACTGACGTCCAGTGTTTCGTTCATTTCAACGTTTAGAACAATATCGAGCATGAGCTCTTGCGCTGGAATAGAGTACACGTCTGTAGGACCTTGAGTGAGGATCTCAAACATACGCTTACCGGTTTCAAGTGCGCGTTTTGCTTCCACTGCTAACTCTGAGCCGAAGTGTGAAAACTCTTCTGACTGCCGATAGTCTGCGAGCATTTTTAACGTTTGTGCGGCAAGGGCTTTTTGTCGTTTTCGATGGCCAACACCACCAACACGTGTCACGCTCAACCCCATGTTGACCGCAGGACGAACACCATTACGGAAGATGTCCATATCAAGAATCCATTGGCCGTCAGTAATAGACATCACGTTGGTTGGAAGATAAGCAGTTATGTCGCCGCCAGCCGCGTTAATCAACGGGATCGAGGTTAAGTGTGCACCATTACGATCAAGGCGTCCGGCACGCTCAAGAAGACTCGAGTGAGCATAGAACATATCACCTGGATAACTATCACGTCCCGGGCTCACACCAGATAATAGAGCAACCTCTCGATAGGCCTGCGCATGCGACGTTAAGTCATCATAAATAATAATCGTATCTTGACCTAGATCTTGCCACAGATATTCAGCCATGGCACAAGCAACATACGGCGCAATATAGCTCATAATAAGCGACTCAAACATCGTTGATACAACAACGATCGCCTTATCAAGAGAGCCGGCTTCCTCTAATCGTGACAATAGTGTATCGATGTCGGTACGGCGCTTCGCAATCAAACAATAGACCACTACTTGATCAGTGTTCTTCTGGTTAATCACCATTTGCGTCGCCAGCGTGCTTTTTCCTGATTTGCTATCACCAAGCATCGCCATACGCTGACCACGTACAACCGGGAACAACGCATCGAGAGCAGTCACACCAGTCTCAAGCTGTGTATCAAGCAATTTACGCTCATACAGCGCAGGAGCCGGCTTAAACACTGGCCAGACGGCGTCTGCAGCGATTGGCCCTTTGCCGTCGAGCGGCTTTCCCGTTACATCAACGACACGACCAATGAAATCTTTTCCAACCTTACTGACAAGTTCCTCGTGTTGCATCACAGCAATAGCACCAAGTCGTAACTCCACTTCTCCCAAGTGCAGCACAACAACATGATCGCGCAACACTTGATGCACAAACCCTTTTGATCCATCATCGAACATGACAAGCGCATGAACACGACACGGCTGGAGCCCCTTCACCTTTACGATGAACTTCTCGACACCAATAACTTCACCAACTGGTTTGCCAGCATCCACAAGCTTATCAAAGTGCTGATTCCCCGTCATCGTACTCATGCTGGTGCCCCTTGCTGCGCAGGCTGTTCCTGTTGGACCTGAGCATTTGCAGGCAACTCTACACTATCTGGGTCAGAAATTGCATCATGCAGTTTTTTAACAAAAAAGCTTCGCTTGCTTGCAAAAAATTCACGCAAACTCATATCAAAAATCTTGTTAGTCGTTCGAACAACGCAACCAGCACCAATATTTGGCTGCAAGCCCACCGTAACGAGTACACCTGGGTCTACATTTTCACGTAACCATGAAACAATTTTACGTACGTGTGAACCTGGTGGGTCTACGCTGAAGCTTATGTGTAGCACAGGTGCGCTTGCATCTAGCTGAACTAATGAGTCTACAATCCATTGTCTATCTTCTTCTTGTAAGAGGTTTAGTTGATTTGCAGCGATAAGCTGGTCCATCAGCTTACTCATCTGTGGCATATGAGCGCTCGGCTCGCCTCCAGCACGAATTTCAGACTGCCTAAAAAATTCATCGACTGATTCTATCTCACGCTTCAGACGTGCGACATCAGTCGGAGAAACTACACTAACAGGCACAACAAACTGACGATTAGGCTCCATCCTTCACGTCCTTCATTATTGCTTCTTTATTTCTCTCCATTTGCGCGAGAATGAAATCTAACTGCTCGCTCATATCAATCTGTTCCCCAACTGCTTCTAGTACATAATGGTTTACGATATCTGCCATATGCGATTCAAATCGCTCAAGACTCTTTTCTTTCTCGCTTGTAAGCTGCTTATTGAGCTGTTGCGTTAGTAATTCACGCTGCTGCTCGATCGTCGATTGAGTCTTTTGGATAGAGTCAATCGCCAATTGCTTTGCATCGTTGATAGATTCTTCATACTTTGAAAACTCTTCCTTGAGCACGCTCGTAATCTCATTCTTCATGAATTCATTGAGCTGTGACGTCGTGAGGCGAAGATCTTGCTGCAAGAACATCGCGTTTTCACCAATGATTTTCTCAAAATGTAAACGACCACGATTTCGGAGCTCTTCACGAAACTCGTCATTAAAGATGTGTTCAACATCTTCTTTTGCTTGCTCTGTTAGGTCGTCTATCTTATTGCCGGTTGAGTGCTTCGCCTTATGCGCAGACGATTGTGGACGTAAAATAAACCAAAGCGCCACTCCTGTGCCACCAGCTATAACAAGTAGTACTGCAAGTAATAGTCCTAAACTCACCTGTTGTTATGCGCTCCCACCGCTAAAATTTTTATGCTTATATTCTCAGTAATAAATATACGCCAAATACACCAAGAAGCAAAATGATAACTGAGGTTAGAATAATCTGAATTAAACTCTTTGTAATTGATTTCTTACTAAGCGGGTTACGACCAACCGAGATAACGCTTGATCGCACGCCAGAATACAGTAATGTTCCAGCCACGATCAATGCTCCAAAGAACACGGTAAGGCTAATATAAATCCGAGCAGCGCTAACTGGTTTCTGCGCAACATTTTCCGCTAATCGCTGTAGAACACCTGGTACATTTGTTTGAGTAGGTCTAAAAAGTGGATTTCCTGCCACTCCAATGTCAATCTGGACCCGCCCGATAGCGACTTTTTGTGTAACCCCGTTTACATCGATTTCACTTGTACTTAACACATCTGTTTCACCATCAAAAACGCCATTAGCTTTTCCAATAATGGAGGGTTCAATATCTCCCGCCTTCATACCAATTCCGTTTACTCGTGAAACAGTAATAAAATCGCCAAGTTCAATAGGGCCATTCTCGTTGCTAACAAAAGCCTCAAAACGACCGTTCGTTGTCACAAGTGTCTGCTCTTCTTCTGCCGTCAAGACAAAGGTGGCGTCGTTACGAGCAACAACAACACCGTGTAGACGCTCAATATTATCAAGTGAAGCAGCCTCAACCTTCAGCGGGTCATCCTGCACGAGTGAAACTATCGTTGCGCGCTGTAATGGCTCATCACTCGAATAACCTTGTGTTACTGTTTGCGCTCCAACAGAACCAAGCTGCGCAAATACCGCAAGCGCTACTAGGCCAAACAACGACAATAGTCGTTTTGGCGATAAACTGGTTTTTATTTTTTTAATCATTGGGAATATAACGGTGCCCTTTACAAGAGATAGTATACCGCTTTTGCTTTTGAGCCACAACTGACTAAAGTATGTCAGTTCCAGTCATGCTTTAAGCGCTATTTCTAGTGCTTTGATAGTTTTATCAATTTCTGCCTTCGTGGTGTGCTTACCGAGAGAAAATCGAATCGAACTGCGCGCATCAACATCAGAAAGTCCTAGCGCAGTTAAAACATGCGATACTTCATCATTACTGGCACTACACGCTGAGCCTGATGCTGCCCATACGCCTTGCTCATCAAGAGAAAAGAGCACCCGTTCATTGTCACTGCCCGAAAAAGTAACGAGAATATTATTTGGTACACGAAGCTTCCCGTGACCTTGTAGTTCACCGCCAAGCTTTTCGAGCTCGCGAACGAAATATTTTTGCAATGCAGTCGTGTCTTTCATTAATTCTGATCGATTACGTACTGCATTCTCTAGTGCATGCGCAAAACCAACAGCAAACGCGACATTCTCTGTGCCGCTTCTCACCCCAAATTCCTGACCACCGCCTAGAATTTGTGGGTTCAATGTAACGCCTGTTCGAACGTATAAGATCCCAGACTGCTTTGGACCGTAGATTTTACCACCATTAAGCGTCATCATATCAATGCCTAGTCGCGCAACATGAATATCTAGATAATTTGGCGCCTGACATGCATCTGTATGCACGTAAAGTGGCAATGTAATTTTCCGCATTTTTCGTTTACGACGGATATCATGCACCAGGTCAACAATTTCTTTAATCGGCTGTACAGTGCCGATTTCATTATTTACAAGCATCACTGAAACAAGCACGGTATTGTCGGAAATGCTTTTTTCTAATGAGACAAGGTCAACTCTACCAGTCTTATCTACTGCTACTTCGATGCATGAATACCGATGTGCGGGCGCACGTACTGCATCGTGTTCGATGCTGGAGGTAATACACTCAGCTTCCGGATAGCGCTCCATCACACCACGCACAGCGAGATTAGCCGATTCTGTTCCGCCAGCGGTGAATACTATCTCGCTTGGCCGCGCACCAATTGTTTTTGCAACTGAATGTCTTGCGTTCTCTAATGCTTCTTTCGCTTCTCGTGCTCCGGTGTACAGCGCTGATGGATTATAAAATTCGTCACTAAAATATGGCTTCATAACCTCAAGCACATCAGAATCAACTGGTGTTGCTGCTGCATAATCAAGATAAACAGGATTCATACTGCTATATTACGCAGGTTTCGGTCGCGTATATAGATTATTCTTTATTTTTGCGTGGTATGCATTCACTGCATTTCTAAAATTCTTTGCTTCAGATACTGTTAGACGATGGTACGCGCCGCCGTTTTGAGATTTGACGACTTCAGTCTCACGAACCACATAACGAGTCATGACATCGTGCTTTTGACCTTGCTCATCTACCCATGACTCGTACCAAACCCAAGTATTCATATCGAGACAGAAGAATTCGCGAGTACTGCCAGGCTTTACTTTCCCAAAAATATCCTTAGAAAGCTCTGATTCACGCTTCATAAGATCGTGTAGCACCCGTTCTCGGTCTACAGTATTTTGATCTTTATTTCTGAAAAATTGCGTAAAGATATTCATTGTTACCTCTTATGCTGCAGCAGGTAATCGTTGGGTATGATCACCTAGTGATGGATTGGCGTCTGCAGCTCTATTAGCACGTGCAGTCAATTCTGCAACTGTCGCAGTGAATTCACGTTCTGGAACTTTAGTTTGCGGTGAATCATTTAGAACCTTTGCTGACTGCCCATGTTGCTTTAAGACTTTTTCTAACGACTCTGCATCGCCTACTTGTCCACCCTTATCAACTTCAACACCTGTAATTCGTCCAATCACATCGTAATGGTCCGCTAATTGAGCGACACCCGCTTCAATTTCCGGCTGTGCTTCAATCGTGCGATTTACTGCAGTATTCGCCCATACTACAGCACCCTCTACAACTCGCTCTCGGAATTCAACAATATCACCAAAGGATTGAGGCTGTACCTCAATATTAGTAAAACCTTCACTCTTTCGAAGGCCCATGATATTTTCAAATCCTTTTGTAATATCGTCCAACACTTACACTCTCCCTTATATTCCAAACAACTTTTTGGCATTTGCCGTTGTGCTGTCTGCTAGCTCTTCGAGACTCTCTCCTCGTAGTTCTCGCAAGAACTGTGCCGTCTGCACTATGTGCTCAGGCTTGCATATTTTACCACGAAATGGCACTGGGGTCAAGAATGGTGCATCTGTTTCTAGCACGAGCTTCTCGAGAGGCACGTTTTTCGCGGCTTCTAGTTGAGATTTCTGTTTTGAGAACGTCATTATACCATTGAGTCCAACAAAGAGTCCACGCGAAATAACACCTTGTAACTCCTCAGGGCTAGCCGAAAAGCTATGTACCACGCCTGTTACACCCTCATATTCATCGACAATACGGAAAAAATCATCAAACGCTTCTCGAATATGAAATATAAGCGGCAGCTGGTATTGCAGTGCTAGCTCGATATGCAGTCTGAATAGGTACTCCTGTCTATTGCGAACTTCTTGTGATTCATGATAGTAGTAATCTAGCCCGCACTCTCCTATTGCAACAATACACGGATTATCTATCAGGAGACTATTTAGCGCTGCTACTGCGGTATTACAGTCTTCATGCGTCATTTCTTTCGCTTCGTGTGGATGAACTGCTACAGATGCGAAAACATTAGACCTTGTATCGGCGAATACTACTGCCTCTCTGCTGCTCTTTACGTCCGTTCCGACACAGATTAATTCCGTGACACCGTGCTCAGCCGCAGAGTTGACGAGCTCATCTTGAGATTCATCATATTTTTTCAGAAACTCTGAATCATGAATATGACAATGCGTATCAATAAATTGCATACACTACTCTGCTCGCGGGAAAAGCGGGCCATCAAGTTCGCGTATCATTCCGTCGCCGAATACTGTCTGAATCTTTGCTGCGGTTGCGGGCATAAACGGCTGAACGAGCTCGGCTATTTCCAGCAGGTCGCTGGCCATAGTCGCAAGAACTTCTTGTAAATGCTCTGGGTCGTCTTCTTTAGCGATTTGCCACGGCTTCACATCTTCAATGTACTGATTGAGGCCACGAATTTGCTCCCATGTCACCTCGAGCGCATGATCAAATCGAAACACTGCAAGCGCCTCGTGATAACGCGTATCATCATGTTCATCTCCTGGGATGTCGCCAATAACGCCGTCTTGGTACTTCTTGATCATGGAGGCGACGCGTGAGACAGCGTTGCCCAACTCATTAGCAAGTTCAGCATTATAGACCTCTTTATACTTCTCCCAAGAAAAATCTCCATCATCGTAACTCGAAATATGGCGCGCAAAGTAATAACGAAACGCATCAAGCCCATATGTATCGATGACTTCGGTAGGATCAACGACGTTTCCGAGCGATTTACTCATCTTTTTACCCTCGGATGATACATGGCCATGCACATATAAATTATCCTGCAGTGGCAGACCAAGCCCCATCAATATTGCTGGCCATATCGCCGCATGAAAGCGTAGTATGTCTTTCCCGATAACCTGCACATTCGCCGGCCAAAAATCTTTGAAGTTCTTGTCATCTGGATACCCAAGAACGGTGATATAGTTACAGACCGCATCAAACCATACATACATAGTCTGAGTTGCATCACCAGGAACTGGCACGCCCCAAGAAAGCTTCTCCGCAGGACGGGAAATACTGAGGTCCTCAAGACCTTGCTCAAATACGTGCATGATCTCGTTTTTTCTAGAGCTTGGTGTGATTTTGAGGATATTAGCACTAACAGCTTCTTTCAGACGATCATTGAATGCGCTAAGTTTGAGGAAATAGTTTTCTTCTTGAATTTCATCATAAGCTCGATTGTGGAGCGGACACGTGCCATCAGTCTCTTTTACGTGCGTTTCGGTTTTGTACTCTTCGCAGCCAACACAGTACCAACCTATATATGAGTCTTTGTAGATATAGTCGCTTAGCTTTTTCCAGATTTGCTCAACACGCTTTTTATGTTCTGGACTTGTCGTCCGTATAAATAAATCATTGCTTATACCAGCTTTCTTCAAAAAATCTTGCCATGCTGGCGCAAGAGAATCAACTAACTGCTGTGGTGTGGTACCATCTTTTTCAGCACGTTCTGCGATTTTTAGTCCATGCTCGTCAGCTCCCGTTGCAAACAACACTTCATCTCCTTGCTGGCGGTGATAACGCGCAAGAATGTCGGCATACAGAAAATCCATCGCGTTGCCGATGTGTGGCGTTGCATTAACATATGGAATAGCAGTTGTGACGTAATAGTTGCTCATATGTGCACTAGTATACCGCAACTGATATAGTTCGTACGAGACGCTCGTACATTATTTTATGGAATTAAAGGTAAGGATGTTTTAATCGTCCTCGTCCTCGTCCTCGTCTTCATCTTCGTCCTCGTCTTCATCTTCGTCCTCGTCTTCATCTTCATCTTCATCCTCATCCTCATCCTCGTCTTCGTCTTCGTGCTCATCTTCATCGTCGTTCTCATGCTCATCATTTGAAGAACCAGAGCGAGAATCGCTGCGTATATCTAATTTTAATATTGAGCCATTGACAGCATCAATTTCAATCTTTGAACCATCTTTATATTCTATTTTGTACGTAGCCCTATTATCTTCTCGTTCAAGCTCAATCTCTTTTACCGGACTGCTATGTTTTGAGGCGGCAATACGATACGCTTCGCTGGTGCTGATTTGTGCTGAGACTTTCTTTTCTCTGCTAGAACTTGAATCAGAGTCCGAGCCTGAGTGTGAGTCTTCATCTTCTTCTGAATCTGAGGAATCGTCGTGCTCATCTGAAAGAACTTCACCAGTGGCTGCATTAATTTTTAGCTCTCTACCATCACTTAGTTTCAATACATAAATAACGACACCATCGTCATTCTCAAGGGAATACTCTCCAACCTGCACGTCATCTTCAAGTGCAAGCGAAGCCTCTATTTCCTCAAGTGTCTTCAGGCCTTCGAGATTATTTGGCAGTTGTTCTTCAGCTTCTACACCTTCAGACGAATCTATTGAAAGAGATGTATCTTCACTATTATTTGCGACTCGCCACCCGGCGAACCCCACAACCGCCACTACGACGACGATTGCAAGAATTGCAACGTGACTAAATCCGTTCCGTTCATGTTTTTTCATTGTGCTTATCCTTGTTTACAACTTGAGATTAACATATAACGTTTTTTTAGAAAATTTGAGCAGAAGAACCCTCGTCAATCCCTTTAGTAGGATTAGCTTACTAGGGCAAGGTTTAGTGTGACAAACACTGCGGTAGCGCTGACGATAGCTATCGTCGCAACACCGAGTGCGCTATATGCGCTATTTCCTTTCATACACTGAATGATACGAATGAATGAGTATTGTTTCTGTAAAATTCGATACGAAAATAGTGCTATTTTTATCACATTAAAAAGTTGCTGGATATCACACCTTAGAACGATATAGACCATAGCTTCAGTGAAATCAACATCTATTACACTTTAGATTCAACAACTCATGCTTATTGAAATTATTCTAGTCTCCTTCTGGGACTTCATATTGTTTACAAGGCATTTTTAAAAGATGCTATTATCAAATAAGGATAAGAGGTAAATATATGTTCTGGAACAAAAAGTCAAAAGATGAAAATGTTCAAGTAGGCTACAACTTCACTGAAAAAATTAGAGATCATCATCGCAGAAGACCGGTAATAATGGTTTTTATCGTTTCACTGGTGCTAGTAACTCTAGCTGCAGGTTCAGTTTATGCGTATAGAGCACTAACGGAAGATCGTGCTGTATTTAAAAGCACATTGACTGACAGCAATCCGAGTCGACAGCACCTTTTAAGAGTCGAGGGTTCTGGCGAATTAGTGGCAACGCTAACTGACCAAACCAGTAACAATGAAGACAAAGTGCGTTACATATTAACCTTCCTTGATTCAGATGGAGAAGTTATTAATAAGACTAAATCTACTAGTCCAGGCCAAAAAATAAAAATTAGAGAATTAGTTGAACCTAGCGATTACACCTTCTTTGTATCGTCAGAAGAGCCCTTAACGGAAACTGGAGCATCCTATACGCTACGCATTGACTACCCTACAGATGTTTCAGGTTTTGAGGATAAAACACCTCCAACTATTTCAATAGATAGCCCTGAACTAGGAGCGGATATAACAGGCAGCTTCAGTGTAAAAGGAGTAGCAAACGATAATACAAGCTTATTCCAAGTTTCCGTGAAATTAGGTGATAGTGATACATGGCTTGTAGCAGATGGGACTGATTCATGGACGCTAAATGTTAATTCGAATGATTTCTCAAATGGGCAGCTAATTATCGAGGTCAAAGCGACAGATGACTCAGGTAATGAAACAATTGAAAAAACTCTAGTCAATATTACAAACACAGACTCTGGTTCAGGCAGCGGTGGAGACAACACAGGAGGTGGCTCAAGTGGTGGTTCTGACGGAGGTGGAGACAACACAGGAGGTGGCTCAAGTGGTGGTTCTGACGGAGGTGGAGACAACACAGGAGGTGGCTCAAGTGGTGGCGGAAATAGCAGTGGAAGTAACGCAGACTTTTTTGATGACTTCACGCAAAGCAACTGGAAAGACCGCTACGATTTTGACATATTCCATCGTGACGATAATGTGGTTGCATTTACAAGCTGGCTAGGTGACCACAAATCAACAGGACCAAATGACCTATGTTCTGCTCCAGAAGAAAAAAGAACAATATCCAGAGGAGATAGAAATAGTGACTTTAACGATGACTGGATTTACAGATGCGTACCTGGTGGTAATAATGCCGCGTCACACCTCATGACAAGTATTGGTGATACTTCTGGCTACTCAATAGGAGCTTTTTCACCTAAACAATCTTTCAATAATGTTGAAGAGGTGCGGTGGGACGTCAACATTACAGACCTTGGTACGAGACAATTTCCGGAAATAAAAATTATACCGGAGGATGAGTTCAATTTTCAGAATCTACCTTGTGCAATTGAGTGGCTACCGTGTGACACCTCAAACCATCGAGATCTCGGTTCAGTGGGTACAAGCTTCTTCAACCATGAAATGGCAATCAATAACGGCAATGACACTCAGGCGCACTGGGCTAAGTGGACGGACAGCTGGTTCAACGGTGATGACCCGGCACTCGAAAGCATCAGAACAAGACGAACAAACTTCTTTAGAGACAATAATGATGGCACATTAACATATGGAATAGAACAAGAAGATGGATCGTTCTTTGAATACACCCGTAGTGGATCGTTCCCTAGCGGCAACGTTAGAGTAGTCTTTGCAGACCACAACTACACACCAACCAAAGACAACCCCGGCATAACCTTCACCTGGCACTGGGATGATATTTCAATTAAATAACGTATCTGATTCTCTGTTTATGTTGAAGTGAGTGGAAGATACTGTGCTTGGATAAGAGTTTTATAGAGCTTTCAGATGCTATTTACTAAAAATTCCTCGATAAGCTTAATGTCATCGACATCTTTTTGACGAGCTCCATTCTGCTTCAACCAGCTTCTTTTAACTGATAGTAGAAATTCAATCGATACATAACGAACATCATCCATCACGATTGAATGTTTAATGAGGTCTTCAAACAACTGTTCTCTACCGAGAACCTCCCAGCACGTACCAATTTCGAATAGCCCATCTTGCAGTATTTCATGTCCATGATTTTCAGCTTTTTTGAATTTCTTATCATCTGCTAATCTTTGGTACTCGCTATCAGACACAACTACATCAATATCATTGCTTTTTCGCAACTTCAAAGCATTGAGGATTCCAGAACCTATGACTATTGAATTATCAGGGTTCAACCCCAGATTAGTTGTTCTGCTCTTTATGTCATGCATGTTATTACTAATTATAACAACATGATGTGGGGCTATAACTAGCTTCATGAGCCGTAATAGCAAAAAGGCTACACTAGATAGAAAACAAGGTTATAGACCTTAACTAAGTGCTTTTTCAAGCTTATTTAAGGCCATGTTCCAGCCAGTTTCGCCAGGTGAGCCTGCAGGCACGCCCGCATGCGTCATCACCATTTTCGTTGTATCACCCATATCGGTTAGCTCAACTGTGACTGTCGTGATATCTGGCTCATCGCCTGGCATGCCCATTGCTGACGGGGGTATCATATTGCCATCTTTATCGGCTATCACCTCTGTATATGAAAGTTTTGTGACTGGACTTACTTCAAGATACTCACCTGTAAACCACATCATCATTGGTCCGTTTGGTGTATCCATTTCCATAGCAATAAACCGCTTACCGCCTACTCGAACATCCATATCAGCTACAGGAATACTTGCGCCTTCTGGCCCATACCATTTCTGAAAGTTTTCAGGTATAACCCACATATCCCATACTTTCTGAATTGGACTATTTATGGTCCTCGATATGACAACGTCTTTTACATTATTTTGATTACTCATTCTACTTCTCCTTATTTAGTACTTGTTCTAAACGGTCTAACCTATCGCTCCACAACATGGCATAATTTTGCAGGTATTCGTTCGCCTCCTCAAAGCTCCTGCCATTTATCGTAATTATTTGCTCTTTGCCTTTCTTGCTCTTGGATATAAGACCTGCTTTTTCAAGCACATTGACATGCTTTGCTACAGCAGCAAAGCTCATCTCATACTTCTTGACTAATTCGCTAATAGTTTGCTGACGTTTATAGACATGGGCAAGAATGTCCCGACGAGTCGGGTCAGCAAGTGATTTAAAAATATTATTCAGTGATATTTGTTCAACCATTTGGTTGAATGATATTCAACACATCAGTTCTTGTCAAGAAAAAAGAGCCCAAAATGAACTTTCTTTTCTTGGTGCGGCATATTGGAAGGTTGCGTAACTGAAATACTGTGCGGCTCAGTAACTAATCAGCAGGGACTAGACGTTTTCTGACTGGGTAATACGCTAACGTACCCACAAAAAGAGTTGCAGTAGTAGCCGCTATAGCGCTGGCAGTACTGTCGAAAATAATAATACTCAAAGCTCCAGCCCCAAAAAAGACTCTACTCAGCAAACCCACTAGCGATAAGGTCGTTGCTCTTAGTTCAGACTTAGTCTGATGCTGAAGGCTTTCATCCAAAACTATTGAGCTTGCTTGTGAGCCGAAAAAACACAATATTAAGAAAAATATTATTACAAATTGATTAGAAGTAAATATTAATAGCAAACTACTTATGGCCATGGCAGAAAAAGCTGTGAGCAACACTCTGTTTGGACTCTTAATCTTATGAGCAAACTCAGACCCTAAAATATTTCCAACATGGATCAAAGCTAACATAACTCCGAATAGCACAGCAGCAACTTCTCTATCAAGCGCAAACAGCTGGTAGTACTCATACCAAATGAATCTACCGGCTGTCACGAATGCTAGCCCCAGAAATATAAGTCTAAGCCATCTTTTAGCTGCAACGTTACGGATTGAGTTTTTAACGTGATCGAGCGCATTGCCTGAAGATTCCTCCGTTCGTTCAATTGGCGGGTCTTTCATCTTGAACAATATGATTATTGCCACAATGGTCGGTATGAGTGATACACAATATGGCGTAAGGTAGCCTCCGAACTTTATTAATACACTCGCTCCAAGAGACGAAACTAACAATCCCGATAGTTGATATGTAGCATACCGTGATATGGCTTTTCTGTATTGGGACTCTTCGTTCTGTTCCTTTAACAGGTCGTAAATATAGGCATTGACTGTTCCTGACTGAAAAGCGAAGTAAAATGCCCACAGAAACGACATCACCAGAAAAGACATGAATGACTGAACTGCAATCACAATTATTATTGCTGCTAACATAAATGTTGATGAGGCTATAAGTGTTTTCCTGCGACTCCACCTATCCGCGATTATGCTAGAAGGCACTTCAATTAGCACCTGGCTACTTTGAGCAATTATACCTAAAAAGACTATCTGTTCCGCCGTCAAACCGGAGCTATCCCATAATAGCTTTTCGATTGCATACCAAAAGATAAGTGCTTCTATAAAACCAAAGTAAAAGAATGGTTTTAATATGCTTTTTGCTTTTTTGTTCATAGTTCAATTTAGTTTAACAAATAACTTCCAGAAAGTTCTGACAGTTCATAACGGTTCATCTATGGTGTGGGTGAAGAGGCCCTATAACCCTTGACCCAGTCGGACTGGGCACAAGAGTATTAACTACAACTCTCGCTATTGATTATTTTATTCGGCCGAGAGCTAGAGTTCTCGCGCCGATATCAACGAAAAAACCGCCCTATTGGACGGTTCATTCGTTGGTGCAGCATAGTTGACGCATTTCAAACGGCAGCTACCCTTGCTCAAGAGGATTATAAGCTAAAACATCTAGCTGAACAATTCAGACTAGCTGACAATTTGATATAAACAAGGTCAGAGTTTCAAACCATTAGGCAGCACTGCCTATTTTTTATGTGTACAAAATGCTTTTTAGTGGCTTATTCGCTCGCTTCTTCCCACGCTTCCCAACCTTCTTTAATTGCAACCGCCGCTATGAGCAGTGCAATAGCTGGGTCAGCCCACCACAATCCAAACAAAGCATTCAGGCTCAGTCCGACAAGCAAGCTGATTGACAAGTAATTGGACAGCCAGGTTTCCTTAGATTGTGCTATCAGTACCTTATTGCCAAGTGCCTGACCAGTTCTTTTTTGCATAATAGCGACTGGCACCATTACGGCGGTAGCGACAATACTCAAAACAATACCGATTATTGAGGCGTCGGGACGTTCCTGAGCAATCAGGTCGCTTATAGCCTCATAGCCGACGTAGGCAGCTAGAATAAAGAAAGTGATTGCTATAAGCCTTAATGCGGTCTTATAACGTCCGTCACTGGCTTTGCGTAATTGCCATATAACCACCAGAGCAGCAAAAACCTCAATCGCTGAGTCAAAACCGAAGCCTATCAGTGCAATAGAACCGGCAATTATACCAGCCGTAACCGCTACTATGCCCTCTACTATGTCCCAGCCGACGATAAACCAAGCTAGCTTTAAGCCTTTCTTACGCAGTGTCTCTTTGTCGTTACCTGTAGTATCCATATCTTTCACTTTCGTTAGACGGTTTACAACAAACCGTTAGTCTTAGCTGGTCTTAATATAAACATATAACTATATGGTAATATATTAGCATATGGATACACGACAACTAACAATTGAGGCAAAGTTCTTTAAAGGCTTAGGCGACAAATCCAGGCTTGCTATTCTTGAAACGCTTTCAGAAGAAGAAAAAACAGTAGCTGATATTGTTAAACTGACTGGCTTATCCCAGCCTAACGTCTCGGCACACTTAGCCTGTTTACTGGAGTGCGGCTTAGTAAAAAGAGAACGTGATGGGCAGTGGGTCTTATACAGTATTACGTCCGAAAAAGTTACAGAAATTATCGCTCTTATGCGAGCAATAGTAGCATCCCACTCTCAGCAACTTTACGATTGCACCAGGTATTAGGGTCATCTAAACCAGTACGCATAAAGGGGGATTACACAGACACTACACGATGAAATTGCAACTGACCTAGAAAAGCGGCAGCAAGAACTGAATGACCGCCTAAAGTTGCTAACAAGTGATAACAAAGACTTTCAAGTAACCGCATCCTATCTGTTAGACTTGGCACAACGGGCTGAAATGCTATTCAAAGAGAGCGATGATGACCTACGGCAGAAATTGTTGGAATACGTACTTTCAAACATTGAACTAAAGGACAAAAAGTTGTCTTATATACTCAACGACCCCTTTAAGGCAATCGTTGAAACAAAGAAAAAGAGCCTTGCGGCTCATAATTCAAACATTTGGTGCAGGATTAAGAACGATAATCTAACGTTTAGACGATGAGCCTAGGCCTTTACCTCGCCAAGCGTCGTCACGTTGCTACCTTTTTTGGCATAGTACTCCAGCATTTCGCCAATCTTCTTTTTATCGTAGCTAGTTATACAGTCCGACAATACATTTACTTTGTACTCATGCTTAATAAGGTCGTTGTTTGTGGTTTTAACGCAAGCTATCGCGTCCGCTCCGACGAGATAAAACTCATCGATACCATTTTTCTCGACATAGTCCGTGAATTCGTCACTACTGAGAGCGCTGCCATAATTTTTAGTAAAAATGTTGTCGTTTACAACATTGAGGTCATCTGTCAGCTCAGCTCCGAATGTGCCTGGCTTAAATTTTCGTATCTTCTCAGAAAGATACTCATTTCTAATGTATATAACGTGAATCTTGTTCTTGACGGCCCAATCAATCGACTTATTGATATTGTCAATGATGTCCTTATAGTTTTTAGTTATATCGTTCTGTATATCGATAATAACCAGTGCTTTATTTTTCATAGGTTAATTGTATCAGAGACCAGAGACGAGACTCTAACTTTCTTAACAGGGGTGAGATTTGCAGAAAAACAAAAAAGTGACGAAAATGTTTTTCGTCACCCCTGTTATTCTTCGTGGTGCAGCATCAAGAACGATAATCTAACTTTTTCAAAGCTTCCGAGGGGTGGAGGCAAGCATGTTTAGCGTGTTGAAAGCTAGGAGAGCTGGCATCTACACAGAATCTAAGTTGCATAACGAGCATCAATTTTACGGAGCATTTAGTTCTGATCTTAAGTCTGCAAGTAGCGAGGTGCTAATTGAGAGCCCTTTTGTCACTTTGAGGCGATCTACTGAGATTAGCTCACTAATATCGAAAGCTGTAGCTAGAGGAGTTACTATCAAAATTTACACACGTAATCCCATTCATCATGAAGGGCTACTGGTAGATGAAGCTAGAAGAGGGATAAGTATTTTAAGGGAGGCTGGAGCTATTGTGTATGAGTGCAACGACTTAAGACACAGGAAGATAGCCATAGTCGATAACTCGATTCTATGGGAGGGTAGCCTGAATATGCTTTCGCAAAATGGAAGCAAGGAAATTATGCGTAGATCTGTTTCTGATGACCTGTGTTCGCAGATGAAACAGTTTCTAGGGGTAAGATGATAAAGTAGGAGGTGAAATGTTAATTATAACCGTTATTTTAGGTTTAATCGTAGGTGTTGTGTTTGGTCGTAGAATTGCTGAATACTTACTCATTACTTTCTATCATAGTCGCTTGAGAAATGGGGATAGGTTTTACGAACTGTATGTCTCTATTGATGATGAGTTTCATTTTGAGATGTACTCAGGAACGACTGACAAGCCGCCCAAAAAGTATGCAGACTATCTCAAGCTTCATCAAGATATGAGATCAAATGCTCATAGTATTTATATGTCATACCTAGACAAGGCGCAACGCTATCTCATTACCTTGATTGCGGCATTGATTATTGCCCCTAGTCTAGCGCTGTTATTTATCGGTGGATGGTATTTGTACCTAATTACTGTTTGTTTAGTGATAGCTGGGTATGTTACTTATCTTCGCCTAGTAAAGGATAACGGTCTAGAATTTCATGGCATCCTCATGACAAGTATTGTTCTCAATCACTTGAAGTAAAGCGCAGCTTGAAGAAGTAGTATCTCGTTATTTCTTCTCTAATTGTTCGAGAATTTCTCTATGTCTAAGTTGATCTCTTTTATTTTTACGAGAACTTCTACGGATCAGGCGATAGGGTACTAGCAGGATTCCGAAGGCCATGTACCAGAGGGCTATAAAGCACCATGCAAAGAAAGTAAGAAACAGCGCTAGAGGGACGAGCAATGACCACTTTACGTAGGCATTCTCGCTACGTGTAATCTTCCAAATCCTAAGAGCTGAACCGTTGAATGAAAGTGGTGCTGATACTACTATTTTTTCTGATTTCAACTCATTCATAATTTCAAACCCCAGTACCTAATGGTTCTTTGTGAGTATTATAGTGCTGTTCATCAACATGCTTAATTCTAGTCATTAAAAATTTTGCTGACACAAGAATCTCGTCTGGACTTCTAGAGCTCCCATGAGAGTTGACATTGATAGTTGCTAAAAGCTGGCCTAACTTAGTCTTCTTATCTTCCTTTATGACCGCCCACTCTTTTTGAAATAGTACTTTCGCAATCGACTTTTCATTGCTTTTCGTTGGGTTGTGATCTCTTACTTTGAACTTCAAGAAGCCTTCAAGAACTTGACGCATAATGTTTGGGATGTGATAGATTTCACAGTCATCGAGATTAGTCGTATCTTCCTTTTGCGAAAACTCGAATACCTCTATAAAGTTATGGTTATAAGGGGTGATATTAGACTTTGTCTTTTGGACAAAGCTATTTCCTTCAGAATCTTTTTTTATCTCGTAGAAACCATGTGGAGTGGCTGGGTTAGTGGGGGTTGCAGGCTTATCGGTATATCCATAGCACAAATTAGTAAAATCATCCCAGCTGTGAGTTAAAACAAACACCTGAACACTATCGAGATCTAGCAATTGCTTCATTAGTTCGAGTATGTACATTTTATTAATGTCGTCCATGCTTGAGATTGGGTCATCTACAACTATCAATTCGATGTTGCTTTTGAGGTCTTGCTGGTCGTTGTCGTTGAATAGCTCATAGTAAAAGAAAAGCAAGGCAAGAAGATTGCGCTCACCCTCACTTATGTCCGAGATCGTAAGAGGTGTGCTGGTTTGAGTATGTTGGATGATGTAGTTTTTCCCATCATCGCTTACTAGTAGTTTCAGATTGATTGATAAATTAGTCAGTATCTCGCTGATATACTCAGAGAAATCTGAGGTTGCACTTTGAGATTGTTTTAGTCTTTGAATTTGTCCATTTATCTTGGTGTTTGATTTGGTTGCCGAATCAAGCTCTTGTGTCTTGGTCTCGATATCTGCAAGTGTCTTCTGAATGCCTTTATCGTTCATGATTTCTAGCCCAATCGCACCCTTAACCAAGGCATCCTTACTATTATTCTGAGACTCTAACTTAGCTAGCTGATCGTTCTTTGTCTCTCTCAGTCTATCGATCGCATCATTAAACTTCTGTAGCTCGCCCTTGAAGTTATCGAACGTAATTTTTTTATCAATATTCTTGATTTTCGTCTGAACAACGCCTCTAGAATTTGCAATACCTCGTGAGGCTTCCTTTATAAACTGGTAACTATTGTCAATTTTTGAATCAGAATCGAGAGAAGACTTCACAGTTGCTTCATTGTCAAGGTTCGCTTTAATGGTGTTCTGTAACTCTGCCATCTTTTCATCAAGCCTCCGTAATGACAGTACTGCTTTCTGTTTCTCGTTGGCATTATATTCGCCAACCAGCTTTTCAATGGATTGGAGATCGGGTTTATTGCCACAGAATTTACAATTATCACCTTCTTCATGGAGTCCAATACCTGTGTTTATCCAATCAACAATTTCAGCTGGAGGGATAGTTATCTTATCAAAAGTTTTTGCAAAAATATCTTGAGCTGCTTCTATATCTTCTTGAGATATCTTGGTGAAGTTTGAAAAACTTAATGTTTTGAGAAGTTCAATTTTCTCACCAATTAAGTTGTCGCCTTGTATTTTCGAAAGTTTTTCTTCGTCAGCTTCTATTTTCTTCGCTTCAGATAAATCTTGACGATAGAGATCTATGACACGACTAACTTCAAATTCCTTATTTTTCTTTGCAATGTTTGCAGTACCCTTACGTCGATCATGGATTGAGTCGATTGCGTCACGTACGTTACTTTTAAGCTCTTCTATTCTTGTCTGTATCGGTTCAATGTTCAATATCTTTTCTTCAAGACCCTTGATTTTTTCTTCGCTTTTAACATCTTTTGCACTGAAATGCGCTACAACTCCATTGATTCTGCTGTTACTCTTCTCTCCAGTTTCTGGATCTGTTAAGCGTAAATTATCGTCTACGTAGTCCTTGTCGAAGTATCTAAGTTTTTTCTCGTTAGTATTGTCTTCGCTAATAAACTCTCTTCTTAACCCAAAGGACAGAGAACTCTTGCCTCTACCGTTATAACCAAAAATGACGTTTTTCAGCTTAAAATCATCAGTCGGACCTGTATAGTCAACAAAGGATTTTCTATTCAAGCTAGAGACTTTAGTAATTACAGCCATGATCTAATTATCCCATTTTTTCTAATGCAATTCTAATGTCGGTTATATAACTTCGGTCAAAAAACTTACGCTTCTACCCCTGTAAGCATAAGTATTATGTAATGTATTTGCAAGAATGCAACTATGCTTGGTATATTTAAGATACCATAAGGAGGTAAAAGGTAATGAGTAAAAAACAACTCACTTTCCTCAGCTTTTTTGTAGCTGTAGGGATACCCTTTGTCCTCACCAGCACAGCACTTGCGCAAAGCACGGGTGATGTCGGACAAGTAGAAAACTTTATCCGAAACATCATCCAAGTCTTAGCAGGATTAGCCGGTCTCGTAGCGACCGGCTTTTTTGTTGTTGGTGGGTTCGGGTATATAACAAGTTCAGGTAACCCAGAAACACTGGAGAAATCTAAGCGAACGCTTATATTCTCAGGTATGGGACTCGCCATTACAATTGGCGCATTTGTACTGAGCAACATCGTAACAACTATTGCAACGAATGCATTTGGAAGCTAAGTAGCTAATGGATGCCTTCGTTGCCCTATTTAGTGGGGTGGCGAACTTTGCGGTGGTTAATGCCGATGTGCAAAATTACCTAAGACCGATCATGTTCTCTTTAGTTGGCTTAGCCGGGGTTGTCTCGGCTTTTTTTATTGTCCAAGGTGGTATCGAATACATGACCAGCTCAGGCAAACCAGAGAAATTGGAGCATGCGAAAAAGATTCTCAGGAATGCTCTTATCGGCCTAGCGATGGTAGCGATAGCAGCTACACTTACTTCAATCTTGAGTAGTGCCTATCAGGATGCTGGTGGCACTACGATTGAAAATATACCTAGCCTAACACCAGTAGATACCGTAGATGGGGGTGGAGGCATAACTGAAGTTCTAATTAACTCCATTATCGGCTTGTTCAAACACATCATAGAAACAGCAGCCAGTCCGTTCATTGCGGCACTAGATTATTTCACTCACAGCACACCATTGATGGCAGACAATCCAGCGGTCTTTAGATTGTGGCTAACCGTTTTAGGTATTGCCAATGCGTTGTTTGTTGTGGGGGTAGCTATGCTTGGGTTTCAGGTGATGAGCGCCGCTTCTCTAGGACTAGAAGAAGTCGAGTTTAGGCAACTTATACCAAAACTCACAATGACGTTCTTACTCATGAATATGTCGATCTTTGCCATAGATGCAATCGTGAGTTTATCTAACGCCATGATTAGTGCTGTCGAAGGAGCATATAGTTCCTTGTCTGTCTGGGATGCACTAACAGGTGTTGCAGATACAGCAGGCGGACAAGGATTTGTGGCTTTGCTCATTATGGTGGTGTTTCTGATCTTAGCGGCAATACTGCTGGTCTACTACGTTATGCGTATCGTAACTCTCTACATTGGAGCGGTTTTATCTCCGCTGGTTACCTTACTGCAAATAATTCCAGGGTTTAAAGACTTCACCTCGACTGCGATCAAGGTTTACGTTTCAAATATCTTTGTATTGTTTGTGCATGTAGTGATCTTAACCCTAGCAGCAACTCTGTTTGAAGGCCTACGCCAAGAAGGAGCAGACCCACCGTATGACCCAGTTATGGCCATGATAGTTGGTGTTGCTAGCCTTATAGCCCTACTCAAGACACAAGGAGTCATGATGCAGATTAGCTATGTGTCTGTTGGCCCTAGAGCCCTACGCAAGCTTGGTAGTGAGTTTATGCATGGTGTTGGGTATATAAGCTCTCGCAAATCTACACCATCCAGGAAGCTAGCTGCTCAAGAAGCAACTACAAGTAAGTCCAGTTCAACAAAACCAAGAAAAACCACCAAGGAGGGATACAAATGAGAACAACAATAGTTCCAGCACAAGTTACCAGTGTTGAAGACAGAATTGCAGGCAATCTAAGTTTTAAGCAACTACTGCTGATGATAGCGCCAGTGTTCTTGAGCATGGCACTGTTTGTCTTCTTGCCACCATTTGCTGGCTACAAGATATACAAAGTGGTTATCAGCGTCTTAATAGCCATAATTTGCCTAGGTCTTGCCCTGCGCATAAAGGGTCGGCTAGTTGTTGATTGGGTTATGATTCTGTCTCGCTACAACTTACGGCCAAAATACTTTGTCTACAACAAGAATGATTCAACTGCCAGAAAAGTAATAGCTAAGAAGCAAGCTCGACCTGCCGAGCAATCAGAACCCCAAAAAGCTCAATCGCCAATGCCTCAATTCGTCTACAACACTGGTGATGAAATGAGTTTCGAAGAAAGACTTATCAATCCTGCTGCAAACCTACACTTTACATTCTCAAAGAAGGGAGGCCTGCGTGTCCATGTTAAAGAAGTTAAGTAGTTATTCAGATCTAGGAGCAACAATAGGTGGCTGGGATAGAGCGACAGCTACTGAAGCGATGTCTTCCCCCATTTCACGGGTGCAAAGTCTACCAAGATTACGACATCGGCCGTCTTCATCCTGCAGCTCGCAGAATGCTTCAACGATAGTTTGTGTAACTCCACGAATAGTTTCTACTCGCAATCCGCAGCCTTCCTCTGAATCTTTTGGCCTAGGACAGTCAACGTCTCGTCTATTCTGCGCTACAACTTCTGCTGCTTCGGCGATAGAGTCTGATGATTCCAAGGTATCCTCTCTTGGAAAAAGAAACATTATTCCTCGATCACCCTCAGCTGTGCCGTCAAATGTATGCATACTTTTATTTTACTTAATAAGACAATCCATTCAAAGCATAAGGAGTAATCATGTCTATCCTATCTAAGTCAAACAAAAAGCAAAGCTCTCGTCGGCAAATACAAATCGATGGTGTTCGAGACGGCATATTGATGCTACCAAAGCGTGATTATCGGTTGGTACTGGAAAGCTCTAGTATCAACTTTGAGTTGATGAGTGAAGATGAGCAGGATGCGCTGATCGATACCTACCAAAACTTCCTTAACTCACTCAACACGGGCTTTCAAATAGTGGTTCGCATTCGTGAACTAGATATGGACAAGTATCTGAGCAACTTTAAGTCTCGAATGAATGAGCAAGACGAAGAGATCTATAAAAACCAAGCTCAAAACTATATGGACTTTATTTCTGGACTCGTAAGCAACAATAAAATCCTAACCCGTAAGTTCTATATTGTTTTGCCGTACAAGGCAGACTCAAGTGAGTTTACTGTTGTTAAAGAGCAACTCAAACTCCAAGCAGATATTGTCGCTAAAGGTTTAGGACGGCTTGGTATGCAGGTGCGCAAACTAAACAGTCTAGAGGTGCTGGATTTGTTTTATAGCTTCTACTCACCGGGACAAGCTAAACGTGCCCCTCTGCGTGACCAGACAATAGCCATGCTTAAGGAGGCCTACCTATGAACACACCAACCAAACTAAAGCCATTAATCGCAAAGATTCCCAAGATTAACAAAGACACAGACGAGCCAAAGGACTATACATTTGCTTATGGAGAACAAGATCCAGTAGACCTCATTAGCTATGCTGGCATGAAGGAGCAACCTAGTTACTTGGTTATTGATGGTCGCTTTGTACGAACACTGTTCATATCTGGCTATCCGTTTGTAGCAAACTCAGGCTGGCTAAATAGTCTGATTAACTTCAACAGCAATATAGATATTAGCTATCACATGGATCAGGTGGAAGCTACACAAGCCTTGCCGAAACTTAACCGCAAGATCACTGAGCTAGAGAGCACGAAACGCTCTATGATTCGAGCTGGAAAAATAGTTGGCCCTGAGATTACTGACCCGCTAGAAAGTGCCATTGAGTTGCGAGATAAGATCCAGCGTGGTCAGGAAATGTTATTCCAAACATCTATTTATGTGGCGTTGTCAGCAGACACTTTGGCCGAACTAGAAAAGCTAACAAAACTACTAGAGACTACATTATCTGCACGATTGTTCTTCACGAAAGTAGCTCGTTACCAACAGGTTGAAGGCTTACAGTCAGTTTTACCAAGATCTGAAGATATATTGAGTCAGAAACGGAACCTAGACAGTAGTTCGGCTAGTCTGACGTTTCCGTTTATGAGCAGCGAGCTAGTACAAGAAGAAGGTATCTTGTACGGAGTAAACAAATCTAATAACTCTCTAGTGATACTGGATAGGTTTAGCTTGCATAATGCCAACAGTATTGTTTTCGCACAGTCTGGTTCAGGTAAGAGCTACGCAACCAAGGTAGAGATACTACGCCAGCTAATGCAGGGTACATCTGTAATTGTGATAGACCCTGAACGTGAGTACAAACTTCTGACAGATTCTGTAAACGGGAGTTACATAAAACTCTCCACTAACAGCAAACAAAAGATCAATCCATTCGACACTGCTACAAGCTCAAAGAAGAAACGAGATTTGTCTGAGCACATCCAGGACTTAACAGAAATAGTTAGTCTTATGGTTGAAGGGCTAAACGCTAAAGAAAAGGCTGCCTTAGATAAAGCCCTACTTAGCATGTATAAGAACGCCAAAGACAAGCAGCCGCTACTAAAAGACCTCTACCATGAACTGCGAATGTTGGAGCAGCTTAAACTGTGCGAACGACTCGACAGATTCATTACAGGATCGCTTGCTAATGTCTTTAACAAGCCTAGCAATGTTAGTCTAGATAACCGCCTAGTCGTCTTCGATATAAAGGATATGCCGGAGAGTATGCGCCAACTGATGATCCTGATTGTCAGTAACTATGTGCAGAACGAGGTAAAGACTAATCCGAAGAAACGATTGCTAGTTATTGACGAGGGTTGGCTACTGCTAGAACACGAAGAGTCGGCACGATTCATATCTGGCTTAGTGCGCAGAGCACGGAAATACTATCTTGGTGTATCTATCATTTCTCAGCAAGCTAATGACTTTTTGAAGAACGATTACGGCAGAGCCATAGCAAGTCAATCAGCTCTGCGTATTCTGATGAGACAAGACACAACTACGATTAAGAACGTGGTCAGTCAGTTTAAT
>JAUHXF010000017.1 GCA_030427125.1 bacterium | reverse complement strand
TTCGAGTCGATTCTATCGCTACCTCCGATTTTCTAAGAAGTTAAACAATGGTGGGAAAAAATAAACATATGCAGTATACTGAGGGCTAAGATGAGCATGTTATCTGTCGGTTCAGATTTCTTCGCTTTAGATATCGGTACAACAGCAATCCGTGTCGTACAGATGAAGGGTGGAAAAGTAAAAACTCTTGCTCGCTATGGCTCGATAGATATCGATCCAAAGATCTCGAAAAGTGACTCAAACGCCGACCAACAAAAACTCCTCCAGGCTATCAAGCAAGTTATTGCGCAATCAGGCGTAACGACGTCCAATGTCGCAGTAGGCTTGCCGTCTGACAAAGTCTTCCTCACTGTAGTTGACGTTGATCGTTTAAGCCCGCAAGAGCTAGACAAAACGATTCGATTTCAAGCAGATTCACTTATCCCAACGCCAATATCGGAGTCAAAGATAGACTGGGCGTTACTTGGTGATTCACCAAAGGAAAAGTCCAAGGTAGAGTTGCTGCTCGCGAGTGTATCGAACGACTTCATTGAGCATCGACTCGACATGCTGGAGTCAATCGGGCTAAATGTGATTGCATTTGAGCCAGAAAGCCTGGCACTCACACGCGCGTTAATCGCGCCGGATACGATGGCACCACATCTACTGCTCGACATGGGTGACAACGCAAGCGACCTTGTTATAACACTCAACGATTCTCCGCGCCTTATTCGCTCTATTCCGATTGGTAACGAAGCAGTCATCAAAGCAGCAATGCAAAACTTGAGCATAGACCGTAAGCAAGCAATGCAGTTTGTGTACAAGTTCGGTATGAGCAAGGACAAACTCGAAGGACAAATCTATAACGCGATTGAGAGCACAGTTAACTCACTTGTAGCTGAAATTGAGAAATCGATTAAGTTCTTCAACACACGCTACCCAAACAACAAACTCGAGAAAATCATCATGACAGGCGGCGCGGCAACATTACCAGAGTTCCCGCTGATGATTGCGAATAAATTTGGTGTCAGCGTTGAGATAGGTAACTCGTGGCGTAATGTGACATTCCCGAGTGAAAAGCAGAATGAGTTACTGGCCGTATCGAGCAAATACGCAGTGGCTGCTGGGTTAGCTGAAAGGATTGAGCTATGATTCAGTTCAACCTGTTGCCAGATATTAAAAAAGAATACATTAAGGCACGTCGTACGAAGCGGCTCATATTTACCGGAGCACTTATCGCGTCAGCAGCTTCGCTCGGAGTTGTTTTTTTGCTGTTTCTCACCGTTCAAGTTGCCCAAAAGGGCAATATTGACGACCTAACAAAGGATATAAACACTGAACTCAGCTCCATTCAGAGCATTGAAGATCTAGACAACATGCTGACCGTGCAAAACCAGCTCAATACATTGCCTGGGCTTCACGAGCAAAAACCAGAAGTATCACGACTGTTTGATTATCTAACGCAGGTTACGCCTGAAGATATCACGATATCGACATTAGAGATGGATATGGCTACAGCATCAATGAGTGTAGCTGGCAGGGCAGACTCATTGGCGACGGTGAACAAGTTTGCCGATACGCTTAAGTTTACAAAGTACACAATCGGCGCGGATACAACGGAGATAGCATCGTTTACAGAAGTCGTCACGAGACTTAATCGTGACATTCAAGGGGCGACGTATACGTTAGATTTTCTGTTTGACCCTATCATTTTCGATAATACCCAGGACGTGGCGCTAAACGTGCCAAACATCGTGAGTACACGCTCAGAGACTGCGAAACCAGGTGAAGCATTGCCACGAGACGAAGATGTTTTTGATGACAGTCCTGCAGTTGAGGAGGAAGAGTAATGGCAAAACCATTTGGACATAAGTCAGACAAGCACGAGAAAGTCGATAAAGAAAATGCTCGTATTGTTGCAGCTGTCGGTGGAGCAGCGTTTATAGTCGTCTTTTCACTCTTCGCAGTACAAGCGCTTATAAGCCAGAGCTTGTATCAAAACAGAGTTATAACAGAGAAGAAAGCAGCGCTCAACCAACTGCGCGAAAACTCCGAGAGCGCTGAGCAATTGCGAGCTTCGTATACAGCGTTTATTAGCGAAGAAGAGAACGTTATAGGCGGTAACCGAGACGGCGATGGTCCGTCTGATGGGAATAACGCCAAGATCGTCCTTGATGCATTGCCACAAGAATATGACTATCCGGGTCTTGCCAGTAGCTTAGAGAAAATACTTGTGGACGGTGGCTATAGTATTGAATCAGTTGGTGGTGCAGAGGATCCGAGCCTCGGGAGCACAACAGATGCGAGCACTCCTGTTGAAATCCCATATCCAATATCAGTCAATGCATCTCCAAAAAACACTCGAGAGCTTCTCGTGACACTAGAGAAATCTATTCGTCCGTTTTACGTAGATTCGCTAACCATCCGTAGCAGTAATAATGGCTTACGGACAAGTCTTGGGTTGCGCACATTCTTCCAGCCCGGGCTTGAATATCAATTAGATTCAAAGGTGGTGAAATAACATGAAGCGAAAAGATTATATGCTTATCCTACTTGTTATCGGTATAGCCGCAGTGTTCTCTTATTTTATTTCAGGAATACTGATAACAACCCCAGATGATCGGAGCCAGACCGTAGAGATTGCAGAGCCAATAGCCTCAGAACTTACTCGACCACCGGCTGATTATTTCAATCGAGATGCTGTAAACCCGACACAAAAAATTGAAATTGGTGAGGATCTCAACCAAGAGCCTTTTGACGCGGAGTAGTTAACATGAGTGTACTTTCGTCTGCGGTACAACAAGAAGTTGAGAAAGCGTTGGTCGCTGATAATATTATTTCAGCGGACAAGTTTCGGACTATTAAGGATGAAGCGAAAGCCAAGAACGCACCAATATTTAGTCTTCTCATCTCCGGTGGACATATCACTGAAGAGCAGCTAACAAAGACGATTGCTCATGTAACTGAAGTGCCATACGTGAACCTTTCAGAGACTCGTGTAGACCCAAAAATATTATCGCTCATACCAAAAGATATCGCTCAGCGTTATATGTCTGTTCCGCTGGGAGAAATGAACGATAAACTTGTCATTGCAATGCTTGACGCAGACAATGTCCAAGCCGTAGACTTCTTGAGCAATCGTATCGGGAGACAGCTGAAAGTATATGCAGCGAGCGAGGCGGGTATTCGTAATGTGCTGGATCAGTATAAAGAAGATGTTGGCAAAGATGTCTCAAGTGCACTCGATAAACACCTAAAAGACGAGGTCGAGGAACGGTCTGAGCATAAGAAAAAGGTTGTCACCATTAGCGAGGACTCGCCAATCAGTAAAGCACTCAGCAGCATTCTCGATTATGCTGCAAAGAACAAAGCAAGTGATATACACATAGAGCCACTCGAGAACGCACTGAAAGTACGAGCTCGTGTAGATGGCGTACTGAAAGAAGTTATGACGCTGCCGAAAGCGACTGAGGCGCCGCTGGTTTCTCGTATAAAGATTTTATCCAATCTGAAGATTGACGAGCATCGTATCCCACAGGATGGGCAGTTCACCATGGCATCTGGCGGAAAAGCGATTGATTTGCGTATCGCTATATCTCCGGTTGTATGGGGCGAACAAGTAGTTATTCGTTTGCTGGATAAATCTGGTACGGCGCTCAAGCTTGAGGACATGGGCTATGTCGGTCGTTCGCTTCGGACCATCCGTCGCGGTTTGAAGCGGCCAAACGGCATGATACTCACCAGTGGGCCAACGGGATCGGGTAAGTCCACGTCTCTCTACGCGCTTCTTCAGGAGGTGAAGAACGATTCAATTAACATTGTGACGCTCGAAGACCCAGTCGAATACAAAATGCCAGGTATTAATCAGATTCAGGTGAATGCTGAGGTAGGCTTAACGTTTGCAGCTGGTTTACGCTCAATTCTGCGTCAAGACCCAGATGTTGTCATGGTTGGTGAGATTCGTGATAAGGAAACTGCCACATTGGCAGTGCAAGCTGCTCTGACGGGGCACCTTGTATTCTCGACATTGCACACAAACTCGGCAGCAGGAATTCTACCGCGACTACTCGACATGGGTATTGAGCCATTTCTTATCGCAAGCACCGTCCATACCGTTATCGGCCAGCGACTCGTGCGGCGTAATGTTGATGATCTAGAGTCGTACAGAACTGATGATGTTCAGAAGCAAGCAATACACGAAGCACTTGGGTCAATTTTGCCGCGCACAAAAGAGCAGATTCCACAGGTGTCAAAAGACCTCGGCTATTCTAATTTGCCTCTAGCCAATCAAAACGCTTATACTTTGTTTAAGGGTAAACCGACTCGTGAGGTGCCCGAAGGCCTAAAAGGTCGCATGGGATTGTATGAAGTCTTCGAAGTAACAGAGGCCATACAGCAGCTCATCCTGAAGCAATCAACAAGCTCTGAGATTCAGCGGGTTGCACAAACAGAAGGGATGATTACCATGAGGCAAGACGGGTATCTAAAAGCGCTTGCAGGTCTCACGACGATTGACGAAGTGAATCGAGTCGCAGCCGAGGAAATAGGATAAAGGAGTAAAAAGGGTGGCAGCATCAGCACAACCAAAAATTGAACTTCTACTGGAAGAAGTCGTAAAGAAAAAAGCATCAGACCTACACCTACAGGTGGGATTGCCGCCGATGCTACGCATAGACGGATCACTTACTCCAGTTTCAGGTGCGGATGTGCTTACTGAAGAGACAGTCGAAGCACTTATCTTTGCAATCTTAGACGATGATCAGAAACAAATTTTACTGAAGGATAAAGAGTTTGATTTCAGTTTTGCTTTTGGTGACCTTGGTCGGTTTCGTGTTAACGCATTTCACGAGCGTGGGAATTTGGCAGCAGCGCTTCGATTGATTCCCAACGAGATATTAACCGTAGAGCAGCTAAACTTGCCGCAGGTGGTGAACAATTTCGCCGAGTATCCACGCGGGCTTGTACTGGTCACTGGTCCAACTGGGTCAGGTAAGTCAACAACACTTGCAGCACTCATCGATAAAATTAACAGTGATCGAGCGTGTCACATTATTACGATTGAGGATCCGATTGAGTTTACGCACAAATCTAAGAAGGCTGTGCTTGTGCAGCGAGAAGTGCACTATGATACATTCTCATTCTCTGCAGCGTTACGCTCAAGTTTGCGTCAAGATCCAGATGTCGTTTTGCTTGGTGAGATGCGTGACCTCGAGACGATTGCGAGCGCTATTACTATCGCCGAGACAGGTCACTTGGTCTTTGCAACGCTACACACGAACTCCGCAGCACAGAGTATTGACCGTATGATTGACGTATTCCCAGCACATCAGCAGCCTCAGATTCGCGCACAACTTAGTAACATTCTCATGGCAATTTGTTCACAGCGTCTTGTACCGGCAATCGGTGGCGGTCGCGCAGTCGCGGCTGAAATCCTCGTCGCTAATCCAGCTGTACGTAATATTATTCGTGAAGGGAAGACACATCAGCTTGACGCCGTCATACAGACAGGCGCAGAGCACGGTATGCAGTCAATGGACAAGACATTGGTGCAGATGATTCATGCTGGAACAATTAGCTATGATGAAGCGCGTAATGTTGCTGTTGATATTGAAGAACTAGACAGGTTGATGCGTAACTGACATGTTGGATTTTAAATACACCGCACGTGATCCTGCCAATGGCGAAAAGGTAGAGGGTGTATTAAAAGCTGATAGCGAACAAGTTGCTGCTAATCTGATAAAACAGCAAGGCTACGCACCGATAAAGATAGAGCTGGATCAGAAGACAAACTTACTCGGTCTAAAACAGAAGGTGAAAATCAAGGACAAGGTTCTTTTCTCTCGGCAGCTTTCAACGCTCATTAATGCGGGCCTTCCGCTTGTTCAGAGTCTTCGCTCTGTATTGAACCAGACGAAGAATCAATCGTTACAGGGGGTTATTACAGAGGTTATTACAGATGTTGAAGGTGGAAAGTCCTTCGCTGAAAGCCTAGGTAGCCACCCTGATGTATTCAATCAGGTTTTTGTGAGCATGGTTGAAGCAGGAGAGTCTTCTGGTACGTTGGACGTCGCGCTTGTTAGACTTGCTAATCAACAGGAGAAAGACGCTGATATTAGCTCAAAAGTACGTGGAGCTATGGTCTATCCGATTATCGTATTGCTCGTGATGACAGGTGTCGTGGTGTTCATGTTGGTCAGCGTGTTGCCGCAGGTTGAAGAGCTGTATTCAGGCATACAAGGAGCTACGCTGCCATTGTTCACGAGAATCCTACTAGCAGTTTCAGATTTTATTACGACATATTGGTGGGTTGTGTTCTTACTCATTGGTGTTGGGGCGTATTTCATGCGCCAGTGGCTAAGCACATCAGGTGGTGGCGCATTTATGGATCGGCTGAAGCTCAACATGTGGCCAATTGGCCCACTGTTCTCCAAGCTGTACATGGCACGATTTTCAAGAACAGGCACGACACTTGTGGCAAGTGGGGTGCCGCTTATCCAGATGCTCGACATCACATCGAAGGTTGTCGATAACGTTCATATTGAGCAAGCTATTATGCGTGCCGAGACAAAGGTGAAGGGTGGTAAATCATTGTCATCCGCACTCGAAGTTGAAGATACGTTTCTTGACCTCGTACCTCAGATGTTGAAGATTGGTGAAGACTCTGGTGCTGTTGAGGGCATGCTCGAGAAAACGGCGGATTATTACGAAAAGGAAGTCGACAATCAGATAAAAGCAATCTCTACCATTATTGAACCGGCTCTCATGGTTATTCTCGGTGTTGTGGCGATTACGCTTGTTGGTGCGATTCTATTGCCGATATACGGGCTGGTAGGTCAGAACCTCGTGTAGGTCATAATACTTGTGTTTTAAAGCTAACAACGCTAAAATCAAACCATAACTACGTAATTTAAAGGGTAAACAGGGCACCAAAGATGTTACAGAAACTCCAAGAAATAAGGGATAATAAAAAAGAAGGCGATGGTTTCACGATTATCGAAGTCATGATTGTATTGGCAATCGCGGGATTAATACTTGTTGTTGTGCTTGTCGCGGTACCACAGTTGCAACGAGCGCAACGAAACGAAGCACGACGCTCAACATTAAACCGAATTAGCACGGAAATAGGGAACTACATTACGAATAACAATGGAGTTATTCCTACTGCGGACAATAACACTACGACAGGGTTCACAGGCGGTTTCCAGACCAGATACATCGACGGAGCTCCAGCTGGTACGTTTGACACCCCTGCAGGCACAGCATACACGTATGCAATTTATGCTTCAGATACGGCAATTGCTGAGGACACAATCTATTACAGCGCAGGTGCTTCATGCAACGGCGAACTTCCTACTGGTAGCGGAACAAGTCGTCAATACGCTGTCGCGGTTGGACTTGAAGGTGGCGCTGCATTTTGCGCAGACAACCAATAAGTAGGGTGTCTAATAATACAAGAGTCGTCTTAGGGCGACTCTTTTCATTTTAAACAAGTTAGTAACCTGATACCATAAGCAGTAATGGAAGTTCTAATAACTGTGTATCTGTTTCTCGTAGGTGCTGCTTGTGGCAGCTTTGCCTTAGTGCTTGTGGATAGAATTAAATCTGAGAGGGACTGGGTTAAGGGGCGGTCTGCTTGTGAAGTATGCGGACATACGCTACAGCCAATAGATTTAGTTCCGCTGCTAAGCTGGCTACTGCAGAGAGGGCGCTGTCGGTATTGTAAGGCGAAGCTCAGCATAGCGTACCCATTAACTGAGTTATTGACGGCGACGCTGTTTATACTGTCGTATGTGTTGCTCCCATATGAACTTAACTCTGTTGCATCTGCAGCACAATTTCTCTTGTGGCTTGTATTGCTCGTCATCATGACAGCGCTGTTCGTCTACGATTTGCGCTGGAAGCTTCTGCCAGTAAATCTCATGAACGCAGCAATCGTACTAGGAAGCGTACACGTCGTCTTTAGGGCTATCGCATATGACGGCTCACTTGTGCGCTATGGACTATCCATTTGTGCAAGTGTCCTTGTTGGAGCTGGGGTATTTTGGGCACTTCACTTCGTATCAAGGGGTAAATGGATAGGTGATGGAGATATACGACTTGGGGTTATCATTGGTCTTTTCTTGGCTGATCCAGTGCTATCTTGGGCCGCAATATTCATGGCATCTCTGTATGGAATTGTGTATGCGCTGTTTACTGTCCCGTTCAAAAAAGATAGTTTGAAGCTACAAATACCATTCGGACCTTTTCTCATACTTGGATTGGTGACGAGTTATTTAGTTGGTTCGCGAATGGTTGAATGGTATCTCGACACACTGTTGTTTGTGTAGGTGTACGAACAGGGGTAGAAAATATTTTGCTTATGCTATACTACGCATATGATAAGTGGGCACAAGCGTGGCTATACGATGGTCGAGACCATGATTTTCATATCAGTGTCGTCTTTACTATTTTTTAGTGCCATGACTGCTATTGGTGGGCGTCAGCAACAGGTGCAGTTCACGCAGGCGGTTCGGGGATTCGACGCTCAACTGCGGGATATTCTCAATGATGTTAGTACCGGATTTTTCCCGGGTTCGAGCAACGTAACATGCACAATAACGCCTGGTGCCAACGCGACGACCCGTCCAGCATTGTCAGCTGTTGCACCAACGGAAGATGCTGAACAGGGAACAAGCGAGAATTGTATATTCGTCGGTAAGGCAATTCAGTTCGCTCCCAGAGAGGTGAACGTGACTGATGCGAATAACAGCTCCATGTTGGTCCATACGCTTGTTGGCAGGAGAACTACTCCTGACCCAGAGCGGAGAGACGTTGCTAGTATCGAAGAGGCCAATCCAGTGACTGTTGCCCCTACGAGCGTTACCGATCCACTTCCTAATTTCTCCTCAAATATCGTTTTCGATTGGGGGATGCGTGTAAATAGAGTAGCTGTCCCAGATGGAGTCGGGGGCTATGAAGATGTTGGTACAATTGGCGTCTTTAATACATTTTCTGACACACAAGCCGCTGATCCAATAGCGGATAGTCAGGTCGTAGATGTGGCTCCTATTACGAATACCAGAATAGGGCAGGATTCCAGCTATGACGCGGTAGCAATTTTGAACACAATTACTGATGGCGACACGCCGCTCTCTGGTGAAACACGTGTTTCACTAAATCCTGAAAACGGCATCGTGCTTTGCCTGAGTGATCCTGATCAAGAAAGACGGGCCTCGATAACTATCCTCTCAAATAACAGAAGAGTAACAACTGTAGTGTCTTTAGATTCGGTGGATCCAGCATGTTGAGGCAAAGAACCAAGAAACTACGAGGGGACACAATCATCGAAGTGTTGCTTGCTATGACAGTGATTGGTCTCGTGCTTGGATCTTCTTATGCAATCGCAAATAGAAGTTTACGGATAGGGCGTGAAGCTCAGGAGAGGACGGAAGCGCTAAAAATTGTAGAAACACAGCTAGAGAGATTGCGGACTCTTAGTGGCGTACAAGATAACGGACTTGTAGATATAACGAATGATTTCTGCATAGATCAGTCTAACGCTTTAGTCGATTTTGGTGTGCGAAACGATTTCGACTCATTTACAGAGACCGTGACCGACGAAACGGTGTATCCGGATATTGGTGGCGATAGACCATGTAACCAAGGCACAGAGGAGCGGTACGGTGTCACGCTTACAAGATCCGATACCCCAGAAACATACACGTTCACCATTCGTACGCGTTGGGAATCGATTGGAGGAGGGCCATTACAAGAACTGACTTCGCAATATCGTATTTACCCAGCCGGTAATACTGCCTTCCAGGCACTATTACCACCACCTGCACCTACACCAGATCCGAGCACACTGTGCCAAGACAACGCCGGTGGGGCAACGAATGTTGGTAGCCCGCTTCCATGTGAATATCCACCTGCGGTTACTCCAGGTTTTGACCCAATTATCTTCTATAGCATCGGTGCCGACAGAATAAATATAGTTACCTATATAAGTGGTTTGAATCTCAACGATGATATTGTCAGCGAGACGGGACATATTTATGTTCAGGGCAATAATTCTTCAGTGACGCTTGAAACCAATGATGTTCAAAAAGAAATTGATACGAATGAAGGTGAAGGCGGCATAGCGATAGATAATAGAATATACGGACTTACAAAGAATACTGAGTACACTGTTCGCCCGTACATTACTATTGGTTCAGATAGGTTCTATGGAGACGCAACCACCTTTACTACTGAAAATGTAGTAGCGATAGGTGATGTAGGTCCAGGTGGCGGAAAAGTATTCTATGACAAGGGGAACACGAATGGTGGCTGGCGTTATATGGAGGCATTTGTCACAAATACATCACGTTTCATGGGCTGTAGTGACCCCGGAACAAAGTTAGGGGATAGTATTGGTAATGGTCTACCTAATACGACTACCATGGATCCACTATGTGGGTCTGCCAGCCCGATAAGATATGCAAGTAACTTTACACGAAGCGATGAAGATGATTGGTTTATCCCGTCTTATCATGAGTTAAATATGCTAATAACAAATCGGTCTGCTGCTGGGCTTACAATGAGTGGAAGTTATTGGACTTCCAGTAATTCATCATCACCTTGGACGCGTGCATTTTATTATCGTAATACCGATGGTGGCGGTTCTTATGGAGTGCTTAATGATACTAATGACACTCATAAGATAGTAGTTGTGAGGCGTTTCTGAGATGAAAAAAAGGGGTTTCACGATTATTGAATTAATGATTGCTACTGCGATATTTTCAGTGATTTTACTCCTATGTATGGCCGCAATCATGCAGATAACAAGATTGTATTATCGTGGGGTGACACAAGCAAACACACAAGAAGTTGCTCGAGCAATATTGGATGAGTTCAGTCAGGCAGTGCAGTTCTCTAATAACGAAATATTTGTACCAAGTGGTGACGAAGCTAATCCTGCAGGACCAGAAGTGCCAGTCGGTGAAGATCCATTAAGCTTTATATGCTTGGGCAACAAACGCTATAGTTTTATGCTCGATAGGCAGCTTGTCAGCTCAAACCCAAGCGAAAGTTCGAAGCAGGTTTCGGCTGCCCTATGGGTGGATAGTCCGAAATCAGACGATGGTACGCCGCTCGGTTGTGCGAGTGCTGTTTCAGCTCAATCGCTTGATCTCACAGATCAAAACGAAATCGACGCTAGTGATGGAGTTGAGTTGCTCGATGAAAATATGCGCATAACGCAGTTAGAAGTAACGCCAGCGGCGCCAGATAGTGATGCGATATGGAATATAGCAGTGACTGTCGTGTATGGTGATCAAGACTTGTTAGAAAATCCTGATGGTAACCGAGTGCAATGTAAGCCGTCCGGTCCGGGTGTGGAATTTTGTGCGATTAGTGAAATTTCCACTACTGTGAGAAGAAGGGTAGAATAGGCATATGCGTCATAGCCAGTCAGGATTTGTATCGATTATTGTAGCCTCTATTTTGATGGTCATTATGACGCTCATAACAATCGGCTTCACACAGATTATGCAGCGTGAGCAGCGACAGGCGCTCGATAGGCAACTCAGTACACAAGCATACTATGCTGCCGAGTCGGCCATAAACGATTTTTACATTGCGCTTCAAGCTCGATTCGAGGACCCAACAACATACGAATTCCCTCAGAAGCAAAAGTTTACGTGCGACACTGATGAGTTTCCGGCGATTGAAGATGGAGTGCTTGATGGTGGAGAGGGCATCATTCAGTACACGTGCCTACAGTATGATCTAGACCCAGAGACGATTGAGCTCGACAATGGCTCAGTAAGTACGAACCAGTCAAAGGTCATACCGATACGACTGAGTGACACAAGCGGTGGAAATGTTATCGATCAAATCACTCTTGCGTGGGATCATCAAGACGGTTCATATGGACTGGATGGCACGTCATGCGGAGCTGATCAAAATAATTTCGTAAGTGCATTACCCAATAACGTTCCAATAATGCGAGTAGATCTTCTGCGCCTCCCAAATATTGGTGCGACTGGTGCCGATGCAGAGATAGACCTTCAAGAATCTATAGACGAAACATTGAACCTGTACCTTAATCCGAAGGACAACTGTGGTCTGAGCGCTATAAGTTATGGCGAGCATGATGAGCCTGATGAAAAAGGCAAAATAATTCAAGTGAACTGTAATGAAGATGCTGCAGAGAGAGACTGCTCACTGCAAATAGATATACCTGCGAGCCGTCGCTCCAATCAATACATGATGCGACTACGAAGCGTATACGCAAATGCGAATGCAACAATATCTGCACGCGACACCGTGACAGGTACCAGAACAGAACTGACCGATGCTCAAGTTTTGGTTGATGCCACCGGCAAAGCAAATGATGTCGTACGTCGTATCCAGGTGAGACTACAGGCGATAGAGAGGCAAATAACAGAATATTCAATCCCTGAGCCGGTGTTCCAAGCGATGGATGGCTTTTGTAAGGTGTTTTCAGTCACCCCTAGACTAACTGATCCTAACGACCCTACTTCAGTTAATCCTAATAGACGAGTCGACTTTAACGACTCTGTATGTATTTAGCTAATCGCTTTGCTTCTTCCCGTGGAACTTCTGGTGGACTGCTTTTAAGTGTGGGTCTGTGACGTGGGTGTATATCTGTGTCGTGGAGATGTTGCTGTGACCAAGCATTGCCTGTACTGAGCGTAAATCTGCGCCATTCATGAGTAAGTCCGTTGCGAATGAATGTCGAAGTGTATGGGGACTTACTTTCTTTGTGATACCAGCCTTGAGTGCGTAACCAGACACAAGCCTCTGTACACTGCGTACGGTGAGTCGAAGATGGTTTCCGGAGTTTGTCACCTCTTTTTTACCACTATAGCGAATGAATAGCGGGGTACTGTTATCGGAGCGTCGATCAAGATAGCGAGATATCCATTCTGCTGCTTCGTCACTTATGAATATGGGACGGTCTTTCTGGCCCTTACCGCGCACCATAAACTCTTTGCGCTTTAAATTGATATGTTCCTTATTGAGTCCAACGAGCTCAGATACACGTAGTCCGCTTGAAAAGAGCAGCTCCAGAATCGCTCTGTCACGTAAGCCCTGCTCAGTCGTTATCTCAGGTTTGTTTAGCAGCCGTTCAAGCTCTTCAGGCGAGAGGAAGGTTACTTGTTTTCTTTTTGAACGAGCAAGCTCAATCTTGTCTGCAGGCATTGCTTCAATACCGCGCTTTGCGCAAAATTTGAGAAAGCTTCGCAGCGCAATGAGGTGGTAGTTTTGGGTGTTTTTTTGTAGTTCATCTGATGTGTTAGTGCCGAGACGATTGAGCCACAGGCGCCACTTACGAATAAGCTCGGGGTCTATGTCTGAGACATCTATGTCGCCTGCATAATCCTCAAGTCGTGTTAGGTAGTGATCGTAGTTGCGAATTGTTTTTTGTGAGCGGTTTTGTTCGATTTCTAGATACTCAAGAAAGTCGGTTTTTATTTTTGAAAACTGCATATGATTATATTGTACGACATCTTGACATATTATGCTCCCAACAGAGGTGATTTATGGTACACTAACTGTAAGAAACAGGAGAATATACACAATATGGAACGAACACTCATAATACTCAAACCAGATGCACTTCAACGTGGATTGTCAGGAGAAATCATTACACGGATGGAGCGAAAAGGGCTCAAGATTATTGGTATCAAGATGATGAATGTTGATAGCGCATTACTTAAGGCACACTACGCGCACATAGCAGATAAGCCGTTTTATGCTGATGTTGAGAAGTTTATGAAAAGTTCACCGGTTATCGTCATGGCACTTGAGGGTCAACAGTGTATTGACTCCATTCGTATTATTGTCGGCTCTACTGACCCACGTCAGGCAGATGCTGGCACTATTC
>JAUHXF010000016.1 GCA_030427125.1 bacterium | reverse complement strand
TACAGTTGTTACTGATGGCACAATCACACCTCGTGATGCATTCGAAGAAGCGAACGCAATTTTGATGAGCCAGTATGAAGCACTTGCTGGTAAGACTCGGATCGAAGCTGCTCCTATGCTTGTTGAAGCAAGTGCAGCCGCAGCCGCAGCATCTGAAGCAGATGAAGAGAAAGATGCACTTACAACAAGTATCGAGGATCTAAATTTCTCAGCTCGTACGACAAACGCGCTCATCAACAATGATATTCATAGCCTCAAAGATCTATTCAGCCTTACAGATGCTGAGCTAAAAGACCTTAAAGGCTTCGGAAGCAAAGCACTTGACGAAGTACGCGAGAAACTTGCGGAGTTGGAGCTTTAGATATGCACCGACACGGATATAAAGGCCGCAAATTTGGCCGCGAAAAGGACGAGCGTCGAGCCCTCATCAAGGGGCTTGCTGATTCACTCATCTTGAATGAGTCTATTGAAACGACGCTTCCAAAGGCAAAGGAAACCTTGCCGTACGTAGAAAAATTGATCACCAAAGCTAAAGCTGGCGGGTTGCACAACCGACGTCAAATTATTAGCTCACTACAGACGAAAGAAGCAGCACACAAGCTAGTCGATGATATTGCTCCAAAGCTGACTGCACGCAACAGCGGACATTTGCGAATTGAAAAGACTGATGTCCGTCGTGGCGACAACGCACAGATGGCTACACTTTCATTCGTCGATGATTTGAAAGTGGCTCCTGTAGCTAAAAAGGCAGAAAAGAAGCCTGCAAAAACTTCAGAGAAGCCAGCCCCGAAGAAAACGACTGCAAAGGAGGCTAAGTAATGAACGCTTCACAAAAGACATACTCAGCAAAACCTGCTGATGTAAAACGGGCATGGTATGAAGTTGATGCTTCGCAGACAACTCTAGGACGACTAAGTACAGAAGTAGCACAGCTGCTTACAGGAAAGAAAAAGCCAATGTTCACAGCGCACATCGATTGCGGTGATTATGTCATAATAACCAACGCAGATAAGCTTAAGGTGACTGGCGATAAGCTCGAAGGCAAAGTCTACTATCGACATACAGGATACCCAGGCGGTATCAAAGATCGAACGCTTAAAGAGCAAATGAATATTGACTCAACAGAAGCAGTAATCAATGCGGTTCGAGGAATGTTGCCAGTCAATAAACTTCGAGATGCTCGACTAAAAAGACTAAAAGTTTACGCTGGTGGAGAGCATGATCACGCAGCACAAAAACCAACAGTCATTGACCTCAAGAAAGGAGCTAAATAATGGCAGATCATTACACATACGCCCTTGGGCGTCGTAAGAGTGCTACTGCGAAAGCTCGTGTCACTAACGGAAAAGGCAAGATTACCATCAATGGTAAGCCTGCTGAAGAGTACCTAGCTAACGCTGGAATGCTACTTAATGAGCTGGAAGCTCCATTCAAGACAATTGAAGACAACAAGTACGATGTTACTGTCGTCGTTGACGGTGGTGGCCATGTCGGTCAGGTCGGGGCAATTAAGCTAGCTATCTCTAAAGCACTTGTCGAAAAGAACGAGGCACTTAAAGGGACACTTAAAAAAGCAGGTATGCTTTCACGAGATCCACGAGAGAAAGAACGTAAGAAGTTTGGTCTCAAAGGTGCACGTAAGCAACGACAGTTTACGAAGCGTTAAAGTACAAAACGCAGCAAAAGGAGTCCCGAGAGGGACTTTTTTGTTTTATAATACAATTATGAGCTCAGCAAAAGTTATCAGATCTATTTGTGTTTTTTCATCTAAACCCAACCAAGCAGACGTTGAAAGACTTGATTCATTGGCAACGACACTGGAGTCTAACGGCTACATAGTACAAACCAAGCGTCTTGTATCAACGATAGATAATATAGATACTCTAGTTCAGCTGTCAAAGAATGGTGTTGATTATATTAGTGTAGGGAATATAACCATCTCGCAAGCACAGACATTGTTGCCTATCTTTTACGAAAATGATTCGCTTTCTTTCAATATCGATTTAGCAAAATCGGACATTACAGAGGGACATCTTGATATATTACAGGATATTATTACTACGAAACCCTCAAAGACATTTAACTTCACGTATACGTTCAACAATTCACAATCTAGTCCTTATTTTCCATCAGCGGTATACGAGAATGATGGGTTTTCCATTGGTCTCCAGCCCACGAATCTATCAGAAGGGTGCTCTAGTTTGGATGAATGGCTCGAAAAGATGCGTGATATCTGGGAAGAGATATATGATATGTTTAACTCAGATGAAGATTTTATTGGTATAGACAGTTCTATTGCTCCATTGTTTGAGGGTTCTAGCAGCTTTATTAACTTTGTTCATAAACTTGGCTATTCTTTTAGCGATACAGTTACCACCGATATCTATACGAGAATCACTAATTATATAAAAGAGAAGAATCCTAAACCGGTAGGATTGTGTGGCATGATGCTCCCATGTACCGAAGATTTTGAGCTTACATTAGAATATGAGGCAGGAAATTTTAGTATTGAAAGAAATGTATTCCTTTCACTTCACTCCGGCTTGGGCATTGATACTTACCCTGTTGGAATCGACGAGAGTCCAGAAAGAATCTTAGAGATTTTAAGATTAGTTCAATCATTGTCAAATAAGTATAGCAAACCACTTTCGGCGAGATTTGTATCAGATGGTAAAGCTCGGGTAGGACAGAAAGCAATATTTAATGATCAATACTTGAAGGACTGCATCGTACAACCACTGTAGGTTTTCATCAACAAGCTATTGCTTTTTGTAAAAATTCATGTATAATACTCCTCATGATTAAAACTAATCGTTATTTTGACTTTTTCTGGTTTGCCGGGTCGAAAGAGGCGGCTAGTTTGTAATTGTAGACAACTAGAGAGACGATAAACCGCTTCACAATAAGGAAGCGGTTTTTTAATAAGAGAAAGTATTCATGAGTAATTTAGTAATCAGTCAACAAGGGATTGCATTGTCCTATCACGATATTGTTAGGAACGAGCTATTTCCCGGTAGCGAGATGTTAGGTCGTGATACTTTTCATGAAGTGGTGCTAGATGTAGAAGATGGTACAGCTGATGTTGGTATTATGGCAGTTGAGAATTCAGTGCATGCGGATACGGCAGCAGCACAGGAACTGCGCCAGAACTTCGAAGGACTAGAAATTGTAGGAGAAGCAATACTAGATATAACCCACCGACTATGGGGTACCCTAGATGGTAAGGTCGAAGAAGTTTGGTCTCATCCCGTAGCGATAAGTCAATGTCGTAAAACACTGCGTAATCGCTTGGGTGATATCTTGCTAGTTGAAAGACCCGACACGGCTCTAGCGATTCAAGAAACTGCTGATCTCATAGAAAGTGGTGTTACAAATGTAGCAGCTGTTGGATCACAATTAGCTGGTGAAAGTCACCCGGCACTATCTGAGCTTGATTCAGACGTAAATGATTACGAAAATAACGAAACTAGATTTATCGTTTTTCAAAGAGCTGGCGAAGAACGGGCAATGGGTGCACTAGAAGACGCAGATAAAACCACAGTACGCCTGACTATTCCGGATGAGACTGACTCATTATTAAGAACGATGCAGGTGCTGTCGACATACGGAATTAGTTACACATCCTTAATTGCGAACGCGTTTCGTTATGATTCACGTGACGGTAAGATTGTTGTTCCAGCAGAATTCACACATGCGTGGCATGACGATAGGCTTGAAAAAGCTGTAGCAGAACTTAACAAGATCAATGTGGATGTTCGTAACCTTGGTACATATGCATCAGGAAAAGTATTGAAAGTATAAAATGAAAGTTACAAAAACTCAGTTTTGGTATTACGAGAAGACACTTAGTTGGCGGTATTGCTGAATTTGTTAAATTAACGTTAATACAGACCGCCAACATGGCGGTTTTTTAATTAAAAGATAGGAAAGATATGAAAACAATAGCAATTATAGGTGGTATGGGGCCTCAAGCGTCATTATTTGCACAGAACCAGTTAATCAAGGAGTTGGATGATAACGGCATTAGAGCTAATACCGTACATATTACACTAGATATAAATCATTTTTTTGATAGCTCACCGAAGCTAAGGCTAACAGATAGCCAGAAGGAACTACTAAGAAGTATTAAAGCTGATGTTGGAATTATTGCCTGCAATACAGCACATATATTCTTTGATGAATTTCAAGAACTAGTTAGTTTTGAGCTAATTAACTTAACTAATATTGAGATAGACAAAAACGAAGTAGTTTTGTGCTCGCCGACATCGAAGAAGTTTAAAGTTTTCGGAGACGTAAACTACTTTCCCGACAGCTTAGAGCCTAAAGTGACGAAACTTGTACAAAGTGTAATAGCCGATAACAATTCTGTCGGTCTTGTTGATATAGTTCGAGAAATATCAAGCAATGGTAGCATGCCCATTATAGCGTGCACTGAGTTAAGCTTGCTAGCTAATGAAGAAGGACTATCAGCTAAAAATACCCTAGAGATATCTATTGATAAAGTGATGGAGGAGATTAAACATGGTTAATACAGATACAAATATAGAAATAGTGGCAGAACGTGAGAAAGTTTCTGCTGCGTTAATGGACAATAGTCAGTTACTTGCAATACTCGGACCGTGCGCTGTCCATAGGTCACTATTGATACGAGAAGAAGGACAGCAGATTAATTCACTGGCAGACGAGCTGGCTGGTGTTACTGCAGTGCATAGGATACCTGTCTGGAAGCCAAGGACGCCGAGACCAGATGAAGAGCCTTGGGCGGGATTAGAAACAACGGAGCCAGATGATGCGATAGACCAGATATCAGATGAAGTTAGCGACGGAACAAATGTTGCAATCGAGATAAGTAAGCCAGAACATATTGAAAAATACCATCAGCTACTTAGTTTCGGATGGATTGGCTCAAGGAATTCTAGCGATACGGATTTATTGGAGCTAGCTTCTAGTAACGACGACTTGATGCGTTTACCGACTGGTGTAAAGAATGAGCTGCACGGAGACCTAGCAGCAACAGTCAATAAAGTTAATTCTATAAACCTTAGACGTCGGTTGAGCGTTGTAAATGAAGTACAGCCTGCTTTCGCGATATATCGCGGAGGATCAGAGGCTTTGACACCTGAACGCTGGGAGAGTGAGTATCGATTAATGCACAGTCTAACTGGTGGAAGATTCATTATTGACGTTGCTCATGGCAGTGAAATAGCTCACGATGACGACAGTAAGAAATCTGTAACAGGTCAACTAAGAGCTGCCGAGCATGTAATAAAACTTGCCGAGCTAGGATTAGCTCCTGCAGGAATAATGATCGAGGCTTCTGACTTTGTCGTACCTGATATAGATCGAAGAACAGATCCGAACATGCCGCTCGAATCGGCATTAGAAATAGTAAGAAATTTAAGTAAAGCAATGATTAGAAATGAGAGTTAATATGAGTGAACAAGATGAAATATGCACATCTGAAGCTTTAAATCAGCTCAACAGAGACAGAGACTTGCTGTTTAATGAGGTATCCAGGATCTGTAAGGCTGACGACAGCAGGTGTAGAGATTGCATATATGGTGCACCGATAATAAACGTCTTTTGTGAATTATTGGATGATACAATGATAGTTGAAAATGAGTAAGCAAGTTATTTTAACTGGTATTAGAGCCAATAATGATTTAACTATTGGCAACTATTTTGGTGCGATTTTGCCGATGATTGACATGGCAACGACGCGAGCTGAAGAGTTTCAGGTTAACTTGTTTGTACCCGATTTACACAGCTTTACGACGCCGGTAGATCATAGTGAATTGCAGTCAGCGATATGGAACAATTTACGGATATTTGTAGCTTCAGGATTGCCAATCGACCAGCCTGATATTCATATTTACCGACAAAGCTACATTCCAGCTCACAGCGAAATGACTTGGATCCTGGACTGCTTTACCGGCTTTGGTCAGCTTGAAAGAATGACCCAGTTTAAGGATAAAGCTGGCCAATTTGATGCAGTTTTTCAAATGAATGACATCATTGCTAATAATTACCCAAATATAAATACATTTGATGTAAAAGATGTAATGAAAATATTTGATGAATTGCATAAAATGGAAAAAGAAAATCGTGATAGTGCAACGGTAGGGTTGTTTAACTATCCAGTTCTAATGGCTTCAGATATATTACTTTACAATGCAACATACGTTCCTGTCGGTGATGACCAGACGCAGCATCTAGAATTCACACGCGATATAGCTGAGCGACTAAATAGTAAGTTCAATCAAGAACTATTTACTGTGCCGAAAGCTGTTAAAGAACAACATGAATTCTTTGGCAAAGACCAAGGATTACGCATCAAAGACCTGCAAGACCCAACGAAGAAGATGAGTAAGTCGGATGAGACCGGCAAAGGTGTGCTGTTTTTGAACGACAATCCAGATGAGGCAGTGAAAAAAATCATGTCAGCAGAGACAGATTCTGTGGGTTCGGTCAATCTGGACTGGGAGAATCAACCTGGAATATCGAACTTGCTACAAATACTTGCCCTGCTTACGAGGCGAGATATTCAAGAAGTTGCATCCGAGTGGCAGGGAAACGAAAGATATGGTGACTTCAAGAAAGCAGTGGCAGATGAAATGCGTGAATTCCTGACAGACTTACAATCTAAACTAGCTGCAGTCAACGATGAAGAAATACAGCAAAAACTAGTGAGTTCAGAAGTAGCCATGACAGTGCAGGCTGGCCAGACACTACTAAACGTGCAAAAAGCGGTGGGCTTGCGAGCCTAAAGTATGGCAAAGCAGTACATAACCATCACTGAAGACGAAGGAGTGGTGCGTGTCGATAAGTTCTTAGCTTCGCACTATCCTGAATACTCACGAGCAGCAATCACCAAACTATTTGATTTAAAGTTGATTAAGCTGCAGGGCGAATCCATCCAACCGGGGCACAAGCTACGACCTGGCTCAGAAATTGAATATGACTTAGGGCCACTACAGGAGAAACCCGAGGTTATCGAACTGCCAGTTATTTATGAAGACGAGAATGTCATAGTCGTAAATAAGCCGGCTGGTATCATATCGCATGCACGTGGTAGGTTCTGGCAAGAGGCAAGCGTTGCAAGCTTCATTCGTGATAAAATTAGCAGTTCTGATGCTGAACGTGGTGGTATTGTACATAGATTAGACAGGGCAACTTCAGGTGTGATGATATGTGCGCGGAACGAAGAGTCGTTAAAGTTTCTGCAGAAACAATTCAGCGACAGGCAGGTACTAAAGACGTATGTTGCAATTGTCGACGGAGTTCCCGAGCCGAATAAGGCAGTCATTGATGCACCAATTGCCCGAAACCTAAAAGATCCCAAGAGATTCCATGTGGATGCAGCAGGTAAACCAGCTCAGACAGAGTATGAGGTCACCGAAGTGCACGGGACAACGTCAAAGGTAGTGTTGAAACCAAAAACTGGTCGGACACATCAGTTACGCATACATATGCAATATATTGGACATTCCATAGTGGGCGATGAATTGTACGGCAAGACTGCGGCTTCTCGTCTCATGCTACATGCTGCTGAGCTACAGATAAAACTACCAGATGGTTTGACAAAAACGTTCCAGGCTCCGCTACCTGAAATATTTGAGGAATATGCGTCGTGATAAACGATAAAACAGAACGACTTCTCAAGGCATTTATCGATAACCCTAGGAGCTCTGTAATGATAGAGGGTGGTTTCGAGATGGGTGCGGATGAGGTGATTTCTATGTTAAGTCAAAAGCTCCTCGGTAATACCCATAAAAGCAACGTCATAACAATCCACCCAGATGAAAAAGATACTATTAGCGTAGATACTATTAGAGAGTTAAAAACAAAATTTGCTACGAAAGCTGGCGATCAGCTAGCTATATCACGCATAGCAATAATAAAACGAGCTGAAACGATGACAATTGAGGCTCAGAATGCTCTACTCAAATTACTCGAGGAACCTACAGCCAATACATTGCTTGTCGTAGAAACTAGTTCTGCTAAAAAACTTTTAGAGACAATCACCTCACGAACTCAAGTGATTCCGGTGCTGCCAATAGTGTTAGAGCAGGCAGAAGCGTATTGTCGTAAGCATAAAATACCTAACGATGAATGCAGCCGAGCGTATCTTATGTCTGGTGGAAATTCGCAGATGTTCCTTGATATTGTGCATGGTCGAGACTCCGCTTCGGTAAAAGCAATCCAGACAGCAAAGACTTTTTTGAAGAACTCAGTATTTGAAAGATTAAAGAGTCAAAAAGATTATGCGGATTCTGAAAACATGCAGATGCTTCTTAGCGGCATGCAAGCTGTCGGGGAGGCAGCGCTGCACAGTACGCACGCTCATAACTGGGAAAAGGTACTGCAGGAAGTCCATAAAGCAAAAGAGTTGCTCGCAAACAATGTTAATACGAAGCTCGTATATCTCCGTTTGAGTGTAATGTTATAATATCCTTTATGTTAGCGTTAAGTATTTTGGTGATGCTTGCTGTGATGGCTTTTGTCAGCAGTAAGGTCAAAGATACAGAACTATCACCTATACCGCTCAAAATTAGCGACAAAGTCTCAGGCTTATGGGAAATAGCGCATCTTGGCATGCGTGAAAATAAGTTTGTTCGTGCTGAGAAAGCACTCTTAACAATACTAAATATCGATAAAAAGAATGCCGCTGCGTATAATCGACTTGGAATTCTTTATGCCAAACAAAAAGAATACAAGGACGCTATTGACTGCTTTGAGATTGCCAGCAGTATTGAACCCTCAGCCTCAAGCCTCCATAACCTCGGGCTCATCTATTACGAAACAGAGAACTGGGATAAGGCTGCAACGGCATTTGATCACGCATTAAAACTAGAAGATGGGCTTGCAGCTCGGCACATAGCATTCGCAAAGGTGCAAGAGAAGCTCGGCCATAATGGTCAGGTCATTCAATCATTAGAGAAGGCAGTAGAGCTGGAGCCTTCAAAGGAAGCCCTCGCACTCCTCTATCAAGCCTATATAAGTGCCGGGCGCGAAGAAGATGCAAAACTCATAGAGCAAAAGATGAACAGAGCTAAAACGAAGAAAACAACTCAAATTAAGAATAAAGTTAAGAGACCACGACGAATCGTCGCATAAAGCAAGAATTCCCATTGATTATATCTGTTACGACAGGTATAATTATCACCCAGTTATCTTTTACAAGCAGGGTTAGTGAAGCGGTCAAACACGACAGACTGTAAATCTGTTGGCTTATGCCTTCGTAGGTTCGAATCCTACACCCTGCACCAAAAAATTTAGTATACTATTATGCGTGCCACCTTAGCTCAGTTGGTTAGAGCATCTGTTTTGTAAACAGAGGGTCGTCGGTTCGAATCCGACAGGTGGCTCCATTTTTATTTGCCGTTGTAGCTCAGGGGTAGAGCACTTCCATGGTAAGGAAGGGGTCACGAGTTCAAATCTCGTCAACGGCTCCATTAAGTATTGAAATAATCAATATCATCTGTTAAAATTATAATTCTATGGCAAAGAAGACTGACAAACGAAAAATCGTAGGACTCGTATGCGAAGAGTCTGGACATCGTCATTACTACACAAAGAAAAATACGATGAACACACCTGATAAACTTCGACTTAAGAAGTACAACCCAGCACTACGTAAACACACATGGTACGTTGAGACGAAGAAAAACCTCGGACGTAACGAAGTCAAGCCTCGTAAGGGCTAATATCTGTTTTGATATTCTGAAAGGCTCTCAATCGAGAGTCTTTTTTAAAGATCAAGAATAGCGTTGACTAATTCCGCATGACTCCAGACTAATGGAGTTACTCCCACAATTTCTGAAGTTTCTGGATTTATTTGTTCTGATAGCACGCCACTAGGAAGCGCAGCTTTAAGTGTCCAGTCTATGTATTTACTTGCCGCTTCTCTATTGCCCGTTTGTGCATAGAACTGGGCTATCCAAAGTGTTGTTACAAACCATGGATTGCCTAAGTGAGCTGGATCTGAACGGAAATATGCATCGTGCTCATAACGAGGTGAACCTCCCGAAGGCGATTTATCTAAGAGAACTCTTTCTATTGTCTTTATAGTTCTTTCGGCGTGCGATTCATCTGTAAAGCTATCAAACGTATGTGCGGCAAAGGCACTCGAAACGTCAAGTGTATTATCGAACTCAAGGTCTCCATTTTCTTTTAAGAGAAATCCTTTTACAAAGGCATCGCGCTCTTCATTGAATAGTGTGTTTCCGTGTGCGGCAATACGTTCGCAAGCATCTTTCCAGGTTTTGCTATCATCATCATGCCCCAGACCTTTTGCGATAGCTGATGCCACAGAAAGTGCCTTGCATGTCGCCGCTGAAGTATAAGTAGAGGTTAAAAACTTCTCTTCCCACAGATCGTAGCTAGCGTGAGGCAGTCCTGTATCACTATCAATAAAGCCCGCCATAAAATCAGCAGCAGGCTTAATAAATGACACATACATATTTTTCACGAATACATAATCATTAGAGTAGTGGAGATATTCACCGAGCATAAATATAATGATTGCTGTCTCGTCTTCTTGTATCGCTAGCTCTTTGCGCTTTCCGTGCACGAGTGGGTGCCATGTACTACCGATCGCCTGATCTGGCTGGTATTTATGCATCATGTAACCATCTTCGTGCAATATATCTTTGCAATAGTTAAAGAATTTTTTGGGCTCTTTAGTATACCCGAGTCGTATAAGAGGCCAGATGGCGAATGCGCCATCTCGTGGCCAAACATAACTGTAGTAATCACGTCCGTAGTTGTATATAGAAGAATCAGCTGCGGCAATAATCCCCCCGTGCTTATCCATATGGGCATTGATTATCATCAATGATTTGCGTACTGCTTTACGATGCCTTGGCGTTAATTCTGTTATCTGTTCATCTGCTCGACTGAGCCAGTCTTGCCAGTGCTTGAGCGTTGCATGCATTCGTCGATTAAAGCCTGTACCAAGCATCTCATCATGGAGCTTTTCAAGCTCGTGCTGTGAATTGCCTACTGCGAGCCAGTAATGCACCGTTTTAGTCTGTTCTGCTGGAACTACAACAGTAATTCTTATTGTAGAATCTACGCTAGCATGCTCTACCGCAGCTCCTGATAGTTCACCGTCTTCTGCATCCCTGAACGTGCCTTCTTTGCCTTCAATGCCTGTATTACCAACTGCATACTGGTCAAAAGATTCTCCCTCGAGCGTTTCAGCATAGGCTAAGATGCTACAGCGACCTTTGTAATCAAGAATATAATTGCCGTCTGGCACAAACATGGCCGTATCTGCACGGCCTTCAGCGCTTATCTGAAACACTTGATGAAAGAAAATGCGTATTTCTCGCTTCCGTGTACTGAGGTTTTTGACATGAACTTTACGTGCAAAAATATTGTGGTGGCAATCAACAAAGTCTTCAAAATGTAGTTGTAATTCAAGCTTCTTATTAACCAGCAAGCTTGAGCCGAGCAGGGCATCGTCATGAAAATCTATATGCCGATCCCAACCATCATCGGATATCCATGAAAATGTATCATCAACCCAGACACCGACATAATGTGGGTTGCTTCGTGCCGTAGTGAGGTTTTCTAAGCCTACAAATGGGTAATAAAAATCGTGAACAAGACCGTTTTCATCAAGACCGACGGTTAATGAATTATTGCCGAGTACTATGTGACGTCCCACCTACAGCTCCACCCCTTTATCTAATAGTCTAAGCCTAACATCTCTATGGGCATTCATGAAGTACAAAAACGCATTATAAGGTGAATCATACGGACTGAAGTACGCATGAACATCGCCATCGTTAAACCATTTCGTACACATGTAATACACATGATCACTTGTTTGTAGGCGACGCCAATCTTCGATAAGTGATGGATCGTCAGTATCCAAGATTTTCTGCTCCAAATCATATAGATTTGTTATAGCGTCAACCTGCATATCGTTGCCGAGCCAGGCGGTCAAGTCGCGTTCAGTATCCGCCCAGGTGATTGTCTGCGGTACATCGATATAATCTTTTGATTCGTAGTTTTCGGCCGCCTCAGTAATCGTCATGAAGCCGTGGTTTTCGTGTTTTAACCATTCACCAGGGAAGGCTGAAAGAAAATCAAAAATACCACTGTCTTCCCATTGATGCTCACCAAACGTCTCGTAGTCCATGAATAGATTCACGACATCGCCGCCACTATCTGCTTCTGACACCCAATGTGCGAATTTCTCGGTAGTTAGCGGCCATTCTGACCAATGTTGGTTAGAGAAACGAAATGCGACATCGTCACTGAGCTTGTAATTTTTCATCAGAAGCCGAATATTATCGGTATAGCTTGGTTGGTACACATAGTTTGGCGATCGCCATTCGAGTACGGGGTCCCAGCCTTCAGTAATGATTGCTTTATAGCCTGCTTCGTCTGCCCAGTGAGCAAGGTCGTTGTTATACGAAAGTTCGGTATTACGAAACGCAGTCGGTCGGACTCCGAATATATCGAATACCTTTTGTTCGTGCATAGCTACCTGTCGAACAAACTCAGCGCGAGAGTAGAAGAAGGCTAAAGAGTGGTGATATGTTTCTGCAACTATCTCGACACGACCAGTAGACACAAGCTCTTTGAACGAATCAAGAACGTCTGGCCTCCATTGCTCTAGTTGGTCAATTAATGTGCCGGTGATAGAAAGACTGAGTTTAAATTGTGGATGTTTTTGTAATAACTCTAGTAAAATTTTATTAGTAGGAAGATAAGATTTACCAGCGACTTTATCTATGATAAATCGATTGTTGGTATCTGTATCTGGCGTTTCGTCATTAAAGTACTGATGATCAGCACCCGCTTGGAATACTGAATACGGCTTCACACGCCATGGCTGATGTGCATGCAGATAGAGTATTATCGACTTCATACCCGTGCCTCGTGAATCTCGTGGAACTTATCTTTCATTTTACGCGTTGGCTCAATCCATGACTGGTTTAAGTATTCTTGATAACTATTCTGCCACATTGTTCGCTCAAGTGATTCATGCTCGCATATGGATAGAATCGTATCTGCTAGTTTGTCAGTATCCCAGAAGTCTACCTTAAAGCAGTTTTTTAACACTTCTGAAACGCCCGATTGCTTTGACACGATAACAGGAGATCCGAATCCAATAGCTTCAAGTGGTGTCAGGCCAAAAGGCTCAGATACTGACGGCATAACAAAAACATTGCCAATCCTGAATGAATCGCGCAGTGATTTACCAGCAACCCAACCTTCGAAAATTACGTTTTGAGAAATTCGCTTTTCTGCAGCTAGACGTATAAGTTCTTCTTTTTGCTCACCTCCACCAGCAATAAGAAAGAGAACTTTTGGATTTTTAGCGACGACCTTGGCTGCAGTCTCGATTAAATGGGTTAGGCCTTTTTGTATCGTCATACGTCCGATGTTGGTGACAACCTTATAGCCATGAGATTTCATAGCCTCCAGATAAGCGTGAACTGTCTCGGACTCGTCTATTTCGCTTTCTTCAATCTCCATGCTGTTGTGTACTACATGGATTTTATCCGCAGGAATACCATACTGATTTACAATGACATTCTTTGTGTGCTGACTGACCGCGAAGATATGATCTGCAATCATAAATGCTTGCTGTTCTATCTCACGAGCAATTGGATTCCCATGACCGCCTCCGGACTGATCATACTGCGTGGCGTGTACGTGCAAAACTAGCGGCTTACTGCTTACTTGCTTTGCGGCAAGGCCTGCTCGGAATGTTAGCCAATCGTGCGCATGAATAATATCGAATTCTTTTGACTCGACGAGTTTTGCAACGTTATGAGCGTACGAGTCATGTTGTTTTCGTAAATCTAGCGGTGAATTGTCGATAGAAAAGCTGGTGCTCGCACCAAAATAGTCTGCGTCATATGTGCTTCCAAATGAAAGAAACTCCTCCGCAGTAACCGCATGTGCCGGTGTAATTTTCATGAAATCGATATCATGGTCAGCTGTATACGGAATAA
>JAUHXF010000037.1 GCA_030427125.1 bacterium | reverse complement strand
GAGCGATTCTGTTTTTGATATTGTTCGAGATGATCTTGCTCAGCTTGGCGTAGATGCAGTTCTCAGAAATGATTTCAGTGCCGAGCCTTATGCTTATAACACCGGACACGTTTTGGAATTGAGTTTAGCTGAACAAGCTCCAAGCATAGAATCTATTGAGCCTTAGAGTTTCTTCCGGTATGGGCGGCAGAATCTGTCGGCTGAAACTTTCCATGTGCGGTGACAGAATACACACGTGTATGTGTCGCTAGTAGTCTGTATTCCACTTAGATTGCAGTCTGGACAGAGGCTGCGCTTATGAATCCAATCACGGTAACTGTCCAGACAATCTTGAATGTGATCTTCATCAATATCACCTTTTAGCTCCAACACCTTGATTAGTTGTTGTGCCTGGTCCCAAGCCTCAACTTCCATCTGTAGTAGTTCGATGTCGGTAAAGTATTTTTCGTGTTCTAGGATTGCATGCCCTGTTTCGTGTAGTAGCGCCCAAACACCTTCCTTGGACGAATCATCAGGAGAAAAATACACAGTTATATCACCGGGCGAATAATAGTAAGTTTCGCCTGGTTTGATTTTTAGCCGCGGGTAGCTATTAGTTAACTTTTCTATAACTTTAGCCTGATTCATGGGTGTTTGCTAAATTCTGTTTAGCTAGTAAATACCCACCATAGACAACCGCTTCTTCTGGATGTTGCGCCTTGCGAATCTGCGGCAAAGATTCAACAAGGTTGCTTCGGTATAGTTCAAGTTCTTCATGCAGCTTCTCGTGGAATTTCTCGAGATGCGCCCCAACACCCCCACCTATGATTACGCAATCAGGAGAGTACGCACTGATAAGGTTGATGAGGCCAATCGCGACATTGCGCGCTATCCCGTACCACTCTGGAGAATCGTCCTCGAGGTCGCTAGCGAGCTTTCCGGTTCGATTGTGTAGGGCTTTGCCGCTACCAAACTCTTCCCAAGCCATAATCTTTCCCTGATGTTCAAGCATGATGGCCCGTCCACCAGCATCATGTACGCTTTGGTCGATAACTCCATCTATGGTTAGGCCGACGCCGATACCGGTACTGACGGTGACGTATAAGACTCGACTGTAGAGATCTCTTACGGAGTCCGCTTCAGCGAGTCCGGCAGACTTTGCGTCGTTTTCTAGATAAATCGGGCAGTGAATGGTATCGGATAAATCATTCCGTATGTTCACGTTCTCCCAAGGTAGGTTACCGAAGTGTAAAGCAATGCCGTTCTCACGATCGAGCACGCCTGGCATCGCAATAGAACACGCTGCCGGCTGTTCATCACCGACTATATCGTGGATGTTTTGCTTGAGCTCCTCAATAAAATCAGGGTACATAATTGGTGTTTTGAATTTTTGGCTTTTTTGTATGTTGCCGTCGTCGTCAAAAGTAGTCACCAGCACTTTTGACCCGCCCACGTCTACGCATAAAATCATGCATCTAGTGTAGCATGACGCCACACCTTGCCAACAGATGTAAAACAGAGTACACTAATAGATAAGTTTGGCGGAGCAAACATTCTACGGGATGCCGCATACGATAGAAGGGGCATATTTTTTATGTCAAAAGCAGTTACTATGGACGATTTGTTGGCGTCCTCAGATATCCAACAACTTAAGAGCGGGGATGTCGTTGAAGGCACCGTTCTATCAGTAAAGAAACACGAAGCGTGGATCGACCTGGGCGCCAATGGCGTTGGTGTTGTGATGCGTCGCGAAATTGGTCCAGGCCAAGATCTAGAGAAGGGCTCAACCGTTACTGTTAGTGTTGTAGACCCTGAGATGGAAGAAGGTCACGCACTCCTTAGCATGAAGCGAGCAGCGAAGGATAAGGGCTGGGATGAACTCCAGACCGTATTCGAGAACAAGGAAACTCTTCAGGTTAAGGCATATGATGCTAACCGAGGTGGATTGCTTATTGAGCTCGAAGGTATTCGCGGATTTATGCCGGTATCTCAGCTTTCTGCAGACCACTACCCGCGCGTATCAGGTGCGGACAAGGACGAGATCATGCAGAAGCTTACAGCACTTGTGAAGCAGACGCTTACTGTTCGAATTCTTGATATCAACCGCAAGGAAAACAAGCTTATCTTCTCTGAGAAGGAAGCCGTAAAGGATGACATGCAAGAACGCTTTGCGAAGCTTACAGTCGGTGAAGAAGTAGAAGGCGTCATTACAGGTGTTATCGACTTCGGCGCATTTGTAAACGTTGATGGCATCGAAGGTTTGATTCACATCTCTGAGATTTCATGGGAGCGTGTTGAAGATCCGAAGAACTACGTCAAGACTGGCGACAAGGTCAAAGCAAAGATTATTGCTATCGACAAAGACCGACTTAGCCTAAGTCTCAAGCAGATGCAGGAAGATCCATGGCTAAGCGAAGTCAAGGAATTCAAGAAGGGAAGTCTTGTTGAAGGTCGTGTTACGCGAATTACACCATTTGGTGCATTCGTGCAGCTATCACCAGCAGTTGAAGCCCTCGTACACGTATCAGAAATGAGCGATGATGATGGTACAGACCCTGAAAAAGTATTCAAGGTGAACGAAACAAAGCAATTCAAGGTTCTCGACGTAGACACTGAATCGCGAAAAATTGCACTATCACTCAAAGCAGCTAAGTAAAGGAAAGGTCTCCGCCTGTGGCACTACAGATACAAATTGACGGCACAATTACAGTTGGTGACCTCGCCGACAAACTTGAAATACCAGTTACCAAGCTGATTGGTGAGCTATTTAAGAACGGTATGATGCTCACTGTTAACGAGCGGCTCGATATTGATACAGCACAGATCATTGT
>JAUHXF010000036.1 GCA_030427125.1 bacterium | reverse complement strand
CGACACCTGCTTGTGATCCAAACCCAGATCAGCCTGGGCAGGTACTTGCTGCAACAACCAGCGCCACACCAGTCGTGCTAGCCGAAACTGGCTCTGGCGCGCAGAGTGGTATCATCGTCGGGCTGTTACTTATCGGGGCGGTCGCCTTCACTCGACGCCGTCATGCTATTGCAAGTCGAAACTAAACTGGTGTAGAATCAAAGCATTAGAATAATAGGTGGGATAATGCAAAAGAGGGAACACCTATGGAAAAAGTAAAAGAGTTTTTAGAAATAAACGGGCGAGTTATTGTAGTCGTCGTATTGGTGCTGTTGGGAATATTCGCTATCTCTGCGGCAACTTCAAACGATGATAATGCTGAAGAAAATCAGACGTCCGAAGAAGTTCCGGGGATACCACTCAGTGACAGTAATACTGATCGTACACCTGCGACACCTGCTGATGGTGTAGAAATAGGCTCAAAGCCGCAAGCAGGTCCTGTCGTCATAGAGAAAACTGAAAAAACATACACTGCCGATGCTCGACAAGGTGATAATCAAACAGTTATTGTGCGTCAAATTGTCAATGAATACTTAGCTGATACCGATCAATCGCTTAATGCAGCACAGCGACTGTTTATGGAGACAAATCTCGTAAATCTTCTACCGCGGGATGATGTGATAGCAGTTGGGGAAGAAATTAGTTTGACTGAAGACGATATTGCGCCTATTGCTGAAGAAGCAAGCAGCCTGACAGAGGCGGCTCAAAATAGGTGGTCAGCATATCTGTAAACGTGCCTGAAAATCCTACAAAAAACATCCTCAACGCGCTATACTAGTCTGTATATATGTCAAAGTTCACACGCGAAGAAGTATTAAAATTGGCTGAACTTAGTCGGCTCACGTTGACAGATGAAGAAGTCGAGCAGTATCAGAAAGAGCTCAGCGATATTTTGTCGTATGTTGAACAGCTCGAATCTGTTGATGTCTCAGGCCTCAAGCCTGCCTATCAAGTCAGCAATCTACACACGGTGACAAGAGAAGATAAAATACAGACATACCAAGCTCAACCTGCTGTTATGGTGAAGCGAGCTCCGAAGCAAGAAGATGGATATATTAAAGTCGGACGGATGATTTAACGTGTACGACTGGCCAAAGATATCAGACATAGCTACTGCAGTGAGAGACAAGAAGTCATCTGCTGTTGAGAATGTCCAGGAAGCGCTTAAGCGAATTAAAGAACTTAACCCTGAGTACAATGCGGTAATTTCTGTTATTGAAGAAGAAAGCCTCAAACGAGCAAAGTCAATTGATGAAGACATCGTATCAGGGAAGCCAGTAGGTCGTTTGGCCGGTGTACCGTTTATTGCGAAAGACAATTATCTTGTTTTTGGCGCAGATACGACTGCAGCGAGCAACATACTAAAGGGATTTCGAGCGCCATATCAGTCTACTGTTGTTGAGCGGCTGGAAGCTGAAGGTGCTATTTGTGTTGCTAAAGCAAACATGGATGCATTCGCCCATGGTGGTTCAACGGAGAACAGTGACTTTGGTGTGACAAAGAACCCTCACGACACAGAAAGAGTGCCGGGTGGCAGTAGTGGTGGTTCTGCTGCTGCAGTTTCGCTCGGTATGGTGCCCTTTGCGCTTGGTTCCGATACCGGCGGTTCAATAAGACAGCCGGCTAGTTTTTGCGGTATCGTTGGGTTAAAGCCGACATACGGGCTGACCTCACGCAGTGGTGTGGTGGCTATGGCGAGCTCAACCGATTGTATGGGTCCAATGACAACAAATGTCGATGATGCAGCCTTGGTTCTCGATGTGATTGCTGGTAAGGACGAGCTAGATAGTACGACCATTGAGCGCGAAGAAGTTTCATATACGGACTTGAACGAAAGCTTGAAAGGCAAGAGAATTGGCGTTGTTAAGGAATGGTTTGACGAAGGATTAGACCCTGAGGTAAAGAAATGTGTTGAAGCCGCGGTAGAAACATATAAAGCTGCTGGGGCTGATGTTAAAGAAGTGACACTACCGAGTTTGCCACTGGCGTTAGCAGTCTACTATATAGTTGTTCCGGCTGAGTTGTCGAGCAACCTCTCACGGCACGACGGACAACGATACCAGTATTCAGCAGCGGGGGAAGACTTGCAAGCCGTCTACAAAAACACACGGTCGACAGGGTTTGGTGCTGAAGCGAAGCGCCGAATTATGATTGGAACGCATGTGTTAAGCTCTGGATACTACGACGCGTATTACAAAAAGGCTCAGCTCGTACGTGCAAAACTGATAAAAGAATTTGAAGCCGCGTTTGAAGAAGTAGATTTCTTGATGGGGCCTGTTGCACCGACAACCGCCTTTAAGATTGGCGAAAATGAAGAACCTATCCAGATGTACATGCAGGATATGTATTCTGTGGCGCCAAGCTTGGCCGGTTTGCCAGCGCTGAGCGTACCATGTGGAGATATCGAAGGATTGCCAGTTGGACTTCATATTGTAGCGCCAAATGGAAAAGACAGGTCATTGCTTGCTGCAGCAAAGCAGTATGAGGATATGCAGTCATGAGTGCTGAGACATTAATCGGTATCGTTGGAGCAGTTATAGTCGCACTGACATTTGCTGCAATAGTATATAAAAAAGCTCCGAAGCGAGTGAAACGTACAAAGTACACAAAAAAGTGGCGAGATATTCAACAGCTATGCGTGAATGCATCAAACTGGCCACAGGCAATTATGTTAGCCGACCAGTTGCTCGATAGCGTACTGAAGCGAAAGAATAAAACTGGTAAGACAATGGGTGAGCGGATGGTTTCAGCCCAAAATGATTTCAGTGATAACGACGCAGTATGGCAA
>JAUHXF010000035.1 GCA_030427125.1 bacterium | reverse complement strand
ATGTCATACACGAAAGTATAGCAGTTATCTGATGCAATTGAAGGCTGGAGGCTGTTTCTCAGGTTATTCTCATGCGCGACAGTTATACCTATGTGGACATAAGCTTTATTACAAGCGTTATTTTGCACAGCTATTTGATATAATAGAGTGCAATCAAAGGAGAGTTTATTTACGTATGACCACTTCTTCAAAGAAGAAACCTGATCTGAGCGGCAAGCGTCGGTCTATGAAGCGCCGGGTCAAGGGCAATAAGTTTGTTACTAAGTCAGGTAAAACGATTAAAATTAATCGTTCCTTGAAAGAAAAGAGTAAAGCACGGAAAGACGCCAAAGAGCTTCGTAAAGCAGAGCGTCATAAAGGTATGCCTAAAGGCCGCTTTAAGCGAATTCTCTTTCGGATGCACCCGAAACGACTGTATAAATACTGGTTTAGCCGAGACGGTTTATTCATGGCAGCAAAGATCACCGGTGCCATGGTTGTTGTTATGTTCTTCTTCCTTGCCGGTTTGTTCGCATTCTTCCGTAAGGACCTTCCAAACCTCCGAGACATCTCAGGCGACAACATCGGTGGAAGTATTCGTTACTACGATAGAACAGGTAAAGTCCTACTTTGGGAAGACTACGATGCGGTCAAGCGCGTACCAGTTGAGAGCGAAAATATTTCAGAACATCTAAAAAATGCCACTATCGCAGTAGAAGACCGAGATTTCTATGAACACAATGGCTTCAATGTTCGTGGTATAACACGTGCAGCTGTTGCAAACGTCACTGGTGGTGACGTCACACAAGGTGGCTCGACCATTACCCAGCAGCTGGTAAAGTTAACTACTCCGGGCTTTTCTACCGAGCAAACAATTGCCCGTAAAATCAAAGAGCTCATCCTATCTGTTGAACTCGAGCGAAGCTATTCAAAGGATGAAATTCTAACTGGTTATTTAAATGCAGCCCCATACGGCCCAATCGAATACGGTGCTGAAGTCGCGGCTCGTACATTCTTCGACCAATCAGCCAAAGAATTGGGTATCTCAGAGTCAGCACTGCTTGCTGCAATACCAAAATCTCCACCGACCTTCTCGCCGTACGGTCCGTACTACGACAAAGAAGAGCTTATCGGCCGCCAGCACTTCATTCTCGACATCATGGCCGAAGAAGGCTATATAACAGATGAAGAGCGGGATGGAGCAAAAGAATTCGATGTGCTAGCAACCCTTAAAGAAAGGCAGCCTAAATATACAGGCATAGTAGCACCTCACTTTGTTCTTGCCGCAAAAAGCCAATTAGAAATCGACCTTACTGAAGCTTCTTATCAACGTGGAGGCTGGAAGGTAGTAACAACGCTCGACATGGATCTACAGAAAATTGCTGAGGAGGAAGTGTCCAACGGCATAGCACAAATCGAACGCCAGAGAGGAAACACAGCTGCATTTGTCGCTGAGGACGTGACTAATGGTCAAGTCGTGGCGTTGGTTGGTGGCGCTGACTTCGACAACAAAGATAAGGCAGGTGAAATAAATTACGCACAGACAAAACTACCTCCTGGTTCGACATTTAAACCATATGACTATTTGGCGCTCATTGAGCATACTGAAACTGCTGGCGCAGGCTCGGTCATGTATGACTCACGCGGTCCACTCGAAGGGTACCCATGTACCCGCAGCGGACGCAGTGGTAATTGTTTAGAGAACTACGACTTCCGAACACCAGGACCAATGTCCTTGCGCTACGCGCTAGGCGGATCACGCAACATCCCAGCAGTCAAAGCAGCACTCGCTGTTGGTATAGATAAAACAATTGAGACTGCAAATGCACTCGGTGTATATGATGATGAACGCGGCGTCGGAGGCTATGCTTGTTATGCCGATGAAGCACTCACAGTTGAAGCACAGTGTTACGGAGCCGCTGCAATCGGAGACGGCGCATACCTTTCCCTAGATAAGCACGTTCATGCATACTCTACGATTTCGCGAAACGGGAATAAAATCCCGCAAACCTACATTCTCTCAGTCGAAGATTCAGAGGGCAAAACAATCACTGAATGGGAGCCATCTGCTGGTGAGCAAGTTGTACGACCTGACAGCGCCTATATTATCTCTGACATGATGGCAGATCCAGCTGCGAGCTACATGGCGCGAAAAGAACACGACTACAAAGGCTGGGATTTCTCACTAAAAACAGGTACAACCAATGACTCTAAGGATGGGTGGTTGCTTGGCTTCAGTACGAAATACGCAGCAGGAGTATGGGTTGGACATCATACGCGAGAAATAGAGATGACAGGATTCATGGAGAACATGACTCAACCTATCTGGCGCGGGTTTATGCAACGAGCGCACGATGACATTGATCCAATTGAGCGTCCTCGACCAAGTGGTGTTCAAGAACTAGCATCATTCGTTACGAAGACTAAAGGAAGCGGATATCAGTCACTTCCTGGACCGTCAACTGACCTATTCCCTTCTTGGTATAAAAAGCCTGGCGGCAACGATAACGATGAAGAACAGAAATACGACAAAGTTAGCAACAAACGGGCTACAGAGTGTACACCTCCATTAGCTATTGAGGAGCGCACATTAGGAAACGCAGCACAATTCTCTTCCGATCCATTCTACAATAGTGCTACAGCAAGCGATGATGAAGACGACGTGCATAATTGTGATGACACAAAACCATCAGTTTCAATTACAGCATTCGATAATGGCAACGGCCAGTACACCTTTGATGTTGCCGTCGGAGCCGGTACGCATCCAATCTCTTCAGATAAATTCAAAGGCAAACTCACCGTGAGTGTCAATGGAGATGCGATTTCTGGTGGCTCACGAACGATTAGCAAAGCAGGTGTATACTCCTTTGACTACAAAGCGACTAAAGATGGAACTATCACTGTT
>JAUHXF010000015.1 GCA_030427125.1 bacterium | reverse complement strand
TCGTGTTAGCTGCATATGCAACCATTGCTCCACCACGCTCTGGTTTATCCGCTCGTTCCAAGAATGTACCGAGCACTTTTCGGCACTCACGAAGCATCTTTTCGCCAGTTTCACGTGCTTCGGGTAGTTCATCAGCTAGCAGATGCATGATGAGACTCTCGAGAGCCTGACCAGATGCAAAAATACCAACTGTAGATTTAGTCGATACAGGTAGCACTGCCCGAATTGCATCGCAGGCCTGAGCCTTCGTTGCGCCCTTCCACGCAATATCGCGTTCATTTTGCGGCACTGTGGAGTTGGCTCGGACGTAGTCAGTTAGCTCACGAACCATTTCCGAGTACGTGTCGAATATTTCGTCGTTGAGCTTTTTGTATTCTTTCAATGTTTTGGCATCAAAGTGGCTCGGCACCACGTATTTGTAATTACCGGCTTCATCTTTCTGGTCAAAGAATATGTATCGTGTAGACTGTTCGAGATATGCTGCCAAACGGCCCCACTCCAGTTTTTTGGTTAGTAGATTGCTAGCGCCTTCGACAACGACGTGTTGCCCAACGAGTTGCTGTACAGAATCATCGCCGTAGGCAGTTATGACCCTTTTTAACAGAGCTTCGTCCTTCTTTGCTGTTGCGGAAGCAAATTCGTCTAGGATTGTTATACGCATATCGTCGGCACGACGGCTCAGTCGAGCCATGGCTGCTGCTATGGTTACTGGGCTCATTTTATCTGTGAAGGTATACACATTGTCTTCTGTGTTGGTGACAGCGTCTTGCAAGAAGTTTTTGCCAGCTTCTGTCATGATTGCGTTACCTAGCTCGTTCTTCGCGGTGTATGGCTCATGTAAGTCTGCTCCTTTGAGGAGAGAGCCTTTCTCGTTTTGCGGTTTAGGCAGATATGGCTGCAGCGTCGCCCAGACGATATCAGATACTTGGTCACGAGTCATTAGTTGTTTACTGCGTACACAATCGATTCGCTGAAAGTCTTTGGGGAACAATGCACACAGATCGTCATACACTCCGACAGCTTTTTTGATGTGATTCATGTCTGCCTCATGGATGTCGGTTTTATGGTTCGGGTCATTTTTGACTCGCTCATCCATCAGTTGTTTGATTATTGTTGGTTCGACGCGTAGGACGACTGATGTAGTCGGCCGCGGGATGCCAAGCATCTGGAACTCCAGGTTATCTAGCCAGATAAAATAGCCGCGTCGTTCTTCTGGGTGATTGAATTTCGTACCCTGATGGGCCATGTTACTGCCCGTGAATCTATTAGCAAGGACTATCTTTCCCTCTGATAGCGCCTGAGCAATGGCTTCTTTGGCAGCAAATCGATCGAGAGCGTAGAACACACTGCTTGTATATGGACCCACTTCATCCACACCGCCGAACTTCCCATTGAGATATTCTCTGACAAATATGCTCGAGTCATTGTCGTACTGCGGGAAATCGAACGTCACGACATCATACCCAGCGCCGCGTAGTCTTTCGGCTAGCATTTTGAATTGAGTCGTCTTACCAGAAGCGTCTGTTCCTTCTATAACAAAAAACTTTCCTGAATATTTCATAGTTGTATAGGCTTTCTACGTTCGTCTTTGTAGGCTCTTGGTAGCATGTGTTCGGGGCGCCACTCATTCATGAGCTTTGTCAGGTCAGCGTCGGTGTCTGTCTGGTATTTGCCGCTGAGTTTCTTGTACTCGCCGTCTACTGGACCGGTGTGGTAGAACACGAGCTGTGCGATACGTTCGCCGATAGGGAGCACAACAGCGTGACTTTCGTTCATGTTATAAATTTCCATTGTCCACCGGTTGATATAGCCAGGATCTCCCCAGCCTGCGTCTAGGCAAACAGCTACGCCGTTACGACCCCAAGTGCTACGAGCCTGCATTGTACTTGTTCCCGGTGGTTTAATGCCGATAAACTCATGGGTATGCGCAAGTATTCTCTCGCCAGGACCGAGCACAATTATCGGCTGGTCGGCAGGAATTCCGGGGAATAATTTACGTCCGTTAGCTTCTGCCCACATTTGATGCGTTTCTGCAGCGAATGGACCTTCGAAATAATCTTTCACATCATTTTCGTCAAAGGGATTGTAGAAACCGCCGTTTTTATTTCGCTCAGTTCTGAAATACCAATGGCCAAGCGTCACATCGATACTTGAACCCGCTATATGTTCTTCAACATACGGATGAAACACGATGTGGTTGTCTTTTATAGCTTGTTTAAGCTGTGTGTTGCTGTACACGCCAGTCGGCTTTTCAGCCTGTTGCTGATTTTTGTTACCCAAATCCATATCTGTATATAGTGTAGTCGACCGTCGCCACCACACAAAGCATTAGCACGATAAATATGCTGTAGTATTTACATGTTAAGCTGCGAGATCCCACTCCCGTGAGTAATTATGAAATAAGTTCTTGAGAGATCTGTATTGTGGAGCAAGTTGTTGTACCGGTGCATGTAGTTTACGCACATCACGTGCAATAGAGCTCATCACTGGAATTTCATGAGGTAGCAGTGGATCTTGATGTATAAATGCATAGCGTGAAGCTCGCATGCCTGTCAATATATAGCCAATACGTTCCGCAACGTCGTGATCAATATGTAGTGAATGTTCGCTATCAAAGATTATCGGCCTTACAACCTCTAGTAAGAAACCTTTAAACTGTGGTGGTGCAGTGTTCTCTATGGCTGTAATCCAAGCAACCTGCTCTTCTGCTTCTTCCGCTGGTGTCTCATCGCCTTTTGCAATATCTCGCTTCAGCACGGCTTCACCGAAGTCATGTGTAATTTCAGCGAATTCAAGGGCGTCGACGCCTTCTCGTCCTAATCTACCTATTAGTTCAGGTTGACATGCAATCATACTGCGCAAAATCCCCCATTGGGATATTGGGTGTGTGTCATGAGCGACATCAGGACCCATCAAGTACTCAAAACGATCCTTATCAATACTTTGATTTGGGTCGTGTCTCTTTTGGGCAAAACGCGGGACCATTTCGTCGTACGCAGCACCATACTCCTCTAAGAAGTTTTGATGAACAATGAAAAGTCTGTCGCGTTCAAATTCAATAAAATCATTAATTTCTAACGTGTCGATTGGCTGAAATCTGTGCGGAGCATGCATAGTAAGTAAAATAGTCGAATTATCTATCGTGGGCAAGCATTAGAAGTATTTTGCGCTAATCCATTCACAGATTGATAGAGTATTGTCGAATATTTCACTTTTTGTGTGAAAATCTCTGATTTCTTCAATGCTAAACCAGCCGAAATCTTGAGATTCTCCCTCAGCTGGCTGCACGTCATCAGTGTACGATTTTAGTAGGTAAGTATCGTCAATATGTTTGTGCGACCCGTCAGGAAAGAAATTATGCACGAATTTGTAGAATGGGATAGGTAAATTAACAAAGCCATCCTCTTCAATGTGAGGGGCGTCAGGTTGATTTAAAATTTCGCACTGAGAAAGATCAAGACCTACTTCTTCTTCAAGTTCATGCGTTAAGGCTTGCCACGGGTCCTCGGTAAGTTCTACATGACCTCCAGGCTGCAGCCACTTGCCAAGTTTGAGATGTTTATGAAGGAATATTTTTGCATCTGTCGGGTGTAGAATAAATGCACTTACAGTAAAGTCGTACTCATCGTGTATATGGGGCATAATTTCACTATATCACTTGAAGGCATGTTCAGCCTACGCGTTCATAAACGCATCTAGGCTGAATCGAGCTACTTCTCGTCTACGTGCGCCATGGATCCCATTAAGTGAGTCCTCGTCGGCTAATATGTCTAAGCACGTCACGTAGTCTCGCCATACGACATCCTGGTGGTTAATAGTGTCGGGTAGTCCTACTTCCTGGTCTGGTTGCATCCAGATTGGCAAGTAGACGCAACCTCGTATATCGTCGTCAATTGGTGGGGTTATCGCCGCTTCACTTCCAAGGAGTTTTGCTTGTGAATTCGTCGGCTTGCCGTAGACTGCAAAGCTAGCAGTTCTTGCTGGATCTTCTGCTTCAGCACCTCGACCAAATACTCTAATTCTACCTGCTGGTAGAAACAGCCGCTTATTCTTGGATTTATCGTACGTAGCAATTAAACCGTCGCCATTAGTCATTACAACTGATACAAACGGGTCTCTTAATTCGTTTTGCCCTAATATGAATTGCTCTGGATTTACGGGGTCAAACTCTTGTCTTGTAATATCTCTTTGATTTTCTGTGGGGGTTCTCATATAAATTGTTCCTTATTCCCACCAATTATCTGCTTTTCTAGAGTTCTGTGGCTGCGATTTTGATGCTAGGACCCATTGTTGTTGTAGCGAAGATGCTCTCAACATAGTTGCCCTTAACGCTTGACGGTTTTGCAGACTTGAGAGATGCAAATACAGCTTGTGAGTTCTCGAGAAGCTTATCGACGCCAAATGAAACTTTACCAACGCCTAGGTGGACGATACCTGTTTCATCAACACGTAGCTCAACTTTACCAGCTTTAGCCTGTTGGATAGCCTTTTCTACATCTTTCGTTACTGTACCTGACTTCGGATTTGGCATGAGGCCTTTTGGTCCAAGTACTCGAGCGTATTTACCGAGTTTTGCCATAACCATTGGCGTAGCGATTAGGACGTCGAAATCAATTGTTCCTTTATCAAGTTGCTGTAGGAATTCGTCAGATCCAGCAATATCGGCCCCTGCTTTCTTCGCTGCCGCGACATCGTCGGCTTCAGCAAAGACTGCTACACGCACACTCTTACCAGTTCCTTGTGGCAGAACGAGTGATTCACGGATATTTTGGTCAGCTTGTTTGGGATCAACACCAAGTCGTATGTGAAGCTCAACGGTACCGTCAAACTTTGTCGTTGAAGTCTTGGTCGCTAGTTCTAGGGCTTCTTTGAGGCTGTATTCCTTGCCTTTTTCAACGAGCTCAGCTGCTTTTCGGTATCCTTTGCTTGATCGTTCTAGCTTGGAGCGAGTTTTCTGAGCTTGCTTTGGCTTGGCTTCAGCTTCTGTCATTTCACCAGAAGCTTTCCGCTCCTCTTTTGCTGCTTTTTCTTCTGCTTCCGCGATAGCTTTAGCTGATCGCTTTCCTGCCTTGGCAACCTTTGGTTCTTCAGCGGCTTCTTTTGCAACAGCCTCAACCTGAGGCTCTCCAGCCTCGGCTTTGTAGGCTATAGTTTCTTCTTTATTCACTGATGCAATTGCTGCTTCGAGCTCTGCAATTGTGTTTTTTTCATTCACTTCAAGACCAAGACCTTTGGCCTCTTCTAATAGTTCTGCTTTTTTTGCCATTTTGGCTCCTTTCGTGGTGCTAGCGGAGAGCGCTGCTCAATCCTCCCACAATTAAAAATGTTATCTTTTATTATACAATAAACAGCTTAATACTAAAAGGCTATTCCATCGGCCAGCGACGTGGGTCTACAACAGAGAAGATACCACGTTCTGCGCCGTCATAAAATTCGCCTAAACCGTCGACGAAGGAATCAGTATTTGGATCAGATGTAGTCGGCGTGATTGCGCTTGTTTCAACGCTAGCTCCAGGCAAAGTTTCTGGGTTTGACGGTTCGAATGACTCGACACGGCCAATGTTAGTCGGTACTTGCCCAGTATTTCTAAAACTACCAAAACTATTTGTATTTGTCATACTCTCTCCAATTTTTATATAGAGATAGTAGCCCTAGTAGATTGCCTGGTCAATATATATACTAAAAATCTCGTAAAGCAAACTCAGATTTTTGCGCAAATATGTCTATTCCAGCGTGTTCAGCAGCTGCTTCTCTTGCAATTTCTAGGTTGTCAGTAGTTGGTTGTTCTGGCTCGCTAGTGTCGGTGAGCGCGATAAGATTCCGTGCAAATAGTTCAAAGTCTGCAACGATAGCCTCAGTTATCATACGATGCTCTTCGACTACTTGTTGGCTCCAAGCCTCTCTCGTTATGAGTTCTGCTTCTGCTAGTACTGCTTCTACTTCAGGGCTTAGTTTGTCGCCCATATTAGGCTTCAACCTCGATGCCCATACTTCGGGCTGTACCTGCGACCATTTTCTTTACAGAGTCTAGTCGGTCTGTATTCATATCTTTCATCTTGGTTTCTGCAATTTCTGTTAATTGAGCTTGCGAAAGTTTCTTGGACAGTTTTTCCTTGTTTGGAACACCTGATCCCTTAGATTCTCCAAGTGCTTTAAGGATAAGTACGTCAGTCGGTGTGCCAACAACTCGCCAAGTCATTGACTTGTCTTCATGTATAAAAATGTGGACGGTGATGTCTTGTCCCATCATATCTTTAGTCTCGTCGTTGAATGGTGTGATGAAATCCATCATGTTTACACCATATTGACCAAGTGTTGATCCAACTGGAGGAGCTGCAGATGCTTGTCCGCCGCGTAATTTCATTTTTAGTGTAGCCGTTACAGGGGCTGCCATAAGTATTTCTCCTAATTTTCAGAGTTAGAAGCTCTCTGAAAGAAGTTATTTTGTGCGTAACGTGAAGTAAATAGTACTACAAAAGTACAGTTTTGTCTATGATTTTTTGACCTGTAGGCCGTCGAGTTCAACCGGTGTTTCTCGACCGAACATGTTCACGAGTACTTTGAGCTTGCCCTTCGCAGGGTCAATTTCATTAATTGAGCCATCGAAGCCTTTGAAAGGCCCGTCGACAATTGAGACAACTTCGCCAACGCTGAAGTCGATTTGGTGCTTTGGATCTTCCTTGCCCATTCGCTTCATGATTTTTTCGATCTCTGCGTCTTCAACAGGGCTAGGATCATTGCCAGAGCCAACGAAACCAGTCACAGATGGCGTGTTACGTACGATGAACCATGCGTCTTCTGACAATTTCATCTGTACAAGCACATAGCCTTGAAAGATTTTCTTCTCCACTACTTTTCGTTTACCGTTCTTGATCTCAATCATTTTCTCTTTTGGTACAAGCACCTGGAAGATCTTATCCTTCATGTCTAGTGAATCAGCACGCTGACGGATACTTTCTGCTACTTTTTCTTCGTAGCCACTGTATGTATGTATTGCGTACCAACTTTTATGTGAATCATATCGTTTAGCCATCATTTACTCCTATAAAATTATTTCTCTGAATAGTTTTTCTAGACCCCAGTCTAGTGCTGCGATAAATCCACCTATCACAATCGCGAATATAAATACCGCAAACACAAGCTTCCAGGTCGTTTTAAAACCTGGCCACGTGACTTTGCGAATTTCTTGCCATGAATCTCTGAAATACCGTGGAGCTAAAGATCGACTCTTGCTGAAAAACCCATGATCGTCATTATTTTCTTTGCGCTCGGTAAGATGGTACTCGGTAGTCAATACGCTACCAACTTTTTTGGTAGTGCTTGCTGTTGCGTGAGCTGCTTTACGTACCCGCTTTTCTTTACCTTTGCTTTCAGCTGCCTTTGTGTTTCGTTCACGCAACGATTCTTTTGGCTTGCGAACGCGCTTCTTCTTTGCGTCTGTCTTATTCACATCTTTTGAAGCTGTGCTTTTCTTCTCTTTGTCGTCTTTTGCCATCGATGGCTCTCCCAAATTAAAAAGCCTGAGTTTCCTCAGGTGTCAATACGTCAATTATACGTCAGTGCATCCACTTCTGTCAATCTGGCGTGCGTGCTATAGTCAGTGCATAATGATACTGCTTGTGTATATATTGCTTATTCTCTCGTTAATCCTTGAGTTCACTCTCGTTTTACTCCTGCCTGCAAAGATGTATAGGTTATTCATGGGCTCATTGCTTGCAGTGCTCATCATGTTCAGCTCATCTGTGCTTTTTATTGATAAGCCGTCCATCGCATCCACACTACTGCTATTTGTTTCGCTATTTCGAGTGATTAATATCGGCCGCGTTTTAGAAGGGCGTATGCATGTTAATGAACTCAAAAGCAGAATATGGAGAACATCCACTGCATTGGCCATATGCACCGGCTTATTACTATTCGCGTATACAGTCACAGCGCGTCATAGCTCACTTGAACGTTTATTGTCTTCTGTTTCAATACTGCAACTTCTTGTTGCTTTGCTTTTGTTCGTATCAGTTTTCGTGACTCGGCAAGTATATAGATACAAAAATGTCACACTTGCGCAGGATCTCAAACTCCCAACAGTCAGCGTGTGCATTCCAGCCAGGAACGAGACGCAAGATTTACCAGAATGTATTGAAGCTGTTTTAGCTAGTAAATATCACAAATTAGAAATACTTGTGCTCGATGACTGCTCACACGACAAAACACCAGATATTATAAAAAAATATGCACACGCAGGAGTTCGCTTCATAAAAGGACAAGAACCTGGTGATAATTGGCTTGCGAAGAATGCAGCGTATGACAAGCTCGCAGATGAATCCAAAGGTGATGTACTGCTCTTCATCGGTGTCGATGTTCGACTGCAGCCTCATACTATTGGTGAGCTCGTCGGCCAGATGGGCGAGCGTAAGATGATCTCAGTATTGCCGCAGCGTGCCGCTGGAAGTGAGGGATCATTCTTTATACAGCCTCTTCGTTATTGGTGGGAGCTCGGTCTATTCCGCTTCTTAAGTAACAGACCCCCGGTGCTAAGTACATGCTGGATGGCACGCAAAGACTTCCTTAGTAAAGTCGGTGGATTTGAAGGCTTCAGAAAGTCAATTAAACCCGAGGCAAAACTAGCAAGAATGGCTAGCAAGGACAGCTCCTACTCGTTCCTAATAGCAAACGACACTGTTGGAGTTATCAGTGTGAAGGGCGCGAAAGTTCAATATGACACAGCGCTGCGTGTTCGATATCCAAATGTGAGACGACAGCCAGAGCTAGTACTCGCAGTATTAGTAGCTGAATTTTTGTTCTTTTTGTTGCCGGTTTTCGTCCTAGCTGGAAGCTTTGTGACAGGACAGTCTCAAGTCACATTTGAGGCTGGGCTCGCTATAGGCCTGATAATGCTAGCCAATGCGGAGGTGTACAAGCTTGCTCAGACTAGATACTGGCTAGTTGGGCTCATCACAGCCCCTTTACTTGTAATCGCTGACTCAATTGTACTGCTTAAATCTATGTGGGGATATGAGTTTGGCAAGATAGAATGGAAAGAACGTAATATCTGCTTGCCTTTGCTTGCAGTAGAAGAAAAACTTCCAAAAATTGACTAGACCTCGGTATTAGTACACAATAACTATATGCCCAATTCCGCGAATACAGAAACTGAGCCGCAACAATCGCGAAGTAGACCTGTTCTGCGTAGTCTTGCAGCTTTTGCTTGTATAGGAGGTGCATACGAGATAATACAAGCTGACTCGTTGCCCAACTGGTTACGTATCGGAGGCGGAGCTCTGTTCTTTGCAGGAGCGATTTATAATATTAACGAAGCACTACCAGACTCTAACGGCTAAATTTCTAGACGAGGTTGGGGAAGAATATTGAGAACGTTGAACCCTTGCCTAGCTCGGATTCAAGGTCTATCTTGGCCTCAGCGAGTTGCGCTAGTTTACGTGTGACGTGTAGCCCGAGACCAGTTCCATTTTGAGCACGCGTATGAAAATCTTCGGAGCGGAAAAACTTATCAAATACCCGTCCTTGGTCACTCTTACTAATACCGATTCCCGTATCAGATACCTCAAACATAACACCATCTCCTCGTTGTTTAGCGATGATTGTGACACTCCCCTCTTCAGTATATTTGATAGCGTTTGTGATGTAGTTTTGTAAGATTTCTTGAACGTATAGTTTAACTGATTTTAGCAACTCTAAGCCTGGATCAATGTCTGCATGCAATTTGAGACCCTTTTCCTCGGCGCTCGGTGTATAGGTATGAACAAGTGTTTCTGTGAATTCATGTACGTTTATATCCTCTACATTACGTTCGAGTACACCACGCTCAGCCCGCGAAAGTGTTGAGAGATCATTTATCATATCTTCGAGATATTTCGCCTGTCGGTGCGCTGTTTCTAGTGATTCCTTAATCTTGTCTATGTCGCCAGTCTTTTCTGCGATGAAAAGCGCGTTTCCCACAGCACCTTCGGTCACTGCAACTGGAGTTCGTAATTCATGACTTATAACACTAATGAATTCGTCGCGCTCTTCCTCTAAGGACTTCTCACGCGTAATATCGCGGATAATGAGCACAAAGCCTTTCTCGCCTTTCTTGCCATATCCGAGGTGAACCGGTGATATGCTGATGTACAGACTAACAATACTGTCATCTGTGTACTTAATCTTGTAGTCTCGAGTGATAAACTGCGTTTTTGCATCCATGATGAGGCGTTTTATATCAACCGGGTCACCCGATTCGTTAGAAAGTCTCATAACATCATCAATACGGTCACCCTTCTGTATCGCGTTGACATCTAGTACATTCAAAGCAGCGCCATTGTATAGGGTCACACAGTACTTCTCATCAATCGCGACTACACCGTCAGCCATAGAATTAACAAGACTCTCAAACCGTTGGTGCTCGAGTTGCAGTTGTTGCTCAAGCTTTTCAGCTTTAGTCGATGGTTTTTTTGCTTTTTTGTCGGCCATGCTACGGCTTATTGTAACAAATATGGTTATGCTTAATAAGAAGTTGGAACGATTGATGTTTTTTTCGACTTCAATTCTTTCCGCAACTCTTTATATGCTGGCTCCATGCGAGCTACTTCGTCCCAGAAGCTTTTTTGATGATGATGGTGTTTTGTGTGAGCGAGCTCGTGCATAATAACGTAGTCGATTAGTTCCCAGTTGAGCTGTATCAAATAGCTGTTAAATGTCAGATTATTATGGCTGTCGCAAGCCCCCCAGCGACTCTTCAGCTTTTTGAAGCAGACGCTCGTATATGGAAGTTCGTGCTGCCTAGAAATCTCATCCAGCCTTTGCAGGATGAGCTTTTCGGCTTCTTGTAGTAACGCTTTTTCGCAGGCTTTTGATAGTATTTCTTGCGCCTTAGCACCATTGAGCTCAAGCTCGTCAGGGACGTGAACAATAATAGCTGTATCAGTTATTTTAGAATGACTACGTGAGCTGTCGGTACGAAGGATATGAAGGCGGTGGTTCTTGCCGATATGAGCCTGATCTTGCAATACATCATTCAATTGCTGGTTTTCTTTAATCCAATCAAGCTTACTGAGCAGGAATTTTTTTGCCATAAATTCCGGTACGCCGTATGGGACTGTTAATCGGACGCCGCCATCACTTTTTATAGAGATTCGAAGACTGCGTGCGCCCTTACGTCGTGCGATCTTGACTGGCGTAGCTAAGCCTTCTACTGCAATAGTTTTCTGCATTGTCTTATTGTACGCTATAGCGTTAGCGTATATTGACGCGGCGGCGAGACAAGTCAACTCTTCCAGGCACTAGGTTCACCATTCCAGGCTTCGCAATGACGTTTTTAGCTACTGTGTTGTCTATGAGCCCAAGCTCCATAAGTTTCTTGAAGAATGATGTTTTTTGACTTGGAAATGTATGCTTACCGCTTACGACAACATAGTTTTCAATTGGTTCTGGATGTTGCATGTGCGATACGTACTTCTTGAACATATCTGGAGTGTAGTCAACCGCGTATCTATCGTCTGCTTTTCGTCGATCTCGGTTATTCAGTCTACTCATAGCCGTGTCCATGTCCATCTGGAACCATACTGTTACGGTTTGTGCACCCTTTTTACGCGCCATTTCTCGTAGTTTTCTTCGCTGTGATTTTCGTATAGTTGTGTAGTCATAGATAACGCTCATCCCAGCTCCGAGGAATTCTTCCGTCATGTATTCCATTAGTTGAGTAACAATACCGTTTTCTTGACTGTCGTACTGTGGCTCTTCAAACAACTCATGGCGTATGCGATCACCATGAACATGTGCTGCCTTAAAGTGATCAGTCAACTCTCGAGAAAAATGTGTTTTCCCTGAGCCCGGATAGCCATACAGAAGTACCAAAACAGGCTTTGAGGTCTCGACTTTTGCTTTCATTACATATATTTATAACAGATTAACTAACTTATTTACAGTGTTGAAGCTATAATTCCTTAATCAAAGATTATGCATTTAGGCACTGAAAAGCGCCCGATGCTTTCGGCAACGGCTTTCCCGTACAACTCGACGTCTGAGCTCGCAGCAACCTCTGGAGGCCATTTAAGAGCCACGATAGAATCTCTGTCACTCCTCAATGTTAAGCGACTCGGCTCCACCTCTGTATCAGGAAACTCAGGTAAAGAATCAGCTTGTGATGTAGATATTGGAGGATCGAACTCTAAAAAATGCGTTCCGCCATCAGCACGATAGTACACAACAGTATTCATGAGAAATGTATAAAAACATGTACTAGGCTTGGTTGTCAAAGTTCTCTGACATTTAATGGATTATAAGACAATTCTCTTCAAATCTATACTGCCTAAGCTTTGGCAACCCCTAGTGGACTTACTTAGGGATTAATTTTTAAATGATTGATCAATTATCGAGCCACCAACAACTCTGATTCTTGCCCTGTGTCCCTCAATTTCAAGTGTGGACACTTCATGAGATTTATCTCCACCTCTAACATGTCCTCTCACATATGTTTCACCGTTATCTGCTAATTCAATTCCTTGATCTCTCCTGCACAGCTCTCTTTGAAGTTGTGAAGCCCTGTGACCTCGGGGTAGCTTCCTGATAAACCCAACAACACCATGTCTCCGTAGTGTTTTAGTAGTATCACGAGCCTCTTTATCAGCAACTTCCTCTATGTCAGGATTTAATTGAATTAAGCGTTTTCTTGCAAGTATCAAGTCTAGAAAATTAGAAGTCTTTGCCTTTTCTGTGTTTTTAATTCTTGATTCAGCTTCGACTATATCACTGGATTCATCAATTAAATGAGCTGGAATGACCATGTCAGCAAACAATGATATTGCTCTAGCCCTAATGAGTTCATATTGAACATCGTAACCTAGCTCAGATGCGAACCATGATATTGAGACACTATCTATACCGTATAGATGGCCATCCTCATATAAATCAAATCGTATATCAGGAGAACCTTGATCAGGTTTTCCTTGAACAATACCACTATAATCGAGTGCTATTTGTTCTTGGTTGTTGATATATAGTTTTTGATAGTTGTGAGGTGCATTCATTAGCGACGAAGTAAAACCATCGAATCTAGCTAGTGACAATCTGCGAGCAGACACAAAATCATCTGGATCTTCAAGTAATTGATGGCGTGCTGTGTCTTGCCAGTCAAAAATGTGCCAGTCTTCAATTGGTAGCTGTGTACCATCTTTAACATATGATGATTTAATACCGTACTTTTGTAAGTTACGGACAGACCAGAATAATCCATTATTTTCGGACTCGAGCTCTCCTAGGCCTTTTCGTTCTTTTCTTGTATGAGCAGGTACATCACGTAAGGTATATTGTATGCCTTTAATTGCAAACAAACTGGTTGCATAGTTTCGAAATTCATCCATAAATTCCATAGACGGATCATGTTCTAAGATCTGCTCAAGAATCTTGTTCATTTCATTTAACAATTGACTAGGAGGTATATTCCTTAAGATGTCGTTATCTAGCAATGCATATGCTGCAACTCGCTCGTTGACTGACCTCGTAAACTGTACGCTTACTTTTTCACCACCGGCAACGCTTGTGCTGTATATAATTTGTTGTGCGGCGAGCATTGTATTGATGAAAACTCCGCCTACCCCAGGCATTTTAGATGGCATGTTAGACAATATTGACTGCAATGAGTCATCATAAGCTTGCTTAGTAGCAATACTGTCTACAGCAATAGCGAGCTGTTCAGCATCCCCTGGATTTTCATCATAAGCAGCAATATTAGATATTTGATCACTGTCTAACGGTAATAACTCGAAAGCCAATAATCTTTCCCCTGTAACATCATCAGTAATAAATCTACTCATTTATATATCATAACACAAAACTGTAAAAAATACAAGATTTAGTACTACAGAAATAACTACTTACATAGTTCTTATGCTTGGCAGGGGTGACAGGACTTGCCCACATTCTTCGGGCCCGAAACTTCATTTAATCAAACAAGTTTGATGAAGAAGATTTCCTTGCGAAGTGCTAGACGCAGCACTTCTCACCTCCAACCAACTCCGTTGATTGACATGCAACCCCAGTAACACCATCAAACTTAAAAACCAGACTCGAGGCCTGGTTCTGAAGTTTGGCAGCCCCTAGTGGACATTATCTTTGAATAATTAATGATTGGATTAAAAATCAATTCCAAGTTCTAGAGTTGGTATTGTACTTGTAGAAATCACTTTGGGGACATCTTGATTTGCATCAAACGATTGCTCATACGTTGCGTATACATTATGAAACTTTTCAACCTCTGCTCTAGGAGGCAGTCCCGGCGACCAATCATCTTCGAACTCATGAGATACTTTAATTCGATTGTCCCATTCATCTAAGATAACTGGCGGTTCTAAACTCGCTAAAGCCTCCCTTAGTGCGTTGGTCGCTATTCCTACACTAGATAAAGCTAAAGGCTCTTCGTAATGTCTATGCGATTCTCCCCTGCCAATCGAAACAGTTGCTTTAACAGCTACCTGCCATAAACCACTTACATCGACTACATCATCAATCAGTTCTAGATCATCATCCCAGACTGAATCAGCACATTTTTCATCAACAAAGAATCTGTTGGTTATCTCAATTTCATGATTAATTTCACTTATGTCTGCCATTGATTATCTACTATAAGATAATTCGAAATAATTGTCAAGCGTGGCAGGGGTGACAGGTCTTGCCCACATTCTG
>JAUHXF010000014.1 GCA_030427125.1 bacterium | reverse complement strand
TGTATTCTGTGGCGCCAAGCTTGGCCGGTTTGCCAGCGCTGAGCGTACCATGTGGAGATATCGAAGGATTGCCAGTTGGACTTCATATTGTAGCGCCAAATGGAAAAGACAGGTCATTGCTTGCGGTAGCAAAGCAGTATGAGGATATGCAGTCATGAGCGCTGAGACATTAATCGGTATCGTTGGAGCAGTTATAATCGCACTGACATTTGCTGCAATAGTATATAAAAAAGCTCCAAAGCGAGTGAAACGTACAAAGTACACAAAAAAGTGGCGAGATATTCAGCAGCTATGTGTGAATGCATCAAACTGGCCACAGGCAATTATGTTAGCCGACCAGTTGCTCGATAGCGTACTGAAGCGAAAGAATAAAACTGGTAAGACAATGGGTGAGCGGATGGTTTCAGCCCAAAATGATTTCAGTGATAACGACGCAGTGTGGCAAGCACATAAATTCGCAAATCATGTTCGTCACACGAAAGATGAGGAAGTTCCTCTTAGGGAAAACGATGTAAAAGCGGCTCTGATTTCGTTTCGCCAAGCATTGCGTGATTTGGGGGCACTATAGATGGCCGATTATGAAAAGTACCTGGTTGATGGATACTATCCGACAATTGGGATTGAGTGTCACGTACAGCTGAAGACAAAGACGAAGTTGTTCGCAGCGGTTGATAATGACGCACGCGATGCCGCCCCGAATAGTCTTGTAAGCCATATCTGTTTTGGTATGCCGGGCGCTTTGCCTGTACTCAATAAAGAGGCACTGCAACTTGCCATGAAGGCGGCATTTGCACTAAATTCTGTGCCGCAACCATTTAGTAAGTTTGATCGTAAACACTACTTCTACCCTGATTTGCCGCTCGGCTATCAGATCAGCCAATTCGATGAGCCAATAGTTTTGGGTGGTCATATGGATATTACTGTGGATGGTGAAGCCTTAAGAGTTGGTATTACTCGTGCTCACCTGGAGGCTGATGCAGGCAAGAGCACTCATCCTGCCGGTAAGGACTATTCGCTGGTTGACTTAAATAGAGCTGGTACGCCACTGCTTGAAATTGTATCTGAGCCTGAAATGCACTCTGCAGCGGAGGCGAGAGCATACGTACAGGAGCTTTATCTTGCTATGAAATATGCAGATGTGAGTGACGTGGATCTATACCATGGCAATATGCGTTTTGATGTCAATGTGAGTGTTTCGAAGGATCCAGCAAAGCTCGGTACACGCTCTGAAACAAAAAATCTCAACAGCTTCAAATCTGTTGAGAAAGCGGTTGACTACGAGATAAAACGACAAATAACGTTGCTTGAAGACGGTGGTGAAGTGGTTCAAGAGACGCGAGGCTGGGTCGACGACGAACAAAAGACTATATCCCAGCGAACGAAAGAAAACGCGCATGACTATCGTTATTTTCCGGACCCAGACTTACCGCCTGTTGTGCTCGAAGAAGAGACCATAAGAATAGTAGAGGAAAGTATGCCGAAGGCACCCGGATATTATCGTTCATCATTCGCGGAGCTGAAACTTGACTCGAGTCAAGTCGAGACACTCCTTTATGAACCTCGTGTTGCACAGTATCTCGATGAGTTTAAGCAAGATACCAGTGCTGAATTAGCTCGAAATCTTGCAAATCTCTTCAGCGGTCCAGTTCAAAAGCTTGTAATCGATGGAGAATGTAATTGGAGTGCTGTGCTTGATGCAGACTGGGAAGGATTAACTTCACTGCTCACTGAAAATAAAATTAGTAGCACCGGAGCAAAAGAAGTTATTCCTGATATGGTGAAAGAGTTAAAAAGTGCAGAGGATATAGCCAACGAAAAGAATTTAATGCAGGTGTCTGACACTGGGGCGATTGAAGCAATAGTGGATGAAGTGCTTGCAGCAAATCCAAAGCCAGCAGATGACGTGAGACAGGGTGAGATGAAGGCAATTGGGTTCCTCGTTGGTCAGGTGATGAAAGCAAGTCAAGGCAAGGCAAACCCTCAAATGGCAAAAGAGATAATAACAAAAAAGTTGGGAGTATAACGATGGCACAAGTGAAAAAAGCAGTAATTGCTGCTGCGGGACTTGGAACACGGTTCTTGCCGCAAGTAAAAGCTATGCCAAAGGAAATGCTGCCAATTATAGACAAGCCAGTAATCCAGCTTGTCGTGGAGGGTCTGGTAGACGCTGGAGTGGAGGACATTATTATTGTCACCGGGCCTACCAAGCGTGCCATTGAAGATCACTTTGACCGCAGTCTTGAGCTTGAGACTGCTCTGCTCGAAAAAGATAAGACTGACCTCGCCGAGCAATTGCGTGATATTGCGAACCTAGCTAACTTTGTATACATTCGACAGAAAGGTCATCCTGTGGGGAATGCACGACCAATTTTGAATGCATCGCACATGCTCGGTGAAGAGCCATTCTTCTTTTTCTTTGCGGATGATTTCTTCACTGGAGATGTTTCGACCGCTTCACAGCTTCTTGAGGTATACAACGACACCGGAAAATCGGTTGTCGCACTGAGAAAGGTCAAGAGGAACGAAATATCTTCATATGGCATCGCAGATGTAGTTGAACAGGTGACTGATAATCAAGTTGTCGCTAAAGGAATTATAGAAAAGCCAGATGAGAAAGATGCGCCATCAGATCTAGCCGTCGCGAGCGGATACTTGTTGACGCACGATATTATTCCTATTCTTGAGAAAGAAATTCCAGGTCCAGATGGGGAACTCCGGATCAACGATGCGTTCACTGAGCTCGCTGAGAAGGACCCATTACGAGGCCGGATCATCGAAGGAACCTATCATGACACGGGGAACCCCGGTGCCTATCTACGAACATTAGTTGATATTACCCTTGAAGATCCGGAATATGGCGATATGCTTCGCAATCACTTACGTGGTAAACTGTAAGTATGGAATCATACGATATTTTAGTAATTACCCTATCAATAGCGCTGGCTGTCTCACTCATAGTGTGGATAGTGGTCGGTGTACTAATAGTGCAAGTAGTTAAACGATTGCGCGCTATATCTGACACAGCTCAACACGCTGCTGAAAATGTAGAAGAATTCACTGAGCAATTGAAAAAGGCGGGAAAAATGAGTGCCGCAGGAAGTGCGTTTAATCAGATTGCAAAATTATTCAAAGGAAAAGGGAGATAATATGAGTTCAAGTCCTAAGAAAAAAGGAATGGCTCTAGGCGTAGCACTAGGAGCTGTTGCAGGTGTAATTACGGGCATTCTATTCGCCCCTAAGAGTGGTAAGGAGACCAGAGAGGATATCAAGAATGTCACGCTTCGTGCTGCACATAAAGCACAGGACGAAGCTGGAGAATTACTCGGACAAGCAAAGGAGTTGGGCGATAAGGCGCATGATAAAGCAAAGACTGCTATCGACGAAGTAAAGCACACAGCTGATAGCCTCAAATCTGTGGTGTCATCATTCAAAAATGGTAAAGCAGACGATAAAGATCTCGATAAAGCTGTCAAGAAGGCGAAAGAAGCCCAAGACGCATTGAAGAAATTTCTTAAAAAATAGCTCTCCGAGCATCAGAATTACAACAAGCCAACTCTGACAGCTGCGCTATACTATAACTAATGGCAGACGAAAACTTGCAGCCGGCAGACTTAGTGCCGCTTCATAACCATACCCACCATTCTTTATTGGATGGATTAACGAAAATTAAACCGCTTGTTTCACATATCAAAGAAATGGGTATGGAAGCCTGTGCTATCACAGATCATGGCACACTTTCTGGCGCTATAGATTTTTACAAAGAGTCCACATCGGGAGGTATCAAGCCGATTATCGGTATGGAGACGTACGTCGCTGCTCGTTCACATACTGATAAAGAGCCTGGCAAAGACAAAGCAAATTATCACCTGATATTGCTGGCTATGAACAATACGGGTTACCAAAATCTGATGAGGCTTAGCACGATAGCAAACCTCGAAGGGTACTACTACAAGCCTCGAATAGACAGAGGATTATTGGAGCAATACAATGAGGGTCTTATAGTTCTCTCGGGGTGTATTGGTGGAGAGTTAGGAGATGCGTTTCGACAGGGCCAAGACGAGCAAGCACGGGATGTTGCTCGGTGGTATAAGTCAGTTTTTGGCGATCGGTATTATATTGAAGTGCAAGACCACGGACATCCCGACCACCCGCATCAGTGGGATGAACAGGTTCGTGTTAATAAAAAATTACTTGAGCTCGGAAAAGAGTTGAACATCGACTGTGTTGTGACGAATGATGCTCATTACCTGAAGCACGAAGACCAAGACGCTCATGAAATTTTGCTTTGCGTACAGACAGGATCGTTTCTTGACGAAGATAACCGAATGAGCCTCAAGGAGTTTGAGCTACATGTTGCTGATCCGAAGGAAGTAATTGAGCGCTGGCAGACTAATCCAGAGGTAGTCAAAAATTCTAAGAAAATTGCAGATCGATGTGACGTCACAATCGAGCTAGACAAAATTCTAATCCCAGAATTCCCACTACCTAAAGGCGTCACCGAAAAATCGTATCTCGATGAGAGTGTATGGCGTGGACTCGTTCACCGCTATACCGATACAGCCGAAGAGGACACGCTTAAGCTCTCGATAGAAGAGGCCAAAAAGAAGCTTTCAGAAAGCGTGATTGAAAGAACCCAATATGAGCTAGAGATCATTGATCAAATGGGTTTTAACGGGTACTTCTTGATAATTGCCGATTTCATGAACTGGGGCAAAGAACAAGGAATAGTGTTTGGGCCTGGCCGAGGTTCAGCAGCAGGATCAATCATCGCTTACGCATTAAAAATAACTGAGCTAGACCCACTTGAATACGACCTACTATTTGAGCGATTTCTAAACCCGGATCGAATAAGTATGCCCGATGTTGATATCGACATTCAGGACACACGGCGCGATGAAGTTATTCAATACTGTGTAGATAAATATGGCGACGATCGAGTTGCCAACATTGTGACGTTTGGCACCATGGCTGCGCGTAATGCTGTTCGTGATGTCTCTCGTGTGCTTCGTGTGCCATATGCCGAGGCGGATCGGCTATCGAAGATGATTCCGCCACCTATCCAGGGACGACACATTCCGCTCGCAAAGTCGATAAAAGAAGATCCAGGTCTCAAGAACGAGTATAAAAACAATCCGACAGCTAAAGAAGTATTTGATCTTGCAATCAAGCTAGAAGGAACTATACGTAGTCATGGTGTTCACGCTGCTGGCGTGGTGATTGCACCGGATGACATTGTGAAATTTGTACCACTCGAGAAGGCGCAAAAAGGTGTTATTTCAACCCAGTATCCAATGGTTCCTGTTGAGGAGCTCGGCTTGCTTAAGATGGATTTTTTGGGTCTATCAAATCTAACGATCATTAATAACGCACTTCGCATAATAAAAAGAGTCTATGGTGAAGATATCAATATTGATGCGTTGCCTATGGACGACAAAAAAACGTACGAATTATTGCAGCGTGGTGACACGACCGGTGTTTTCCAGCTTGAATCGGCCGGGATGAAGCGCTACCTCAAGGAGTTAAAGCCAACTGAATTCAACGATATTATTGCAATGTGCGCACTCTACCGCCCAGGACCATTAACTGCCGGTCTGACTGATAGCTTCGTGAAGCGCAAAAATGGTAATGAAAAGATTGAAGTCGCACATGAAAAGTTCAAAGATGCACTTGGTTCGACTTTTGGTGTGCTCGTCTATCAAGAGCAAGTTATGCGTATCAGTAAGGATGTGTGTGGGTTCTCGGGCGGTGACGCCGATACATTGCGTAAAGCTATCGGTAAAAAGAAGCGCGATGTGATGCGTAAAATGCAAAAGAAGTTTATTGAGGGTGGTGAAACTTTCGGTGGCGTCCCGAAGCAAGTCATGGAGAAGTTTTGGGATGATCTAATGGGCTTTGCTGACTACGCTTTTAACAAATCACACTCAGCATGTTATGGACTGATCGCGTACCAAACAGCATATCTAAAAGCACATTATCCAGCTGCGTTCATGGCGGCACTTATGACGAGTGATTTTGATGATACTGACCGACTTGCTATCGAGATGAGTGAATGTCAGCATATGGGAATTGCAGTACTCCCTCCAGATGTGAATGAATCTTTTGTAGAGTTTGCCGTCGTGCCTGAAAAGAACCAAATACGTTTTGGCATGCAGGCTATTAAAAACGTCGGACGTAGTGCAGTTGAAGAGATTTTGCGTGCTCGAGCTGACGGTCCTTTTAAAAATCTTGAAGATTTTTTTGATCGGGTAAACGCACGCATAGTGAACCGCAAAGCTATAGAAAGTCTCATAAAGACAGGTGCATTTGATCGATTTGACTCCCGCTCGTTGCTGCTGAACAACCTAGACAGCCTCATCGCATATTCGCAGAAGAAACAAAAGGAGCAGGATAGCGGACAGACTGATTTGTTCGGTAATGCTGTTGAGGAAATGGATCATATCAGTATAAAGCTTGGTCCTGAAGACACGAAGTACACAAAGCGAGATAGTTTGAATTGGGAGCGTGAGTTACTTGGTCTATATCTTTCTGATCACCCTCTAAATGAGTTTAAGGTAATTTTAGCTGAGCAAACGTATAAGATGTCTGACATAACAAAAGCCGACGACACGAAGAAGGTTTCGCTCGGGGGAATTATTATGGATGTGCGCGTTATACAGACAAAGAATGGCAAGAATATGGCGTTTGTACGCGTTGCCGACGAGCAATCAGAGATGGAGTTCGTGCTCTTCCCGAAGACATATGAAGAGACTTCATGGTTATGGGTGATTGATAAAATTATTGTTGCAGAAGGAATAGTGCAGGGTAAAGATCGAGACGGCAATCCGACGGATGAAATTAAATTCCTCGTGAACACAGCCCGCGAGGTGACACACGAAGAAGCCCAGAACTACATACCTGGAAATAAGCGAGCATTAAAAGAACTTAAAGAAGTAAAGAAAAAGACCACTAAAAAGGAAAAAATAAAAACGTCGAAAAAAATCTACTTACGACTACCTGACACACAAGACACTGAGCGTCTACAGGCTTTAAAGGAGCACATATCTAGTTATCCCGGTGAGACCGATGTTGTTTTGGTGGTAGGGCCAGCCGACAAAAAACAAGCAATTAAGGTCCCAGAAAAAAGTACGGATTCTGACGAAAGCCTTCAGCAGCTAGTGTCTTTGTATGGTCCAGAAAACGTAAAGGTTCAGTAGTGAATGCAAAAAAATTATGCTTGGTTGCGGTAGATGTACGCAGCGCTCACAACATTGGAGCATTTTTCAGGACGTGCGATGGTCTTGGGGCTGAGCTCTACTTAGTTGGTATCTGTCCGAGACCACGTCACGATGACGACACGCGTTTACCTCATATTGCGAGAAAAGCTGAGAAAGAAATAGCCAAGACGGCACTTGGCGCCGAAAAAACTGTACGTTGGCGACATCACGACACACTGCTGGCCGCAAAGCAAGAATTAGAAGAAGACGGTTATGCACTGATTGGTTTAGAGCAATCAGAAAAAAGTCAGGATATTCGAAAATTTAAATCAGAAAAGTCAGTGGCGCTTGTCGTCGGTAGAGAAGTTGAGGGTTTAGATTTAGTAGAGCAGAAGCTTTGTGAACAACTCGTTGAGATTACAATGGTTGGCAAGAAAGAATCATTCAATGTTTCAATTGCTGCAGCGATAGGGCTCTACCAGTTATCTGCATAATTTGCTAAAATATTGCTTAAGGCTAGTCCTATGGCAAAAAAATACGCAAAAAAGAAAAACGACATCGTAAGATTCCGTTCAACTAAAACGAAGCGGAAGCCAAAGAAGCAGCACCCAAAGCACTTTTTGAAAGTGTATTGGCCGTACATTCCAGTGCTTCTGATTACGACCTTTGGACTAGTGTTTGGCAGCATACTACCTATGACAAGAAGCGATACGCCAGCGACCCTCGCGTATGCGAGCGAGATGAGTATCAGTAATTTGTTGAGTGCGACTAATGCAGAGCGTACCTCACGTGGTCTGCCAGCACTTTCGATTAATTCAAAGTTGAACAGTTCTGCGTTATCAAAAGCTAAGGACATGAGAGATAGAGATTATTGGGCTCATAATGATCCTGACGGTAATCCTCCGTGGGTGTTCTTTGATGCTGCTGGCTATAACTATAAGAAAGCGGGAGAGAATCTTGCCTATGGTTTTAGCTCGTCTTCGAAGACGGTGACAGGGTGGATGAATAGTCCAAGTCATCGAGATAACATGCTTGATAAAGAGTATGATGAAGTTGGATTTGGATTCGTGAACAGCTCGGACTTTGTAGACACTGGCGAGGAAACTATAGTAGTGGCACACTACGGTCGTTCTTTAGCAGCAGTATCAAAGCCCGCACCGGAGCCGGAACCGGAGCCCGCTCCCGTGTCTCAGCCACAATCACTCCAGTCATCGGATATTAATTCGGAACCTGCTCCTGAGCCAGAGCCTGAACCTGCTCCTGAGCCAGAGCCTGAACCTGAGTTAGAGCCACTTGATCCTTCACAAATTAACCAAGCAATTTCTACAGATAACCCAGTACCGGAAAACTCTGAATCACAAAATATTAGCAGGCTACAGCTCTGGACGAATGGCGATGCGCCGTGGAGTGCTCTCGTGTTGACTGCTGGTGTCTTTACACTTGTACTAGTCTGGCTCGTTAAACATGCAGTACTCGTGAAGAGGTATGTACTCTATGGTGAACACTTTGTTGCCCATCACCCAATCTTGGATGTGACTGTCGTGACAATTGCTGCGATTGCTGTATATTTGTCGCAAAGCTCCGGAGTTGTCCTCTAGTAAGTAACATAACAGTTATGGTTAAATAGAGTTTAAATGGTGGACCCTCAACGAATAGAACAAGAACAAGCCACGGCACGTCGTGCACGTGTCTTAGGTATGGGTTATACAGACGTAAGCTTAATTGCTGATAAGGAACTGTACAAAACGATTCTTTCTATTCCTGAGTTACGTCAGTTGAAGGCTATTCCATTGCGTGCAGATAATCACCATATTACATTTGGTGTGACGACAACGACTTCACAGAAGACAATGCAGATGTTGACGAACCGTTTCTTGGATCAGCAAGTGACTTTCACGATAATAAGTGACGCTGGCTTTCGAGAATACATGATGCTGTACGATCCGCCTCGCAAGATTGAGTATCAAGATATATCTATATCAACAAAGACAGACAACGCGACACTTGAACAGATATCTGCCACATTACAACAGGTACGTGCCGACGATATGTTAGCGTATATCGTCCAGCAAGCATTCCGGCTTGGTGCTAGCGATATACACCTCGAGAGTAAGCTCGAAGGCGCCCGAATACGTTTTCGTGTGCATGGTGTGTTACACCCTATAGCGATTCTTGATAAGGACAAGTATCGCCAGCTCATGAGCGCGCTCGCGAGCGCAGCGAATATCAGTACGAGCGCAGAGTATGATCAAACTGGTCATATTAATCGCGATTTCAAAATGGCAACCGGCGAAATGGTAAATGTAAACCTGCGTGTCGAAACTGTACCGGCGGTGAATGGTATTGACGGCGTATTACGAATATTTAACTTCAACGCCGACATGATGCGTCTGGAGAAGCTCGGTCTTGATCAAAAGGAAGCTGATGTTATTAAAGATATAATCTCGCATCCAAGTGGCTTGGTGTTGATTGTTGGACCAACGGGCTCAGGAAAGACAACGACCTTGTATAGCATTCTCAACGAGCTAAATAACGACACGCACAAGATTATTACGCTAGAAGACCCGGTAGAATATCAGATAGAAGGGGTGACACAGATTCCAGTTGTCACCCGCGAAGGAGAGAGTTTTGCCGATAAATTCCGCGCAGTGATGCGCTTAGATCCCGATGTCATTATGGTCGGAGAAATTCGTGATTTGGATACTGCAAAGACAGCCTTACAAGCGGCTTTGACAGGGCATCTCGTGCTTGCCACATATCATGCATCGTCAGCTGCGGCAGCACTGACACGTCTACTTGATGCTATTGGCGAAAACCCAGTTTATGCGAGTGCGATTAGACTCATTCAGGCGCAGCGACTTGTGCGTAAGCTTGATGATGCAACAAAACAAGTCATTCAAGTGCCGCCTGAACTGGAGAAGCATCTCGAAGACATCGTGCATGGCATTAAGGCTGACGTAGATATGAGCTGGTTGCCTAATGCGAAATTGTATGAACCAGGTAGCTCACCAGAACATCCATTTGGCTACGATGGGCAAATCGCCATAAGAGAACTTATGACGATGTCACCTAACTTGCAAAAACTTCTCATGCGTCCGAAGGCAGAAGTTACGACAGAAGAAATCGAGAAAGTGCTCTTAGAAGACGGCATGCTTACGTTGAAACAAAACGGCACACTACGTGCTTTGAAGGGCGAAACTACTTTTGAAGAAATTACTCGAACAATCGGCTAACGAATTGCGTTTGAAACTGCTCCAACGACGCCCTCGTCGAATGGGCTGGGGATGATTTTGTCTACAGACGGTTTCTCAACAAGTGATGCCAGTGCTTTAGCAGCTGCGATTTTGTGATCATCAGTGATTTTGGTAACGCCGTTATCAAGGGCGCCACGGAATATACCTGGAAAACCGAGTACATTATTAATCTGATTCGGGAAATCGCTGCGGCCTGTGGCGACAATTGCCGCACCAGCTTCTTTAGCGACATCCGGCATGATTTCAGGTACTGGATTCGCTAAACCAAAAATAATTGGATCTTTTGCCATCGTCTTTACCATTTCTGGCTTTACAAGCCCTGCAAGACTGACGCCAATGAAAACATCGGCATCTTTCATTGCGTCACTCAAGCCACCTCCAGCATCGGCGAAGATGAGTTCATCATCTATGAGGCCTTGTTTCGTACTGTTCAGATCTTCGCGGCCACTCCATATGATGCCTCTACTATCAACTGCGAGTATTTGTACTTTTGGTGCGTAAAGTTTAAGGAGCTTAATAATAGCGACACCAGCAGAGCCGACACCACTCATCGTTACCCAGCAATCATTCAAATTTTTTCCGACGACTTTCATCGCATTTATCAGCGCTGCAAGTGTCACGATTGCTGTTCCATGTTGGTCGTCATGCATAATTGGCATGTCTAACTCAGCTTTTAACCGCTCTTCAATCTCAAAGCACTTTGGCGCTGCGATATCCTCAAGGTTTATTCCACCAAATGATGGAGCTATGCGCTTGACAGTCTCTACGATTTCATCAGCAGTGTGCACGTTCAGTACTATCGGTACTGAGTCAATGTCTGCAAAGTGCTTGAAGAGCATTGATTTACCCTCCATGACGGGCATTGCACCCTCTGGACCGAGGTCCCCGAGGCCGAGTACAGCAGAGCCATCTGAGATGACTGCAACCAGATTATTCGTCCATGACACTTCACGTAACTTTTTTTGGTCATTTTGGGCATACTTTGAAGCCGCGCCAACGCCAGGAGAATAGAAAAGCTTTAGCGTGTCAGCATTTACTTCACCACGCAGTTTTGTCGTGATTTTTCCTTTTAGTTTTTTATGAAGTTCTACAGCTTGTTCGTTTAAGTCCATATGTCTCCTTAATTGCGATATACTACTACCATTATGGCAGACGCAGCGAGAGCAATCCTAATAGAAAACGACATGATGCTCGTCATGGAGCGGTTTAAAAACAATCAGCGCTATTTTACATTGGTGGGTGGTCGCAAGAATGACGACGAGATGATTGAACAGTGTCTTGTGCGTGAAGTTCGAGAGGAGACTGGTTTAGAGGTGACGGACTACTCACAAGTTTATTATGAACCCCACACGGAACCGTACAACAATCAATACATTTTCATCTGTACAGTAGCTCCTCATGCTGACATACAGCTCGGCGAATATTCAGAGGAGGCACAGCTCAATAAGAATCCGTATCAAGAGAACAAACATACGCCGATGTGGATACCTGTCAAATCGTTTGCTAGCCTTCCTTTTCGCACACCGCAGCTTCAAGAGCATATACTCAAGGCTCTGAAAAAAGGTTTTCCACGCGAAGTAGTGAATCTCAGATAAAGCACTTTCATTTGTCTCTGAAAGGTGTTATACTGTCTTTCAATCGAAAAATAATTTAAATGAGAGATTTACAGATGCAATCCGTAGTTCAAGATATTGCCAACAGCTATAAAAAGACCAAAGTCGTAGACGTTAAGAGCGGAGACACTGTTCGTGTTCACCAGAAGATTAAAGAAGGTAGCAAAGAGCGTATTCAGGTATTTGAAGGTCTTGTTATCCGAGTCAGTAATAAGAATTCACATACAGCATCTATCCTCGTTCGGCGAAACACCGGTGGCGTTGGTGTTGAAAAAAGCTATCTACTGCACAGCCCACTCGTCGTGAAGGTTGAAATCACGAAGCGTGGTAAAGTTCGTCGAAACTACCTCAGCTACATGCGAGAACTCAAAGGTAAGAAAGCTCGTCTTTCAAACGTGAACTTTGACCGCCAAGCGGTAAACGACGTGCCAGACCCAGAAGCAGAAAAGGCAGAAGCTGAAGCAAAAGCAGCTAAAGAAGCTGAAGCTGCAGCAAAAGCTGAAGAAAAAGCGAAAGAAGAAGCTGAGCTTAAAGCAAAGCAAGACGAAGTCGCTGCAGCCCACGAAGCAGAGAAGTAGTACCTCATCAACTATGTGAAAGAAGGCCGAGACAATCGGCCTTTTTTATTATATAATATAGCGAATGATACATATTGAAAAAGCCCCTAGTGCAGGTAGAGAATTTCTGAGTGATTTAGCGGATGGATCAATCGGGGCAGAGTTGCCCAGTGGGTTATGGCTACCAGCTAGGTATGAAGGTCATCCTGCTCTTTCTGTGCCTTATGATGTTGTCTCATCAGAAGACACAAGATTTAGCTTTGCTGGTAACTTGCCTGCTTGGGGAGGTGCAGTAGGATCTGGTGATGAGGACTTATTTCTTTTCCTGAATAATGCTATACCGGCTGACGCACGGCCTCATGTGGCAGCAATATTTGCTTTAGCAACATCTGGAGAATCTTACAGAAATATTCGTAGTTTATTGGCTGAGGCAAAAAGGCAAAGCCCGGAGCTAGAGCAGGTACTAGGTTCAACATTCCTAACATTAGCTAACTTACGTGAACCGTATTATTGTCTTGCACCAGGAGAGATTTATGATGAATTCGAGCGACGATATGGCTTCTCTATACGCTACCATCGTAATAACGCACGATCTTCAGGCGGAGAAACGGTACGAATGGGAGAGACATCTTCCGGCCTTTCAGATAGGGTACGTAATACAGGATTCATTTTGTCTGAGCGACTGCAAGCAGAAATACCTTTTGATAGCATTCATGATGTGCGGACACGAATTATTGGTAAGCCATTCGGGCTTAATCCAAACGAAAGAGTTACTAGTGCAACAGTAGCTATAGAGCCTAAAAACTCAATTAAAGCACATGTCTGTGCAGGGTGTCATTTGCACATAGCCCCCGGCTCCTTACGAGTTACTGTTGAAGTTGACTCACAAAGTAGATTTGACCATCACCATCTGCACATATCTTGTGTATAGTATGTACTGATGATAGGAATTGATGAAGTAGGGCGGGGAGCATGGGCAGGACCATTGCTGGTGTGCGCTGCGCGCTTGAAAGAGGGTAAAAAGTATCCCACAGGTTTAACAGACTCCAAAAAGCTAACCAAAAAACAGCGTGAGAAGTTGTTTGCGTATATTGTAGACTCATTCGATATTGCAGAGGGCTGGGTATCTGCCGAAATGATTGATAGTCTTGGGTTATCGAATGCGCTGAAGAGTGCGTGTTTACTTGCTACATTTGAGATAACAGATGATAAATCTGAGGCAATTATTCTAGATGGCACCACAAATCTGTTTAAAGAAACTGGCTATACGAATGTGAAAGTACAGAAAAAAGCCGATGAAACCGTCCCTGAAGTATCGGCAGCGGCAATATATGCGAAGGTTGTACGAGATCAGCATATGCTGGAGCACTCTGTTGATCATCCCGAGTATGGATTCGATACACACGTCGGCTATGGCACAAAAAAGCATCAAGAGGCGCTTAAGCAACACGGTATCACCAATCTCCATCGCCAATCATTTAAGCCAATCAATAGTCTAAAAGTATCTCAAAAGTCAAAATTATAGTATAATAACCTAAATGACAGTTAGATCATTAAGTGGTGGATTGGTATCTAGGATACCGACTAGGCCTTTTTTTGAGGTCCCTGAAGTAGAGCCTTACACACCCAGAACGGAATTCTTAGAACAATTTGGTGAATTTATTCGTACCCAACCTTTTAATGCTCTAGTTTTTAGAGGAGGTATTAATCCTGATGAAGAAGATAAGATTCCTTCAATAAAAGAGCTCAGACAATGGCACAATAATAGGTGTAGACTTGTGGCGGCTGCGCTAATTGACAGATACCAACGAAAATACAGAGTAGTAGAAGAAAATCATATTGGTCATTTCAAAAAAGGCACCAAAGAGCATATGGACGGTCTGTCGGGGCAGTATTGGCAGGCACACACAACTATGGGCGGCGCACCAAGTTTCGTTACCTTGAAGAGGTTTAACGTAGATAGGGAGGCTCATGAAAAATTACAAGAAGTTAGAGATGAATTCATTGGAAATGGCATAGTGCCAAACGCTTCGGTAGCGGTTAAGAGAAAAGACTGGCAACACCTTGGTAGTCCAGAGCTAACGCTACAGGCAGCTACAGATGGTCTAAGCTGTGAAGTAGCCCAGGTGATTTGCAGAATCGGCGATACAATCATATTTAGAAATGGTTATGACACCCAAAGAGAATATAGTACGTATGGTGCAGAAGAAAACTTATTAATCACACACGAGTTTAATCCCGCATGTAATCAGCTAAAAGAAGATCCATCAAGAATTGTGACTATAAGCAGAATTGAAACAAGCGTTTAGGAAATCCGCTTTAAATCGGATTTAACTCGGATTTAAATCCGCTTTTGTGAGATAGATTACAGACAACTGGTTTAATTCGTGGAAATATAAGGTTATTAAGCGAGGGTTTCACAGTGGGGGCAAGAAAAGCAGGGGAGCAAGAGGTACGAAATATAACTTCTAACTCTAGTGGTACGTATCAGATATCAATACCTAAACAACTTATAGCCCAGCTGCAATGGCGACAGGGTCAAAAAGTCACGATTACGCGAGTTGGAGACCGCCTCATGATTGAAGACTGGAAAGATTGATGTCAACAACTTCAGCTGGACGGGAAGCTGAGGGGCTTGTTGCGCAATATCTCGGGAAGCAAGGGCATAAAATTGTCTCGTTAAATTGGCGGACGCGCTGGTGTGAGATTGATATTGTGAGCAAGGATAGAAACTGTATTTATTTTACCGAGGTTAAGTATCGTAGCTCGTCAGATTGGGGTTATGGCCTCGACTACATAACGCCAAAGAAGCTAAAACAGATGCATTTTGCTGCCGAGTTTTGGCTAACAGAAAATAAATGGACTAAAGACTCGCTATTGCAAGCTGCTGAAGTAGATACTAAAGGACAAATAAATTTAGTCGAATTAGACGCTTAAGCTTGCATTGCACCTTAGTTTTTTGAGATATTCATGTTTATGAACGGAGAACTAAGCGCGCTTTTCTATAGACAATCAGCAGTATTGGCCGAGCATCTACGATCGCCTAGCGTGGAGTTTTTAGGTACACACGACCTAAGTGATTCAGTATCTGTTAGGTTTACTGATTCGGAAGAAGAAAGACAGTTGTTAGCTGGGGACGTAGTGCCTTTTGTGCTTCGAGTTGCTCATGATGGCTATGAGGCTGAAACATATTTCGGGGTGGTCTTACGCGGTAGTGACGGCGGCGGGCTTGAGGTAGGAAGAGTTTGCAACATTAATAATGAAGATAGAGAAATTCCTGCTTGCAGCGAGATAAACCCAGGTTTAACGACACAGTCCAGGATACTGGGTCACGCTATTTGTTATTTGTAGTAAACCATTTTAGCGCAGCTTTGGCATCACGATCGCGCCATGCGGCGTTTGTCTGGGCTATCTCGAGGCCTTGGGCGTATGTACGCTCGAGCATCGGCTCCATACGCCCTGTAAAGAACTCTTCATACTCTGCAATCAATTTCTCATCTGCGAAACTTCGTGCAGCGTATATTGGCGTTCGAGAAAAGCTTAGATCTTTACCGATGTGCTCTTTTAGCCATTCCCAGTTTTGTTTCATCCATGTCCAAGCCTCCGCCCGTGAGTGACGATTCATGAAGCTGTAAGCTATCCAGTAGCTGATATCTTGCAGTCGTACCGTGTCTTGGTCAGTAATAAGCTCAAACACCTGCTTGTGTATCTCAGGTTGTTCAAAACTGGTTAAGGCAGAACAGATAGACATCTTTTCATCACTAGAATTTGAGGATTTATAGATATTGAGTAACTCGTCGAATTCCGTTTGGCCGCCTTTACGAGCAGCAGTTGTGTAGACGACAGCCCTT
>JAUHXF010000034.1 GCA_030427125.1 bacterium | reverse complement strand
TCTTGGCTGTATAGACTGGATGATGAGAACCTAAGCATTTTGTCCTCCCGAAATAGCGTTTTCATTAACAGAGAACAAAGTTCTATCTTCATCCATGTACCCCTGCCAAGCATAAGCATTATGGTAAAAGTCTCCATTTTTGGAGGCTTTTTGTTATAGTTGGTTTATGACAGAACACGCGGAAGTGAACGGAGCGGAATTTGAGCAAACGGAAGATGATTTGGCTTTTGCTATTGATACGGTAAAGCATGCGGGCGCATATATCCGCGAGGCGTTAGTCGAAGCGGTGTATACGCAATGGAAGGAAGATAACACACCCGTTACCAATATAGATTTAACCGTAAACTCCATGGTAGTGGAGCGCATGAAACGGCGATATCCTCAAGACCGCGTGTATGGTGAAGAGGAGAGCTCCGAGGAGATGGAGGCTCCGGAGTACACCTGGGTTCTTGATCCGATAGATGGTACCCAGGCGCTTGGTAAGCTAGACACGCTCAATGTGTGTATAGCGCGCGTTGGGCAAGATGGTCAACCGGTGTTGGGCGTTGTATACAACCCGGTGCGCGACGAGCTTTTTACAGCAAGGGCTGGTGAGCAATCATACGTGAATGGGACGCCGCTCAGTGTATCGCAACAGAAAACGCTAAAAAGTAGTTATATACACTTCGGCAGCGGTCTCAGGTTTAACGACCTCGCAACAAATGGCGTGCTTTACGATAGGCTTGAGGGTAGCGGGGCGAAAATCTTTAATACAAGGTCATTAGCGTTTGGTTGCGTTGAGGTTGCTAAGGGTGAGTTTTCAGGTGCGTTCGTTGGCGTTAATACACCATTTGAGGCTGCATCCGTAAAGTTAATCATTGAGGGTGCGGGTGGGATGGTGACGGATCTTTATGGCGACCCCTCGGGCAGGATGGACGGTGAAATAAAAGGCCTGCTTGTGTCTAACGGGCATCTGCACCAAGACTTGCTTGAAGCGCTTCAGCCTTAGTTTCTGTTGAGCAGGTTCGAAACTCGTCCACGAGCCCCTGCCAATAAAAATGACACACTGTCAAAGGTGTGTCATTTTTATTAATCCAAAATTTTCTCAAGTCTCCGTGCAACATCCCGAGTTCCTGTATATTGTATGGATCTCATGCCTGCGCTTTCAGCTCCCCAGCAGTAGGACTCGACATCATCGATCATCACGCATTCATCTGGCGCCACGCCAAGTCGGTGCGCGGCTAAGGCGAATATTTCGGGGTTTGGTTTATTCATCGCATGCTGGAATGATAATACAAAATCATCAAATAAATCTATCTGATCCTTAGTAAAGAGCTCTTCGAGCCAGTCATCTGCGGCATTCGATAAAAAGCCGATTTTATATTTTGGTTTCAAAGCTTTTTCGATGTAGGCAAATAGCTCGAGATTTTGAGGATTGATATCGAGCTCACTCTTCGCTTGATTTCGATCTACGCTCGATATTCGTGCAATCTCATCCAATAATTCATCCCAGGTAATTTTGCCCGTAGTTGAAAGATGATCTAGGCGTTGAATTTCGGCAACTTTTTCTGGCTGATCAGAGAGGTGGGTGTCGTAAAACTTATTCATACTATCTTCGACGAGAACACCGAAGCAATCGAAAATGATAGCTTTCACGGACATTATTTAATCGCCTTGAACATAATTGCCATTGGATGAGTTAAGCGATATGAAAGCTCTTCCGGATACTGAGTAACATCATTCTCGCTCGGAAGTGGTTCAATAACATCAGTAATTTTTAATCCAGCTTTCGCAATTGCACCCGTGATATCACCGAGGGTCCAGTGAACATCTTTGTAGTATATAATCTCACCATCCATGCGTTTCGATTGAATTTCGAATGGAGCAGCACTATCAAAATAGTTGAAGTCTTCGGCGATACGGAGATTATCTGGTCGACTTGACGGGGCAAAAGGATGCATATCGCTAATAATTAAGCTTCCGCCAGGCTTCAGGGTATTTGCAGCATTTTGTATTGCGTTTTCCAGTCCTTCTTTTGTCGGTATCTCGAGTAATACGTGCTCAAAAAAGGCAACGTCAAACTTTTCTTGCAAGTCTATGGCGGTGCTTACATCTCCAACGCGGTAGTCAATGTTTTGGGTATTCGGATCGTCCCAGTTCTTTGCCGCCTCGATTTGATTCTCAGCAAGGTCGATGCCTGTGACGCGTGCACCCGTTCGAGCAAGCATGCGCAACCAAAAACCATTGCCACACCCAAGTTCAAGGACATCTCTCGATGAAACATCTCCCATTAAAGCTAATAGATACGGAGCGGTTACAAATACCTTGCCAAAATTGGGCTTACTAGCAGACTCTACTTGTTCAATAGTCCATTCGTGGATAATGTTCTTGTTTTCTGGTGTGAGTGCTATTTCTTCAGGATTATTCATAATTCTATATTACACCACAGAAAGTTCGGTAGTTGTCCTGGAGTCCCTGCCAAGCACAAGCATGATGAACAAAGTCTCCGTTTTAGAGGCTATTTGTTATTATTGAAACAATGAATAAATTGATAACTCTCATCCGGCTGTAGAGGTTTTGGATATCATCAAGAACATAGCGAGCGATAATGTCTAGTATTCCAGTATTCCCATCTCACAACAGCGAAGGCGGCAGTATGCTATTAGACGTACCCTTGAACCTCATTGATACTCCCGAATGGCTCCGCGACCTCGCTAAACACGAGGGCTATAAAGCTAAGGATGAGTACCATGTAACGATCATCGGTCTTCATTTAGCTCAGATCATCAAAAATGCCAATAAAGATAACCTCGTTAAATCACTAATAGAGAATACGGACTGGACGATTGAAGTACTGAACCAATACGTAGAGCTTGCAAAGGATGACGACGCTGGTATACATCGCCAGTCAATCATCTGCATAGTAGAGGTTCCTCAAATGAGCGACTTTTTTCAAGAATTAGAAGGCATAATTGGCACTAAGATAAAAATACCTCCAGCGCATGTTACTTTGTATACAAAAAATTATGATAGGGGGATTGGTCTTTATAGTGGCAACGACCTGCTACGCTTTAGAGTTCGTGACCTGGGTGAGGGCTCTTAACTCGTCCACGAGGGACTGCCACGCTTATGGTTATAATCGGAAGTCTCCCATTCGGAGGCTTTTTGTTATAGTTAACTCATGAATAGGCGATCAATACTCACTATGATGCTCGTTCCAGCTGCCCTCACTGTTGTGGCTGGTGTCTTCCTGCTTATCACCATATACACCGAAGACCCCAAAGTCCAGAGTGGAATAGGCACTCTTTTCGAGGCTACATTTCGAGGTGGACTTTTCTTTCTGGGTGTCATAGTAACTGCGGTATTTCTACTAGTTGGCATTGCCCAGCTTCGTAAGTTACGAAAAGACGGAAAAAGTTCTTAGCTTTTCCAAGTAGATACCT
>JAUHXF010000013.1 GCA_030427125.1 bacterium | reverse complement strand
ATCTCGGTAGTAACACCAGCATCTCGATCAGCCTGTAGCTCTTTCGTCAGACGACGAAGAACATTTGAATTATATGCACCAGCCAACCCTCTATCTGATGTGATGACGACTAGAATTCGTCTCTGCACGTTACGAACTGCGAACAGCGGATGCTTCGACACATCAGTTAATTCACGCAAACGAGTCAAGATCTGACGAGCTGTGCGGACGTAATCACGTGACGCAATTGTCGTCTCTTGCGCTCTGCGCATCTTTGAAGCCGCCACCAACTCCATAGCTTTGGTGATTTGCTTCGTGTTCTTGACGGATTTAATGCGTCCTTTAATCTGCTGTGTACTAGCCATCAACGCTACTCCTATCAACAGACAGACCAGCAATTGCTGCTTTTAGCTCTTCAGGGCTTAATGATCCACGCCCGTAGAGCATATCGCTCAGTGATCTCTCAGGGGAATAATCATAATCTCTATCCGAACCCCTTTGATCAACACTACTTAGACCTGTCGTTAATTTCATCAATTAATCTTCCTTGTATTCCTTTGCGACTTTGGCGGCGACATCAAATATGACTTTTTCCATCTTGTCATCGAATTTCGCACCTTCGTTTAGCTTCTGCATGTCTTTCTTCTTCTCACTCCACAATTGAGAGAGTAGAGCAGACTGGGCTGGCTTAATTTTCTCAACTGGTACAGAGTCAAAGCCACCATTAGTAGCCGCTACAAGACTAGCTACTTGCTCCCACACTGATAGCGGTGAATATTGTGGCTGCTTCAGAAGCTCTGTTAAACGCTGACCACGCTCGATACGTGATTTTGTCTCAGCATCAAGATCAGAACTAAACTGTGAAAATGCTGCCAACTCACGGAACTGTGCGAGGCTGATTCGGAGTGATCCAGACGCTTGACGCAATGCCTTCGACTGAGCGGAGCCACCAACACGAGATACAGATAGACCAACAGAGATAGCTGGACGAATACCTTGGTTAAATAAGCTTGTCTCCATGAAAATCTGACCATCGGTGATTGAAATCACGTTGGTTGGAACGAATGCTGAGATATCTCCAGCTTGAGTCTCCACAATCGGCAGGGCAGTCAATGAACCGCCACCTTGCTCATCTGACATCTTAGCTGCACGCTCAAGAAGTCGTGAGTGAAGGTAGAAGACATCACCTGGGTAAGCTTCACGTCCCGGTGGGCGTCGAAGCAATAGTGACATCTGTCGGTAGGCAACAGCGTGCTTTGAAAGATCATCATAGGTAATCAACGCGTGCTGACCGTTGTCTCGGTAGTATTCACCCATAGCTGCACCAGCGTACGGCGCTAGGTACTGCAGTGAGGCAGGGTCGTTAGCAGATGTCGCAACCACGATTGTCTGGTCCATCACACCTTCACGTTCAAGTCGTTCAACCATACGTGCAACCTTGCTCATCTTCTGACCAACAGCAACGTAAATATTGATGACACCGGTTTTTTGTTTAGCCTGGTTGATCATGGTGTCGACAGCAACTGCAGTCTTACCAGTCTGACGGTCGCCGATAATCAACTCACGCTGACCTCGGCCGATTGGCACCATTGCGTCAATCGCGACAAGTCCGGTCATCATTGGTTCGTGGACAGATTTTCGGTCAAGTACACCAGGAGCAGGGCGTTCAACGAGACCGTTTAGCTTCGTCTTGATAGGTCCCTTGTCATCAAGCGGTCGACCAAGTGGATCTACCACGCGACCTTGCAACTCTGGGCCAACAGGTACTTCTAGCACCTGACCAGAAAGCTTCACTTTGGCACCAGCCTTGACCTCTGTATCTGAGTCAAGCAGCACGGCACCGATTTCGTCTTCCATAAGGTTTAGCGCAAACGCGCTAATAGTCGAGCCATCGGCTCCTTCGATCTCGAGCATTTCTGAATAACCAGCTGATGATAGGCCGTAGATCCAAGCCACACCATCACCGATTCGGGTGACAATTCCGGCTTTCTCGACGTTGCCGGACTGTTTTAGGGCTGAAATCGCTTCGCGTACTTCTGCGGCGAGTTCAGCGGTTGATACTTGTGTACTCATGAATGCTCCTTACTTTCCACTAACTATAGTTGCTTTAAATTTATTCATGCGAGCTCGGACGGTGAGGTCTATCTCGCTGTCACCACTGCGGGCTTTGACACCGCCGATGACACTTTTATCAATAACATCTGAAAAAACTGGATTCTTTACATCAAGCATGCCAGCCAATTGCTTCTTTGTCTCGATCGAAACTTCGAACGCCGACGTAATAACGACTTGTGGCGAACCACGCTTGGCAAGCTCTTCATCAATCGCACGCATGACACTGGCATGATCACGTGAGCGTCTCTCCTCGAGCAAAAATGCTGCAATTTGCTGCGCGACATTGCTTGAAGAAACCCCAGACTCTATCTGGTCCACCGCATATCTTGCTAATTCATGAGTGGAGACGGCGGCCATTACTTCATCGCCTCCTTGAGGTAGTCTTCGACAAGCTTACGGTCAGATGACGCGTCAAGCTTAGTGTTCAAAATCGCTTCGGTAGCTTCGGTAATAAGCTCAGCCATTTCAGCTTTGAGTCCTGCACGTGCATCAGCAATATCTCGCTCGATTTTGCCCTCAGCTGCACGAAGAATGTCGTCAGCTTTTCGGGTTGCAGCCGCTTCGGCATCAGCTATCATCTTGCCGGTCTCAGCTTGTGCTTCAGCGATAATGGCATCGGCATCTTTGCGAGCTGCTTTCATTGTCTTTTCAACAGTTGCTTCAAGCTCAACAGCTTTCTTGTCCATTTCAGCAGTCAGATGCAGTCCACGATTGATATCTTTCTCTCGCTTCTCAAGGTTAGCAACAATGCCTGATATTGCGTATTTCTTCAATACAAAGAACAGAACAGCAAAAGTGATAAATGAAGCAATAATCGCTGGCAAGCTTAAACCAAGCGCGCCAATACCTTCTGAGCTTTCTACTGCTTTTTCACCGGCATCGCTAGCTGCTGCGGCTGCGAATGTTGTGAATAGGTGTGTCATATCTGTAGTTAGTGTCCTTTCCGGTTGTCATAACCACGGTAGATTCGATGAAATATCGGATCTTTCGTCGTTATGACAGGGAAGTTAGTTGTTAATTTGGTGGGGAGCAACCCGTGGCCACTCCCCGGACTTTCTTAGAGCAAGAAAGCACCAAGAAGGAAGGCAAGAAGCGCCGTAACCTCGATCATCGCTGCGATGATCACGATCTGGCTAGCTGCTTTACCGGCTTCTGGGTTTCGTCCAAGAGCCTTCATGTAGTTCATACCCAATAGGGCTAGGCCTAGGGCTGCAAGACCGAGAGCTAGTCCAAGCATTCCTGCTTTTGACCATGCTTCTGCAATCTCTACGTCGAACTCTGAAGTTTCTGCTAGAATTGGTAACATTTTTTCTCCTTAGGTCGTCTGACCTGCGGTTACTTTTTGGTTAACATCTGGCAACTCCTCGACCTTTAGAGCTTCCTCGTGATGTTCTTCTTCATGGTGGTCGGCGTGCGCAATCGCCAACGCTAGATACGTCGCAGTCAATACCGTAAAGACGTATGCTTGAATACCTGCAACCAACAACTCGAATGCCAAAATCGGAATAACGGCAATCGGTGTTGAACCATAGGACAATATAAGGCTGGTGAAGACAGCAATTAGGATTTCACCAACGGCAGTGTTAAGGAAAAGACGCAGGGCAAGCGACAAGATACGCGTGAACTCACCAAACACTTCTAGTATTCCGATGAAAAAGTTAATCGGATTCATTGGCTTATCTGAGAAGTAATGGGTGAGGTGACCCTTCACGCCTTGCGCTTGAATCGACAGTACTTGCACAGTGATAATCGCGAACACTGCCATGACCAACGTTCCGTTCAAATCAGCAGTGAACGGACGAAAAAGAGGGATCGCTCCCTCTGCTGTATCTACCTCTATAGCTGGACCAACAATAGGAATGAGTCCAGAAATGTTATTGATGAGAATAAACAAGAAGAAAACCGCAAATATCGGCGCGTATTTAAACGCCTTTTCTCTCGAACCGAATGCAGACTCGAGCATGCCAACAACAAACAGGACAACTGACTCGATGATTGCGACGGCGAAGAACTTTCCGCGTTGTGGTTTTACTTTAGATTTCTTCGCAACCTTTACAAGCAGCCAAATCATAAATAATGCAACAAGCGGACCATAGACCATAGAGTTTGTGATTGAAATACCGCCTACGTTCCATAGTTCCTCTGCCTTCAGTGAAACGTGAATACCTTCAGGAGAATCTCCTGCTGCAAAATTTGTTATAAGAGAAGAGATCATCAGGAAGCTACCTCGAAGAATAAGTAAATTGTCGTCGGCATCTCAGCTGGCGTTGAATGACTCATTTGAGCTTATTGTAACAAAGGAGTACGACCTCTAGCAAGCAAAAATGTGATATTTTTCACACTTTATTTATTATTCCCAGAATTGCAGTGCCTGCTTGAAACGCTCGCTGGTGGTAAATGGTTTGCCTCCCGAGCATGCTGACGGATCATCTTTTTCGTTGTACTCTGCTGCATCTACTTGAATCTGACTATACTGGTCTTGCAACTGTTCATCAGATTCTGAACCGTAACTAATCAACAATACATCCTCATTGCCAATTGTTTTGTTATACACCGTCGACGTTTCTTCGCCGTTTAGAATAAACGTCAATGTATTCTCGCCATTTTCAACGAATAATCCTTCATCCGTCTGGATAAAATCATTGCCAACCACGTAGCTGAGATTTGCAAAGAAGTGACCCCACGTTGCGCCATTGTCATGGACGTGAAGGACATGATTAATTTGATCGTGCATGTGTACGCGTATCTTTGGACTCTCGATGCCATTTCCACCGCAAGCCTCAACCTCTTCATAGAATGTAAATTTTTCAAATGGCAACCGTTCACCGTCTACAAAAACAGCGAAATTCGCATGATAGTGTACTTCATATTTCTGAAGAAAGACAAAGCGTAGACCGAAAAAGAGCAGAAGAGTTAACCCAAAAACAACCCCAACGATAGCTATAAGTTTATTATCTAGCTTTTTTGCTGTCTCTGTCATGAAATCCAGTATAGCAGGGCGCTGTAGTGCTACACTATGCTTATGCTAGAAATACTTGCACACGCCGGAGAAACTCATGGTGACGGTCTCGAATCAGTCGCACACTACGCCGCACCGTGGTACATTGCTCTGCCTATATTCTTTATAGTGATTGCGATGATTGGATATCTCACGTGGCTTGTCTCAGGGAAAAACTTCGGCACAGTTCTCATGGTTCTGGCATTTGTGCTGTTGGTTATTGGCTTTACGTTATACAGCATTTCGGCACTCGTGAGTGGAATCTCTATAATACTCGGCATCATGACAGCCGGCTTTCTGGCTCTTGCCAGTCTTACTAGTAGCCCAAAATAACTTCTACGATTGTTGCCACCTCACATGTTTGGCGTGACAAGACTCACACGTACAGCGTGATGAGATTCACAGCAAAATGGTGACGAGGTTCACGGTCATAGCTCCTTATTCCAAATATAGTGTTAATCATGAGGGAGTTTGAAAAAGATTTAGCATACTTTGCCAGGCTAGACAGAAATCGCTTGGCCCAAATGGACAACAATACAAAACGACGATTTTCGCGTATGTATGAATACGCACGTCGGAATTTCACCGGCTTCTGGGATTCGCCTCCAGACAAAGGATCAGTGCAACAGAAAATGCAATTCATTATGCGAGCCGCCAACAAGTAGACTTTTTCACTGTTTTGTGCTATAATATAATATATGTACAAAGGTTTAGTCGGGGACTCTCCCGTATTTGAACGTAGTCACGGTGAAGTCCTTGCTAGACAGATTGCATGGATGCACAGCGTGGCTATGGACGAAGGCTGCTCAGGTAGATTACGCGTCCCAATAAATCACGCACTGGTTCTTGCGTACAAAGAGTTTGGTGAAAAACCAAAAGCTTCAGATGTAATAGACTTCAGCCCTACAGAGTCGATTGAAGATGTAGCATCACTCATGTTTCCTACAGCATCATTCACTCGCTATCAAAGAGCTTTCAAGCCTGGTCAAGGTGAAGGGACACACACAGATGATCATGACTTCGTAATTACACTCACAGAGGGTGCTACCGCCGATTTTACAATAGCAGCAGCACTGAATAGCTCAAACGAACTTAGACCTTACGATATGGTCGGCTTCAATCCACGCCTACCTCACGAGGTAAGTGCCCCGACATCAAGAGGGCACAGGCATATAACCGCACTCGCTATTGATTTTTAAGAAACATCGTAGCGCTTTTCACGTATACTATAAGCATGGCTTTTGAAGATTTTGAAACCAAAGATTCAGTTGTTGTCGTCTATACCGGGGAGAGCAAGGGGAAGACCTCTGCATCCGTCGGATTGATGGCTCGAGCGCTCGGAACAGACTGGAAAGTCGCCTATATCCAATTTATTAAGCATTGGAACGTCGGTGAACATGATTTTATCCGCAAAATCCAAGATGTTTTCGGAGATAAATTATACTTCTACAAAGGCGGTAAAGGCTTTTACAACGCCGGAGATATCAGCGCCAAAGACGTCAGCGACAAAGAACACCATGAGGCAGCCGAGGAGACGCTTAAGGTGGCATTAGATTGCGCGACATCAGGGGATTATGACCTTGTTATATGCGATGAGATGAGCAACGCAGTCCATGATGGGCTATTGCCGGAGTCAGCGATTAAAGCGTTGCTAACTAAACGAGATAAAAAAACAAGCGTCTGCATAACAGGCCGCAACTTCCCAGAAAAAATGCTGAAGCACGTCGATATTGCAACCAATATGACAAAGATAAAACATCACTACGACGACAAGTTCCTCGCCAACAAAGGAATTGACTATTAGAGCTACTCAGAAGTCCTGAGTAGTGAAGTGACTGCTAGCTCACCAGGGCTCGGCTTTGATTTCCAACCTTCTGAATCTTTTACAGTTCGCCAGTAGCGGACCATGGCTTCATAAAAGTTTATTTTACCGCCTATATTTCGGTTTTTTAGTGTTTCAAAATCATCATTCTCGTATGCGTCAAGCAAGTCTCCCAGTGTAAATGCCTGGAATCGTGCGCCGTCATCAGCAATAGTGATCAATGGCATGTCCATATCGAATATAGGACTCGCTCTCATTATCGGCTGGCACAGGTCGGGGCAGGGGTGGAGTGTCGGCGTCGCGACACCAGTCACAGCATGAATTAGTTCTATATCACTCGTTGCCTGGATTATACCGCCCGCTGCTATTCGAATGCCTTTTTTTCGCATGAGTGCTTCAGTGTTTTTTTCGGCACAACTCTTCTCCTGGCCTTCCTCCTTGAAGTTGCCGCGAATATATAGCCCACTACGCTCCTCCCAATCAAAAGCCATGAATCCTGCAGCCACCAAGAAGTCCCTATATGAGTATGCGTCACCTCTGTCGACTTCATCAAGAAGGGTAATGAGTGTGTCATCACCGACATTAGGGAGTCTAATCCTCTCTCCAGTCTCGTTATGTGTTATACGATCACACTCGGCGAGAATATTCGGAGCAGCCTCCAAGAATCTTCCCACCTCATAATAAGACAGGCCGTAGCCTTTCATAACTCTCCCGCTAACCGTTCTAACGAATCCAGGAATCGTTTCAATGGCTTTGCGTGATTGTGAATAGAGTAGTAGACCCTTAGGTGGTCGTGCGACCTGTCTGCCGTTATTATCCCTGTTTCTACAAGTAATTTTAATTTCTTTGTAAGGGTCGCTGGGTTGATTTCCAGCTCATCACGCAACTCACTAAAATTTTTCTCACCAAACCGTTCTAGTTCATACAAAATCTTGAGCGATGCCGTATCGCCAAAGATATAGAACCCGCGATACAGTGAGATGAGTTGTTTTTCTGAGAGCTGCTTTTTCATAGTATATAAAGTATATTACTCATATTTCTATACTAGTATACTATTTATACTTATAGTTTTCAATCTGTTGTCGTGATATTCTTAAGCTTAAGAAGGAGTAGCAATGACACAGAGAAACTACACAAAACTGGTCTGGACAATGCTTGTCGTGACTGTTTCAATCGGTCTCATAGCCTGGGGTCAAACAGTTAACTGGCAGCTAACGTCTCTAACGCCATATCAATGGTTTCCTTTATTCGGTATTCTCGCATGGCTGATCATGTGGACCCACTACGGCAGTGGTTATTTCCGCGTTAAGAACCCTCAGCTGAAAAAACCGAAGTATTACGCAGGCTTGACAGGGTGGATTGTATTGGCGTGCCTACTGCTACACCCAGGAATTCTAGCGTTCCAGCAGTATCGTAACGATCAGGGCTTACCTCCAGAAAGCTACATAAATTATGTCGGTGAAAGCCTGCAAATAGCTGTCATGGCCGGCAGTGTTGCACTCGTTATATTTCTGAGCTTTGAAGTATATGGCCGTATGAAAAACAATAAATGGATACAGAGACACGCCATTGCACTATCGGTGCTTCAAAGTCTTGCAATGACTTTAATATTCGTGCATGGCTTGCGACTCGGCACATCTCTTGGTGATGGCTGGTTCCGTGTCGTATGGATTATGTATGGGCTGCTGCTCATCCCGATTTTTTATACGATTCATAAATCCGAATTAGAGGCAAAAAAGTAACCTGTATACAAAATAGCGTCCAACGCGTACACTGCTTTTATGGCAACACTATATTTACTGATGGGGCTCCCTGGGGCCGGCAAGACCACCTTAGGAAAAATGATTCAGAAGGAAACAAAGGCAATCCGTCTCTCTTCTGATGAATACCGCCTCCTTATTTTCCCTGAGCCCACCTTCACACAGCAGGAACACGATAACTTGTACGGCTTGCTTGATCATAATGTGGAACACTTATTAGAGGCGGGGCATAGTGTTATTTACGACGCGAACCTCAACCGGCGCCATCATCGTGATGAGAAATATGAACTTGCGAAACGTCATGGCGCTGACGTGAAGCTTATTTGGGTCAAGACTGACGAAGATTTTGCAAAAGAACGCCGCAAAAAAACGCAAGATAACCGCCTTATCCCGCAGGGCGAAACTTCAGAGAAAATGTTTGATCGAATTGCCGCTGTATTCGAACCGCCACAGAAAGACGAACCGTACGAAACGATAAATGGTGAGTTTATTACTGATAAAGGCGTAGAGAAGCTACTGTAATCTTTTCTGAATCACATCAACAGGGAACAATAACAGCGATACGACAAGTAACAACGGGCTCGCGAGCAAGGTAAAGACATAGCCGGGTAGCAACGGAGCTAACGGTAATTTCTTCATTTTTGCTAGGTTGCCATTACTAGCATGAAGCCGTTTTGTTGATGCATACAAAGATGCATACTGTACAAGCTTTGGAAAATATCGATACGTATGGCCTTCCGTCGTTATGATAATGTCATTTGACTGAACAGTTGTTAAACCTTTGGCAGCCATCCATAATGACACGTCCTGGTCTTCGTGAACAACAGCATCATCTAAGCAAACGTCTTCCTTGACTTGCTCCCACGCAGAACGCCTCAGCGCCGAGGTAGCTCCCCACATCGTCACAACTCTGGCAGAAATGACACACGACCAATCCCCGTGACACCAGTAACATCTTCACGTGCCTCAAACACACTTATAACTTCTTCCACCCAGGTAGAGTCTAGCCGACTATCGGCATCAATCCTGCCAATTATATCTGTTTTTACAGCGTTAAAACCTGTAGTTCGCGCATAGCCTCTTCCTTGCTGCTTTTCACTCACCACGCGAACAAAGTTAAACTTCTCAGCAATTTCAATAGTCCTATCGGTACAGTTATTATCAACGACAATAACTTCTGTTGGTGCGATAGTCTGACAAGCAATAGACTCTAAGCAGGCTTTAATATGGTGTTCTTCGTTGAAAACTGGTATAACTATTGTAAGCGAAAGCATGTTTATTGATGCTAGTATAACGCAGTCGGACAAGAAAGAAGCAATCAGGCGTGGGCAAAAAACAAAATTCGAAACTATCGTTCAGCTATGTGAAACACGTGGTTGGTCACGTGCTTTGGACCAATCGAACAAAATGGGGCAAAGCAGGAGTCCTGCTATTATCAGCTTTGGTTCTCCTCGTCAGCTCGTCTTACGGCGTCGCGTATTGGTATCAACAGAAACACGCCGATGAACCACTTGTACTTGGTGCGACTTTTATACCAAATTACGCAGAGTATTTTGAACTCGACCCACAAGAAACATTGCAAGTGATGATTGATGAGCTTGGCTTTAAGCAGTTTAGGCTCGTTACATACTGGAAAGACTACGAGCCAACCGAGAACCAATACAACTTCGACAAACTAGACTGGCAGTTCGACATGATTGAAGAGGCCGGCGGTTCAATCTCGCTCGCGCTCGGTCTGCGGCAGCCACGATGGCCAGAGTGCCATGGACCAGAATGGGCGATGGAAAAGCCTATTGAGGAATGGTCCGAGGACTTGAATGAATTCATGGGCGTCGTCATAGATCGCTACAAAGACCGTGAAGTCTTACTCGAATACCAGCTCGAGAATGAATACTTCCTTAACGTCTTTGGTGAATGTCCAGACTTTAGCCGTGAGCGACTCGTCAATGAATACAACTACGTAAAAGAGAAGGATCCATCACGTAACGTCATGGTAAGTCGTAGCAATAACGCCACGCCAAGCTGGCCGATAAACGAACCGCGCGCGGACATCGTTGGTGCAAGTATCTACAAGCGTGTATTTGATAAGACAATAACGAATCGTTACTTTGAATACCCATATCCTGAATGGTTCTATGCATTCCTAGCAGGCATGACAGAGCTTACAACAGACAGACCAACTATGATACATGAACTCCAGACTGAAGCGTGGCTACCCGAACCGTATAGCATGAAGACGGCACCACTGGAGGAAATGTATAAGACCTTCGGCCCAGAAGACGTCGCATCAAGAATTGAATACGGCATCAACACTGGAATAAAGCGTATAGATGTCTGGGGTGTCGAATGGTGGTATCACTTGAAAGAAAATCGAAACGCTCCAGAAATCTGGGAAAACGCCAAGCGTACCCTCGAAACCTACAATAAAAACTAGTCTTCTTAGGCGGAGCTGCTTAGTACGAAGCGCTCCGTCAAAATGGACTTCAAATTTCCACCATTACTGGCGGTGAAAATCATGCCGAGCGCGAGCTGCCTTGCCAATCGCTCGGTCGGGTCGGCGTGTTCAATACTCTGAATTGCACTAATTTCATCGCCCTTCATATGCCTGTCTTCTTGCATGAATAATAAACTCAGCAGTATCTCTCCATAGACCCGCGACTTTAGCGTATCACCGTCATCGTCAACTTGGTCGGCCAGCACCGCCTGTATGTCGCGGCGAATAATTCTATCTCGCACGAGCACCGTATGCAGACACCTTGGGTGTCTATCGCCGCGTACTGGGTGACGCTTCTCATCAGTTCTTGTTATACGGAGCTCAGGGTCTTCACAGGCCTCAAGCCTCTTGTCCAGAGAGGTGCCTTTGAAGACTCGAGCGACGCGAGCCATCTCTACCCCACCATCGTCTCCATTAGCTTGCGTCCATGCGATAAACGGTCTGGACAACGCTTCGTCTGCCAACATTGTGAGTAAATCCCGCAGATATTTTCCTTGCGGGCTCATTGGAGTGTCTTCTGAAATTCGATACGCGTCTGTGTGTGATAATTGAAGTGCCGCGCGGCACAGCATATTTATCCGCCTCTCGCCGTTTAGCCCTTTAAACCATTTCAAAGCAGCATCTGGATTGCGCTTTGCTCTCACCATCACGGATGTATGACTATCCTCCATAGCTTTCAGTGCGATAATCTCGAGAGGTTCATAGCGCCAGTACTTTCGCCGGCTGAAGGCTTCTGGGTCGTGAGGTATTTCTTTTCCGCGCTCAACCATCTCAGTGAATGAAATATGGTGCATTTTCCTCCATGTCTCGGGGTTGTCCTCATCAAAAAATTCAACATCCTCAACTCTGTGAAACTGTATCTGTTCATCCGGCTGATGCAACCATTCGAGTAACTCAACAATTCCAGCTCTAAATCCAGGAATTTTTCCAACAACCCTGACACGCTCACGAACTGACGGCTCAACGACAAATTCACCATTATCATCCTCAGTAATAACCGGTTCGTCTGATAATGATTTATTCGGAATGGATGTCCTGTTGAAAAACCGCCGAACCGATTTAATAATCTTGTAGCTACGAACGCGTGATTGATCAAAATCATCTATACCTACAACTGCCGATAGCTGTTTATACACCTGCACAACCGAGTCGGCAGGGTCGACGAAACAGGCCGGCGAACCGTTTTGAAAAGCAATCAAATCTCCATCAACTGAAATCGTTGGGTCCACATGAGATTGTCTCCGGCTCGTATCAAGCAGCTCAAAAGCAGGAACTTCAGTGATGGGAGGGGTATTATCTGACATGTGCTTTATTATGAGGCATTTATTATTATTGCTCCAACATTAGGTAAGAAGATGCACGGTAGTTTAATAAATTATCCGAATTAGCGATACTGCACTTTACAACTTAAATCCCGGCGGCGAGCTGCCAATTTATCCGTATCAAGTGGCACAGGGCCTTTTAGTGTTCTGTACCATCGAAGCCATTGCTTGATGGTGTCTGACGTATTCAGGCCATGTGTGTGGTGCACAGACAATAGGCCATCATCAAGTAGCTCAAACCCATCAGCTGCAAGTTTCTTCGCCATAGCAGTATCCTCACCACCGGTTTCGTATGTCTCATCAAATCTGCCATACTCTTGCCATAAATCTTTTCTAAAAGCAGCCGAGGTCGCACCCATTAATCCAAGATTGTTGGGTTCGAATCTAGAAACTATTTGGGGTTTGCGGTCTGGGAAATAGCCAACACTTGTCATTGCGATTAACCTTTCTGGAATTGAGATGTTGGCATTCGGCAGTGTGCGCCCAAATGCACCACCAATGGTTTCACCTGAGAAGTCTCTTCTTATCCCGTTTAGTAACTGCCTGCTGGACAAAAGAGCATGAGCCACCGTCATATAAGCGACTTCAGTGTCGACCGCCTCCATGCCCGCATTCATTGAGACTGGATAAGTGAATTCATCTCTTGGTACCGTTCTCACCGTAGCGCCAAATGAAGCTGCAATATCTGCCGTATGATCATCTGATTCGTTATCTACAACTATCACTTGCGGCTCAGTAGTGGATTTTTGAGAATGTATATCTTCTAGTAGTCGCTCTAGAGGTCCAGCTTCGTTGAAGGAACGAATCACGAACGCAACCGACACATTACTCATAACCGGTTCAACTGCGATATTACTTGCAAGCTGATCAATGTTAGCTGCAATTCTATCGCCAGTTAGCGGAATCTTATCAAATAATTCGCGGTGGAGTAGATGTTCTGGCTGGTACATATAAATAATATTTTAACACGATTATAAACTTTTGTAAATAACCATAACCTCTGTTAGAATAGTTTCATGAAGTCTAAAAAACGGCAAGATAAGGCGATACGAAATCGGCGAGCTAGTTTCGACTATGAACTCGGCGACAGCTTTGTCATGGGGATTGTCCTAAACGGCCGCGAGACAAAAGCACTCAGACTTGGCAGAGGACAGCTACAAGGTGCGTACGTAACAGTGAGAGACGGTGAACTTTTTCTCCTTAACGCAACTATTCACGGAACAAACGGCATCCCAATTGCAGACAGTGAAACGACGCGCACACGTAAACTACTGGCCAAACGACGCGAAATAGATCAACTGATTGCAGCCAAACAGCAAGGAAAGACTCTTATTCCGACGAAGATCATTACAGATGGAAGATATATAAAAGTCATAGTCGCAATCGGTAAAGGTAAGAGGGAATACGATAAGCGTCAATCAATCAAAAAGCGAGATGATGGCCGCTCGGTCGCCAGAGAAACACGCAACTCATTGCGCTAGCTAGACACCCCTCTTTATTCACGATTAAGTTTTGAAGATGTTGCGTACAATTGCTTCACCGGCCTCTGATACATAGCTAACGCTACTGATAGCAGCTGCTGAATACAGCGGTATTCCAGCAGCTATATGGATAAGAGCACCGAGTCTGCGTCGCGTCGAAGATTTTGGCAGAGGAGGATCGGATTCAACATATCGATATGGCTCAGCCGACATTCTCATCATATACAGTGCACCAATAGAATATGCACCAATACGTTCGTGTAACTGCGCCAGCCTTGGCTTTGCGTGTGCTATCACTTCCTCACCATCAAAAGAACAGGCAGCCTCTACACAGACTTTACCCGACCGGTTAGAGATCATTGCGTTATTTTAGTACCGACGGATTCACCGTTGACGATTCGGCACAATGCATCTGGTTCATCGAGTTTATACACCATAATTGGCATATTCTGCTCCGATGCAAGACCAATAGCTGCCCGATCCATGACACGTATCTCTGGATTCTCTAATGCTTCTTGGTACGTAAGCGTTTCAATTTTTTGAGCATTTGGATCTTTTTCAGGATCAGCAGTGAAGACACCATCTACCTTGGTTGATTTCAGTACGACATCACAGTCAAGCTCAAGCCCAATTGAAACCGCTGCGCTGTCGTGCGTTGAGTATGGTCGACCGATTCCGCCAGCCACAATTACGACACGACCACCATCAAGGTGTTTCTCTGCTAAACGGAAGGAGTAATTCTCTGCAACTTGACTTGCGTACAGATTGCTCAGGCAACGAGTTGGTACGCCGTTTGCCTCAAATATATCCGTCATAGCGATTGCGTTTACTAGACCGGAAAGCATTCCCATCTGGTCAGCAGTTACTCGTTTTATGCCGTTTCCAGCTACTTCCGCACCTCGGACCATGTTCCCGCCTCCGGCGATAATCACAACCTGGCAGCCAGCTTCAACAACTTTTTTCGCCTCACCGGCAATCCAGGCAACAACTTTAGGGTCAATACCCGAATCATGTTCACCAGCTAATTGCTCGCCAGAAACTTTGAGTAAGATTCGTTTATACATTGAGCGTCATTATAACAGAATTGCTACAATAGCTACATGAAACTATACTCGTGGAATGTTAATGGTATCCGTGCCGTCTGGAATAAAGGCGCTCTACAATCATTTATCGAGGAGCATCAGCCAGATATTCTGTGCTTGCAAGAAACGAAGGCAAACCAAGACCAATCTGAATTTGATCTTGAAGAATATGAAGAATATTGGCATGATGGCGCGCGCAAAGGCTATTCAGGAACGGCGATCTTCACGAAATTTAAACCACTCTCGGTGCAGCAAAATTTCTCTGATGAGATTCTGAGAAAATACGACTTTACTGATGATTTTGGCGATACAAGCAAAGAGGGAAGGGTGCTAACGCTCGAGTTCGATGATTTTTACGTTACCACTGTCTACACCCCGAATAGTAAAGGCGACCTCGGCAGGCTCAAGATGCGTGAACTCGTGTGGGGGCCAGCCTATCAAGACCATATTGAAGAGCTACAGTCGAAAAAACCCGTGCTTGCTTGTGGGGATTTTAATGTCGCACACCAAGAGATAGACCTCGCACGACCTAAGGAAAATGTTGGCAAACACGGTTTTACAAACGAGGAAAGAGAAGATTTTACAAACCTTCTCAAAAAAGGCGTTGTTGATACGTTTCGAACACTACATCCGGACGCAGTCGACAAGTACTCGTGGTGGACGCACTGGGGCAAAGCTCGTGAACGGAATGTCGGTTGGCGCATTGACTATTGGCTGGCAAGCGATTCAATAGCTGAGCGCATCGTATCAGCAGAAATACACATGGACGTTATGGGATCAGATCACTGTCCTGTTAGTATCACACTAGAATAAAGCTTCGCCTGGAATATCTCCCAGCGTTCTGTTGCTTCGTCTTATTGCCTTTGTTCGGGTAACTAAATCTCTTGTTCTTCGTTTCATAGGCGCACGGAGGACATTCTTATCATCAATTCTTCGCTGTCGTTGCTGTGATTCGAACTTCGCTTGTTCTGCTGCTATCTGTGACCTGGAAATCAACCTACGTCCAGCTTCGAACCGTTCTGCAATTGGGTATGAGTTGTAAGCCGCAATCAAAAACGCACCCGTTCCAAGCACTGCAAGTCTTGTCTGTGTGACTGATTCGCCTGTGTGTCTCGCTGCCTCGCCACAAATCGCGGCGAAACCAACAGTCGTCGCTGTAATAGCTGCATTCACACGTCCGACCATCGAACGTTCATTCCGTACTTCTGCAACCGCCAACGGCGCTGACACATCTGGAACATAACCTAAATCTGCGGGCAGAGATTCATAACCGTCTGTAAGCATGACGAGATATTCTCATAAAGTACTGACATATGAAAGCGTGAGCGTTATACTGTAGTTCAAATGGTGGATAAACATTGAAAAAGCAATTTGCTGTGTTCGACATTGATGGCGTTGTAACGCGGGCTAGCTTGCTACAGCTAACCGTCCGTGAGTTGGTTGCTCGCGGTAAGCTCGAGCCAGGCCCTGGCCGTGAAATAGAGCTGATGCTACACACCTTTCGTCAGAAATCTACAGAAGAAAGCTATACCAACTACATGAAAGGTATAGTCGAGCGTATTTTTAGCTCGATGCCAGGAGGGTTACACAGCGAAGAATACGATGAAATAGTTGATTCTGTCGTGAAGTCTGCCATGCAGAACACCTATGTGTACACGAGAGAGCTCATAGCAACATTGAAGAAAAATGGCTTTTTCCTTATTGCAATCTCAGGAGCCGAGCTGCGACCGGTGAGCAAGTTTGGACGGGCACTTGGCTTTGATGCCTGGGTGGGTGAAACAACTTTTCAGGCCGACAAAAAAGGAAAGCTAAACGGTCAAATGCAGATCCTCACACAAACGAAGGCAGATATTCTTAAAGCTGTTATTCAAAAGTTTGATCTAGAATTCAAAGGAAGCACTGCCATTGGCGACATGACTAGCGACATTCCGGTGCTCGAAATGGTTGAGAGCCCAATTGTATTCAACCCGAACCAAGAACTATTCAAAAAAGCTCGCGACAACAACTGGATGATCGTTATTGAGCGCAAAGACATGGTCTACGGCATGGTGAAAACCGGCGATGAATACGTGCTTAAATCTGTAAATGCCTGATACACTATAGGCATGAAGCGGAAGTTTGTAGCCTTTGATATTGACGGTACATTTTTCCGCTCGCATCTTTTTTGGGAGGTAGCACTTGAACTTGCACGCAAGGACACTCTTCACCCAAAAATTAACGAGGAGATGCTTGAACTATACAGTGCCTGGAAGCGTCGCGCACATGAAAAAGCTTTTGAAGAGTTTGACTACAAATCGATCCTGAAGATCAAAGAACTCGTCACTGAACTAGACCCAAAGACATACGACAAATACATGGAAAAAACACTTCAACCATTGCTCGACTACGTGTATCTGTATCCCAAGAAGCTTAAAGAACAGCTGCAGGAAAGAGGATACATAGCGATTGCTATTTCAGGGTCTCGAATCGAAGAAGTTGACTTATTCGCAGAGTATCACAAATTTGATGACTGGATAGGGCAGAAGTTTCATCGAACAAAATCAGGCGATGCCTACACAGGCACTATTGATGCGACATGGGACCAAAAAGAACGGCTGCTG
>JAUHXF010000033.1 GCA_030427125.1 bacterium | reverse complement strand
GTTTTGTCGGTTCATCGTTACTGGAAAGCACCAAGTAACAATACGCGCTGTCCGTGCCTCGACCGACACGCCCGCGCAATTGATGCAGTTGAGCAAGCCCAAACTTGTCGGCACCTTCAATCACCATAACGGAAGCATTTGGTACATTTACACCCACCTCAATAACGGTCGTAGATACGAGGACGTCTACATCTCCATTGGAAAATTGCTGCATAACAGTATCCTTCTCCTCAGCCGACATCTTCCCGTGCAGCAATGCAACCCTGAACTCTTTCAGCCACTTTTTTTGTAACTCAGCGTGAATTTTCTTTACGGAAAGCCTCCCTGCTTCATCCTCTTCAATCTGTGGGCAGACAATAAACGCTTGGCGGTCAGCTCTGAGCTCCTCTATCACATTATTGTATAACTTTTCCCTTCTTTCGGGGATGTACAATTCGGTATTTACTGGCTTTCTTCCTTTTGGCATTTGCTGAATGACCGACACATCCATTTCACCATATAGTGTCAAAGCCAAGCTTCGTGGTATTGGAGTTGCCGTCATTGATAGCACGTGTGGATGCTCATTCGCTTTTGCGAGCAGCTTCTTTCGTTGTTCAACGCCAAAACGGTGCTGCTCGTCAAGAATAATCAGTCCGAGATGTTTAAACGACACTTTATCTTGAAACAAGGCATGCGTGCCAATTATCAACTGTGCTTCACCAGAGGAGATAGCGTTATATGCTTTTGTTTTCTGCTGCGAGTTCATACTTCCAGTCAACAATAAAATTTTACCTTCGAGATTGAGGTGCGTGAGCATATCGTGCAACGATGAGGCGTGTTGATTGGCTAGTAGCTCAGTCGGTGCCATCAGTGCCACTTGATAGCCAGCTTGTATGGTACCAAGGGCGGCCATCGCGGCCACAACAGTCTTGCCTGAACCGACATCTCCTTCAACAAGCCGATTCATGGGGATGCCAGCATCAATATCTTTAAAAATCTGCCACGCGACCTTTCGCTGGTCATCCGTCAGAGAAAAGCTGAGACTACCAACAAAAGCCTTAATGAGCTCTTCATCAAATGGAATTTTCAACGAATGGGCTTGTTTGTAATCTTGCTTGTTTAACTCACTCGCCAACGACAGTTCAAACACTTCTTCAAAGCCGAGCCGCCTCTTCGCTTCGTGTAAGCTCTGAGCACTCTCTGGAAAATGCATCTCACGTAGTGCGTCTTGCTTCGGAACGAGTTTTTCGTTATCTATAATCCAAGCTGGAAGCGTTTCTTGAGCTTTGTAAGTATTAAGCGCATTCTTTACTGCCTTACGAATCTGCGTTGCGCCCAAACCCTTCGTCAGCCTATAAATAGGCACCAGACGCGCCGTATTGACCGGAAACGAACTTACAAGTTCGCACGCAGGGTTTGTAATTGCAAAGAACTTATAATTTGATGCAAACTCGCCAGAGACAAAGTATTCTTCACCGACCTTAATTGCTTGTGCCCGATACGGTTGGTTAAACCAGACTAGCTTCACACTACCAGTGCTATCGGACGCCAAACACTCTGTCATGTGCAAGCCTTTTCTCGTGTAGCGACCTTTTGGTGTTCCTAGCGTAACCTTCAAAGTTACTGGACCTGGCTTGATGCTATTTACAGTTGTCACTTTAGAGAAGTCATCAAATCGAAACGGTACGTAGTCAATCAGATCTTGAATAGTCTCAATGCCCAGCTTTTTAAATTTCGCTGCTACAGCTTCACCAACACCCTTAATTGTTGTGACAGAGTCGCTCATGACTCCTTTAGTCTACACTTTTTTCAATAGATACACGGTACTTGGACCGAAATAAGCTTTCGCAAGTGGCTTCTGAACAGCCTTCTCCATGGTAACTAGAGCTGTTTTAGGAATGGCTTTTTTAAGGGTTGTTGAACGAAAGTTTGAGACTGATAGGGTCTTCTCAACCTTGAAACCGCTTTGTGCAAGTTGTTTTCTAACAGTTTTTGGATTGTGATTAACGAATGGAATACTATTCTTCTTTTCGCCTTCTGCAGTTTTGATATCGACAGGATCGACGGGTAATTTCTGAAATTTCGCGGCGTGTTTTACGCGATTTTTAAAGTTGCCGTAATTCGCGAATTCTATTAAGAAATAGCCCCCGGGCTTCACGACACGTGCAATCTCATCGAAAGCAGGTATTGGGTCTGGGAGGTGATGGATGACACGAAAAATCATAGCCAGATCTACTTCATTATCTTTAAACGGAAGTTTCTCGGCTTGTGCGAGCTTTGGTATAACTTTCGGTTTGTTTTTTAAAAAGTCCTTCGCAATATCTAGCTGCTGCTTGGATGGCTCAGCCAGCGTGACTTCATCAGCATAATCACGCAACACAACCGACAAACGACCATAGCCACCACCGACGTCAACTGCTTTTTTGAATTTCTTCCCCTTCAATAACGTGCGAATAGCAATTTCTTCAGCTGCTTGCTCATAATCCCGGCCGTCCCAATAGCGTAGATAGCTTGAATCATCGTCATCATAGTGATCAGCCTTTTGTAGTTTTCTTTGGTTCTTAGATGTACTCATAGGACTAAAAGTGTAACATATATCACACTATCTTCACGAGTGCGGTCTTATTTTTGCCTCGCCGTAAAATAATATGCCCATTAATCACATCATGCTCATCAATGACATGTTTTTCAAGAGGTATTTGCATACCATTTATGTATATCGCGTTACTATCAAGAAAACGACGCGCTTCTCCTTTTGAAGAAGCCAGTTCACAAGTCACGAGTAGCTCGACCAAGTCAGCGCCAAAAGGCACTTCTGTACTCACAAGCTCCTTAGACAGCTCCTGGAAATCTCCGGCCGTTAACTGATCATAAGGAGTATCACCAAACAAGACCTCACTCAAACGCTGTACCGATTCTGCACGCTCTGTACCGTGGACTATTGCTGTTACCTCGTACGCAAGTCTTTTTTGTGCCAGACGGTTACTGCGCGCTTCGTTGTGTGCCTCCATAACTTCTTCAATTACCGTTTTGCTGAGATCCGTGTAGATTTTTAGGTAGTCTTCGACGCCTTCGTCATCAACATTTATCCAGAATTGATAGAACTTAAAAACACTTGTCTTTTGCTCATCGAGCCAAATTGCACCATCTTCAGTCTTCCCAAACTTCTTGCCAGTTGCTCTGTTAATAACAAGTGGGGTCGACCAAACATGAGCTTCACCACCCTCCATACGGCGTATCAAATCAACACCAGCAATACTATTGCCCCATTGATCTGCTCCACACAGCTGCAGCGTCACACCATGATTCTTGAATAAATACACAAAGTCATACCCTTGGATTAACGAATAGCTAAATTCTGCATAGCTAATACCTTCGCCGTCTTCAGACAGTCGTGATTGCACAAACTCACGTCCAAGCATCATGCGCATAGGCACATGCTTTCCGACTTCCCGAAGAAACGATAGATAATCAATATCTTTAAACCAGTCATAATTGTCTACGACGTCGAAGTCCATCCCGTTAAATACTTGTGCGTACTGCTTGGAGATGGCTTCTTTGTTGTGAGTAATTTCATCAAGCGTCAGTAAGTCACGCTCCTGGGCTTTTCCATCAGGATCACCAATCATACCGGTTGCTCCACCAACTAAAAGTACTGCCTTGTGACCCGCCTTCATAAAATGTCGCGTCATCATAGCAGCCGCTAAAT
>JAUHXF010000032.1 GCA_030427125.1 bacterium | reverse complement strand
GGCACGTTGTTTTGGTCTGTAAGCGCCTTCACACGCCCTGGAGTGCCCTGTAGGCGCTTTTGAAGATACTCTTCGACGCCATATTGGCCTTCACCAGCATCATTAACAAAGCCAAGCAACTGGCCAGCTATGTCACCTTGAATGTAGACACGTTGTGAAATTTTTTCGTTCGTGAAAATTCCAGGAAGTCCTAATTCATCAATTGCCTCTTTCTTCTCTTTCGTTTGCTTATTCGCCAGCACCTCATAACGACTATTCTCACGACGTAATTTTGTTTCAATCTCTTCAGTGGATACATTCAATACAGCACTCAATTCAGAAGCCACCTGTGATGGATCTTCAATAATGTCTGGATCTGCCGTAACTCGATAGAGTATTTCATTTAACACAACTGGCACTATTTCACCGCCGTCATATGCATAAATAGCACCACGCTCAGCGGGGATTTCGTACTGTTTTAGCTGTGAAGCTTGCGCTTGCTGTTGGTAGAAATCATGCCTAAGCACTTGTAAATAAAAAAGTCGCAGCCCAAAGATGACTGCAACGACTATCAATGCTATGTAGAACAGCCGAATTCGAGGTACAGAAGATGTGTACTGTTGGTTTTCATTCATAACGCGCCACTATAATTACTACTAATAATTATAATGCTTAGTTCTCGATACTGCCAGTAGGAGCAACAGATACGAGAGATTCAGAGGCATCAGCCACGGCCTGAGAATCAATCGATTGCAATCGAGCTGCCGTTAGCTCTAGATCCTTTTGCTCGTCTTTAAGTGCGCTTTGTTTCGTTTGTAACTCTTGGATTTCATAGCTGTACGAATTTGTTTTCGTAACCTGCGTGAGATACACGAGCCCAATGAGACACACGAGTACAACAAGGACAATCGCATTACTCACAGGACCAAGACGTGTTGAATTTGTACGTCCCTCTGCGAATGAAACCGCATTCTGTCCACGAGTCTGATATCTCGATTTACCCATACTGAGTGAGGTTGAGTATGTCATAATTATTTGTTTTTGTTTTTCTTTCTTGGCGGGACGGTCTTTTTTGGACCGTCCCTGCTCTTTTTTCTGGTCAGTCAGTTTATGTGATTAAACGACTCGGACCTTTACTTTGTAAGAGCGTGAGCTTGTTTTTACCTGAATTGGCATGGGCTCATCCCTTCTTTTTTTATTTTCGCTTAGCGACACGCAGTTTTGCACTGCGTGCGCGTGGATTAGTAACTAGTTCATTTTTAGAGGCAGTAAGTGGCTTTTTGTTAACCAACTCCATCTCTGCATCATACGTATCACCTGCTCGCTGTTTTAAGAATTGTTTTACGATTCTATCCTCGAGCGAGTGGAATGATATGATCCCGAGACGTCCTCCTGGCTGAAGAAGCTGGACCATAAGTGGCAAGGCTTCTTCTAATTGACCAAGCTCATTATTCACCTCTATACGAATTGCTTGAAACAATCTCGTAGCAGGATGAACCTTGCTGTGCCCTGGCCAAATCCTTTTGGCGATATTGGCGAGCTCTGTAGTTGTGTTGATTGGCCGCGCAGCTACAATTGCTTGTGCCATGCGACGTGCTTTTGGCTCCTCTCCATATATTTGCAAGATATTTGCTAGACGCTCGTCTGAGTAGTGGTTGACTACATACTCAGCAGTAAGTTCTTGGCTCGTATCCATGCGCATATCGAGAGGTCCATCACTCTTCAGTGAAAAACCACGCTCAGCCTTGTCAAGGTGCGGTGACGAAACGCCCAAATCTACAAGAATACAGCTATATGTTTGTTGCTCTTGCACAAGATCTCTGCACGCCTGCAGAAAATCTGAATGTAGCAACGTGACATCGCCATGCCCACCGACTTGCCCTTGAAATTTCTTAGACAAGACAGAAATCGCGTTGTCGTCTCGATCAACGAGCGTCATAGCTGCACTGGTACGTGCATATACTTCGCCTGCGTGACCGCCATACCCTGCAGTGAGATCAAGATACCTCTCGCCTTTTAGGGGCTTCAGTGTATCGAGGACTTCTTGCAGAAGTACCGGAGTATGAATTGTTTGTATTTTTGTGTTTGTTTGTGACATTTTTGTTTTTTGCTCGATTACTTTAATCGAGGTGTTTAAAGTCACCTAATCAGCAGCCAACTTTTTGTATTTGATTGTTTTTGTTTTTGTTTATCTTGCGTGTGATGCGAATTTTAGAACTTTGTTTGAAAGAAATTTAAAAAATTTCTACATAATGTTCTTTCTCATCTAGTGCAAGAAGTAAGTTGAGAGACTTATGTGTGAGGTGGAGTTTTGGGAGGTGTTTTGAGAAATGTGCGAAGGTTTTTAGCGTGTCCTTACATGCACGTGTTGACTGCCAAATAGCTGAATTTAAACTATTTGACTGTTTTTGCTTTTTGTTTGAATTGTTAAAGAACGTCTATCAATTACTAACTGAGCGGGCTACTTTGCCATCAGTCTCCAATAACGTCCAACGCCTACCACCACAACATCTCGATCAATGCCAGCATACGCAAGAAGATGTGAATCAATCCTGACGCGTCCTTGCTTGTCATCGAGCTCCTGCTCGACCTTCCCTGTTCTGAATTGAACATTAAGGTCAGCTATTCGCTCATCGAGGATGTCACCATCGAGTTTTGGCTCAACCATCTCTTCCCATACCTGTTTTGGATACAAGTGAAGATATTGTCCAAAGCCTCGAGTAAGTACAACACCACTTTGAAGTAGATCCCGCAGCTCAGGCGGAATCGTCAGACGATTCTTATCGTCGAGCTTGCGTTCAAAGTAGTCAACCTTACTCATTGGTGATAGCTATTGTTTTTTTAATCGCGGGAGTTTTTGTTTTTCGTCGAACCAACTTCTTTTAATTGATTCTTTATTACCCACTGACACTAGAATACTACCCACTGAAACCCACGACAACCCCCAAATACCCACTTTTTTACTAATAACTACCCACTTATCCACAATATAAAGAAAGACCCACACATGTAGTGTAGGTCCACTTATCCACAACGCTATTCAGCTTCTCAGATTAGCCTTGCGGGACAATCGCGCCGACTGCTACTGGATACCCAGTATTTGGATCCGTCGCGCTGAGTCCATTATCAGCTGAACGTGTAATCGTTGGGCTGTTTAGGTAGTTAGGCTCTGCAATTGAGCCATCTTGAGCCTGTGTAGGTGTAAAGCTACCAAGAAACTCACCAGCATCGTTGGTCTGACCTAAAGTCTGAGCTGCAGCCCAGTACAGACCTGAGGTCTGTTCTTCGCCCTCACCTACTGTCATAGTAAATCCGTAGTATGCATTGCCATCAGCAACATTTTCGTAATACATAGGGTCATCCACCACAACTGTCTCGCCCGGCTGTACTGTGTAGGCTAGATTATTACCAAAATCCCCTGTTGACCCGTCAATATTATCAATAGCAGGACTGTGACGAAGATTTATACCCTCACCCAGCTTAAGCTCTCCTAGCTTTACTTTGGAATTTAGAATCGCTTCTTGTTCAAAACTACCATCATCAGCAGGTACTTCAATGCCAGCCCTAGGCTGCGTATCAGAATTATTAGTTGCGACATTGTATAGTAAAGCACCAGCTGCAGTGGCTGCAAGAGCGCCATATACCAAAGCACGTTTTCCGTGCACCGTGCCTTGAGTTTCAACTCTTTCACCCTTAGAGTCACGAGGAGCGTTCGTATCGCGATGTTGTCGTGGAAATTTACTATAATGGTCGTCAATAAGAGCTAGGGCGTCAGCACTTCTATCAACACCGTCCCGAGATGGTTGCTGTT
>JAUHXF010000031.1 GCA_030427125.1 bacterium | reverse complement strand
GTAAACATAAAGCCTGTACAATAGAATTAAATAAAGGAGAACCATCCATGGACTATAATGCAATTCTTTCACCGTATGCAGAAGGTGAAACCGTTAATGTGGTGATTGAGATACCGAAAGGCTCGTCGCACAAAATCGAATTTGATCGTAAACGCAAGATCATGGTGCTTGATCGCGTTGAGCCGGCTATTTTTGCAAAGCCAGTTAATTATGGGTTCATTCCAAGTACGCTTGATGATGATGGCGATGAGCTCGACGTGCTTTTTGTGGCTGATGAACCAATGCCAACTGGAGTTGTGAGTGAAGCAACTGTTATTGGTGTCTTAGAGTTTGAAGATGATGGTGAAATGGATCATAAAATTATTTGTGTACCCGCTGATGATAGAAATACAAGCAATCGCGTACAGTCCCTAGATGATCTTGGAGGTCAGTGGCAGAAGCAGATTGAACATCACTTTACACACTACAAAGACTTGAAGAAACCAGGCAGCACGAAGGTACTTGGATTTGGTGATACATCTAAGGCGCACGATGTCATCAAGGAGTGTATAGAGCGCTGGGACAACGAAGCCTAAGGACGTTATTTATGGAGAATCGAGTCGTCCAAAAAGCCTTTCTGCATAACGCTCAGGGAAAGTATTTATTTCTAAAACGCTCGGCGTATGGTGCACGACCTAGCGAGTGGGATTTGCCAGGCGGCAGAATGGACCCCGGCGAAACGCTTGATGAAGCGTTGTCGCGTGAAATTGAAGAAGAGACAGGCATCACTGGTGTAAAAAACCCAAAGTTGGTATATGCACAATCGCACGTAAGAAATGATGAGGAGGCTCAATACAACTATGTGTTACTTTTGTTTATCAGTGAGACTGGTAAGACTGATGTTACATTGAGCGGTGAGCATCAAGAGTATACGTGGCTTTATCTCAAAGATGCAGTTGATTTAGTTCAGCATCCACTACATAAAGAGTCGATTCAGCGTATTATCGATAATGACCTTGAATAGAGAAGCATAAGCACGATACAATGTCTCTGAAATAACGGAGATACTAACTACATGAAAACACGGGTGGCAATTAATGGGTTTGGCCGGATTGGTCGAACCGCTTTCAAAGTTGCGTATGAACGAAAAGATCTCGAGATTGTTGCGCTTAACGATCTCACCGACACAAAGATGCTGGCACATCTATTAAAGTATGATTCTAATTATGGACAATTTCCGCATGAGGTAGATTTTGATGACAGCCACGTGATTGTTGACGGTAATAAAATTCCAGTACTCGCTGAGCGTGACCCAGCCAATTTACCGTGGGCTGAGCACAAAGTTGACGTCGTGATTGAGTCTACCGGATTTTTCGTGAAGTCAGAGTTGGCTAAAGCGCATGTTCAGGCAGGAGCAAAGCGCGTTGTTATCAGCGCGCCAGCCAAAGATGATGGTGCTGAAACGATTGTAATTGGCGCGAATGAATCAAATCTCGAAGGTTCTGAGGCTGAGGTATTTTCAAATGCGAGCTGTACGACGAACAGCCTTGCCGCGGTTATGGATGTATTAGAGCGGGAGATCGGCATTGAAAAAGCAATGATGACGACCGTGCATAGCTACACGGCTGATCAACGACTGCAAGATGCGCCTCATGGTGATTATCGTCGAGCTCGAGCAGCTGCACAAAACATCATTCCGACCACAACTGGAGCAGCAATTGCGGTGACAAAGACAGTGCCGAGTCTAGTCGATAAGTTCGACGGTATGGCTATTCGCGTCCCAACCAGCGTTGTCAGTGTGAGTGACATTACTATTGTATTGAAGGAAGACACGACAGAAGAAGAGCTGAAAAAGAAGCTCAAGGAAGCCTGCGCACAGCCATACTACCAAGGAATAATTGACTGTACGGAAGACCAACTCGTATCAAGCGACTTCATTGGGAATAGTCACTCGGGTGTTATCGATTTGCCGCTCACGAAGGTTGTAGATGGAAATCTCGCAAAGGTCGTTGTCTGGTATGACAACGAATGGGGCTACTCGAATCGACTTGTAGAGCTTGTGGCGGACATTGGTAAATCACTGCATAGTAAGTAGTTTTGAATGAAAATCTTCCTCGGCGCTGATCATAATGGATTTCATCTCAAGGAGAAGATTGAGAAATATTTGAAGCGAGCTGGGTATGATGTTGTTGACGAGGGTGACGAACGCATGGACCCTGATGATGATTTCACCATATTTGCTTCCCGCGTGGTGCATGCAATGAAACAGCACGGTCATAGTGCGCGCGGTATCCTCGTGTGTGGTAGTGGGCAAGGCATGGCGATTGCAGCTAATCGACATAAAGGTATTCGGGCTGGACTCGGGTGGGGTGTTGAAGCTGCTCGCAGTACAAGGAATGATGAAGATTCGAACGTGCTTGCGTTGCCAGCAGAAATACTCGACACCGACAAAGAATGGCAAGAAGTCATTGACGTTTGGCTTAAGACGCCGTTTGCAGGTGCTCAGCGCTATAAGCGCCGCAACGCTCAATTAGACGAAATCTAGAGACTCTTGTTTTATAAAGGCTTGACCTGATCGATTGTTAGGTCAGTTATTGCTTTCGCTAGAGCACTGCATTTTATAGCACTTAATGGCTCAGCGATACCTTCATCAATAAGCCCCATTAAATGTTGCAAGTCGTGCCTTTCTGGTAGATATAAACCACCTCCACTCGGAAAAATGACATGTTGATGTGCCGCGGAAATAAAAATATCGTAATACCCCTCATCGTCGACATGGCCCATTACTGGACATCTCAGTAGCTCTCTATCTGATTCTCTCGAATAGGGCTCACCATCGTCATCCCGTAATTCAAGACTCATATTCCAGGTATCTGGTTCGTATAAAGTAATCGTGTCTATAGCTGCTGTGTATGGTCGAATAGTATCTGTATCGTCGTTCGGGAGAACAAAAGAATAACCATTGACTCTGACGATATTGTCATCTGACCACAAGTCGCCTTTAAATAGGGCATGATCAGCTTCTGCGTCAAGTTTCTCCATTATTGTTGCAGTAGTACCGTGCAATGAAGCAATAGGATTGTTTGTTGCCATAGTATAAAAATACCATAAAACACTAAAAAAGTAAATAGTTATACATAGACAAAATGCTTGAATTTGTATTTTAGTTTGGCACTATAGAGTCATGGCAGTAATTACACCAACCATTACAACTGATGACCCGCATGTCTATCGAGAACAGATGGAGCTTATTGCTACGTATGCAGAAGGAGTACATCTCGATTTTTCTGGTGGTGTGTTTACGCCACAAAAGTTACTTCCTCTTGATGAGGCATGGCGTGATGATCATTTAATTACACACGCTCATATTATGTGTCATGACGCACTCGAGGTCGTGGAAGATGCCATCTCCTTAGAGGCTGACCTTGTTATAATTCATATTGAATCCGATAACGCGAAAGAAGCTCTCGAGCGCTTGAGCGAAAATGGCACTCGTGCAGGAGTCGCGTTGTTACCAGAAAGCTCCGTTGCCGACCTACAAGATCTAGAGGCGGATGATTTGTTTGAACATGTACTTATATTTGGTGGTCATCTAGGCTATCAGGGCGGCAAAGCCGATCTTGATCAACTCGATAAGGTTCGAGAGATAAAAGAAGCCTATCCAGAGGTTCGTATAGGTTGGGATGGTGGAGTCAATGCTGAAAACGTGGAGCAGATTGCAGATGCAGGCGTAGATGTGATTAACGTCGGTGGTTATCTGAAAAACGCAGAAGACCCGAAAAAAGCTTATGATCAGCTCACTACTCTGGTATCATAAGCACTATAAATGAGCAATAATTTCACAAAAAACAAAAGATCTGTTGAAGAGCTTGAGTTGATGGCCAACACTATTCGGCAAGACATTATTAAGATGCTCGAAGAAGCTGGGTCAGGCCATTCAGCAGGCCCTCTCGGACTCGCGGATATTCTGAC
>JAUHXF010000030.1 GCA_030427125.1 bacterium | reverse complement strand
TGAAGCATTCCCATGTATTGACGAACCTGAAGCCAAGGCTACCTTTGACATGACACTTACGCACGCCAAAGGTGAAGTCGCTCTCGGAAATACACCTGTCATTAAACAGGAAGACAGCGGCAAGCAGACTTCAACCACATTTGAAACGACGCCTATCATGAGCACGTACCTCGTCGCGTTTGCCACAGGTGACCTAAAATACAAAGAGGCTAACAGTAAATCAGGTATTACTATACGCACCTATGCCACACCCCATCAGATTGAGCACACAGATTTTGCCCTAGACACTGCAGTAAAGTCGATGGATTTCTATGAAGAGTACTATGATATTCCATTTCCGCTCGACAAGTGTGATTTTGTTGCTTTGCCAGACTTCGCATCGGGGGCGATGGAGAACTGGGGCCTCATAACATTCCGTGAACAAGCATTATTAGTAGACCCTCACACGTCACTCGGCTCTAAGCAGTGGGTAGCACTTGTCGTCGCTCATGAGCTAACCCATCAGTGGTTCGGCAATCTCGTTACGATGCGCTGGTGGACTGACCTGTGGCTTAACGAAGGCTTTGCAAGCTGGATGGAGTATCTTGCAATAGACACACTCTTCCCTGAGTGGCACCTATGGACACAATTTGCCGTCGACGAACAACAATTGGCACTCAAGCTTGATGCGCTAGAGCACACACACCCAATCGAAGTCCCCATCAAGCATCCTGATGAAATCCGTACTATCTTTGACGCAATCAGCTACCAAAAAGGTGCAAGTGTTATTCATATGCTCCATGACTACCTCGGCCCGGACGCATTCCGTGATGGCCTCAGACACTATCTGAAAACCCATTCCTATAAAAACACGCATACAGTCGATCTCTGGCAAGCACTAGAGGATGTGTCGAAAAAACCAGTCAAAGAGTTCATGCACGCTTGGACATCACAAGCAGGCTACCCACTTGTGTCAGTTGATATAGAAAACGACCACCTGAAAATTTCCCAACAAAAATTCGTCACAAATCCAGCTTCTGTGGCTCGTAAAGACAAAGATCTTTGGCCAATCCCACTTCTTACTCACGGCGTTGAGAAAACAACAGTTGAAAAAGCACACACTAATGTACCATTCAATGGCAACGCACCGCTGCAGCTGAACATAGGACAAACCGGTTTCTACCGAGTTGATTACAGTCACGAGATGCAGACAACACAGCTCCAGGCTATCGATTCAGGTGATTTACCAGCAATTGATCGTATGGGTCTACTATCAGATGGTCTAGAGGTTACAAAAGCTGGGTTCCAACCGGTCACTGAGTACCTAGATCTACTAACGCACTACGAAAACGAAGACAGCTTAAGCACATGGGAAATCATAGCAGGATCAATTGGCGCAATACGAAGCACGCTGTCTATGTCTGATAATGATGATGCCCTGAGAGATGCGATGAAGCCATTCGTACACAAGCTTATTTCAATCCAGCTGGACAGATTAGGCTGGGAGAAAAAAGACAAAGAATCACACCTAGACACACTGCTGCGACCAATCATAATCGGTATGGCATGTGGCTCTGACCACGAGGAGTCGGTCAAGAAAGCACTTGAACTTTACGATCAAGCACTCCACCACAACAATCCAGTAGATGTAGATCTAAGAGCTGTCGTCTACACAACTGCTGCTCGGAAAGGCGGCCAAACAGAATTCGACGAGTTACTCAACATCTATAAATCCTCAAATTCTAGTGATGAAAAGATGTCTATCTGTTCTGCCTTAACCAGCTTTGAACAACCTGAGATACACAAGCAGGTGTTTGAGCTTATTACTGACCAAGACACGGTACGGCTGCAAGATATCAGCTACTGGATAGCTTACAGCTTCATGAATCGTCACTCACGGGCGGAGGCTTGGACATGGATGAAACAAAACTGGGAATGGCTAAAAGAGCACATAGGCAAAGATTTAAGCTTTTCACGAACACCAATATACGCAGCACGTAGTTTTGCAGACGAGAGACTGATCGCAGAGTACGAGGAGTTCTTTACCGAACGCATGGAACCAATGCTCGAGCGTACATACGCCCAAGGCCTCGAGATAGCCCAGACAAACGCCGCATGGCGCGATCGTGATGCAAAAGCTGCGCTAAAATGGTTCACTACAAATAGCAAATAGCGTAGCCCAGTATCCTGGTCTGTGCCGTTAGCCCTGGGTTTATCTCGCTGCAAGCAGGAATTTCTCTATCGTCGTTATCGATGTTGCAAATTCTTCCTACCTCAAGCCCGTCGTCGCCATCACTACCGCGTAAGACCACCCCGAAACATGTTTCAGCCTCATAGCCATCATGAGCAACTCGAAGTACAAACGGCACTACGTCCCCAGCTAACAACTGTCTTTCTTCTTCCGAATCAGTAAACCTAACAGATACTGAATCACTTAGGTCGTGTGTACCTAAAAACTCCACGCTAGGCGATCGTAGATGCTCGGCAAATGCTGCTGATTGTCTATGGAAAAGCGCGCTTAGTTCTTCGTTCATAAACATGAATATCTCAAAAAACTGATGCGCAATGCAAGCTTAAGCGTCTAATTCGACTAAGTTTATTTGTCCTTCAGTATCTACTTCAGCGGCTTGCAATAGCGAGTCTTTAGTCCAGTTATTCTCTGTCAACCAAAACTCAGCCGCAAAATGCATCTGTTTTAGCTTCTTTGGCGTTATGTAGTCGAGCCCAGAGCCCCAATCTGAAGAACTACGATACTTAACCTCGGTAAAATAAATACAGTTCTTATGCTTGCTCACAATATCAATCTCACACCAACGCGTCCGCCAGTTCATAGAGACAATTTTGTGCCCTTGCTTTTTCAGCCACTCCGCAACCAAGCTTTCAGCCTCACGCCCAGTTTTAGTAGTGCTCATAACAATACTTTATAACACTTTTGTTTACAACCACTTATTCTGATTTAATTATTTCATGTCATCAGAGAGATTTATTGAAAATTTACACGAAGCTCAAAGGACAAATGAGCTAGATGCGTTCTTGGCAGCCAGGCACGATGAATTATGTAGTGCGACCAGGGCCATTAATCTAGCCGGAGGTGGCCACAGGCTAACATTTAACTACATCCATCCAGATTCAGTTGTAAAGATTAGTCCACGCACGCGAGGCTTTAGGATGAATGATCCAACTATTAATAGACTTCTAGCTGACGTACTACTGCACATCAACCCGAACGTAATTGAGGACGCTGATGACACAATAATGCAAGGTTCTCAAATAGTAGTCCTCAACTATTTTAGCGAAGCTACTCAGCAAAAAGATTCAGTACGAAAAACTCTACACGAAAGAGGTAAAAGGTGGAACAGGAACCGTCCACTAGATCTAGCAGAAGTTCGAGCAAGCGGAACTAGTATGTGTCTAGAGAACGCCGCCACCTCTCATAATTTATCAATTTTCGGTGGAGTTAGCTCAGCATTAGTTTACTGCGCTACGCGTTCGGGTAACAACGGTGGTGAGCATTGTGTACAGATAATAATATCAGACGGATCAACAAAATTATTTGATCCTACACATCCTAGCTACGATGTATCCAGTCGCGGCGTAATTGCAATTGGGCTAACAAGTTTTGATATAGACCCCACAGAATTTCTACTACGATCAGTACCTGTTCAAAGAATAATAAACAGACCAGAACCTTTAGGTAACTATCCGCTAGAATGGTCTTTTGTGCCGTCATTCCCTGCAACTCAAGAAGAATTTTCAGGCATGTCTAGGCTAAAGTGGATGGTGTACGGAGAAGCCTCCGAAGCCAGCATGCAGAACCTGGCTGTCCAATCTTTACACGATGCACTTGTTGACAACGGATTTCTGTAAAATCACACTTTCCAATCTTCAATCATGAGACGGTCGCCGACTCGTGTAACCGTGACTTTTTGACCCTGTCGCCATTGCAGCTGGGCTATAAGTTGTTTTGGTATTGATATCTGATAAGTACCACTAGAGTTAGAAGTTATATTACGTACCTCTTGCTCCCCTGCTTTTCTTGCCCCCACTGTGAAACCCTCGCTTAATAACCTTATATTTCCACGAATTAAACCAGTTGTCTGTAATCTATCTCACAAAAGCGGATTTAAATCCG
>JAUHXF010000001.1 GCA_030427125.1 bacterium | reverse complement strand
CAGCTGTCACTTGATTATGTAGAATCTGATTCGTCTCACCCGACAAGCGTTCTTGAAGCGTCTCCCCTACACAAAGAACTGGCATAATGCCGTTACGAACCGCGGATTGTACTTTCTTTGCTGCCTCGTCGTCGTTCTCGTGAAATATGTGCCGTCGTTCCGAATGTCCAACAAGCACGTAATGAACGAGGTCACGCATCATTGCCATCGACACTTCGCCGGTATAAGCCCCTGTATCATGCCAATAGCCATCTTGAGCACCGAGACGGAATTTCCTTCGATCGAGCTGCACGCTAAGCGGCTGCAACGTCAGTACATTTGGGAATAAAACGATTTCGATGCTCTGTCGATTATGCACCTGCTCTTCAAGCTTGTGCAGGTAATGACTAGCCTGAGAAACATTAAAATGCTCCTTCCAGTTACCGGCAATCATTATTTTTCTGTTATTACGCATATGCTTAGTCTACCCTTTATCCTCTAAGCATGCCACTCCAGGCAGCTCTTTGCCACTCATGAGCTCAAGACTTGCGCCGCCGCCAGTTGATACGTGATCAAAGAAATCATTCATACGACGCTGATCAACATAAGCAGTAGTATCGCCACCCCCAAGAACGCTAAATGGCTTATTGCCAAAATGGCCAATCATAGCTTCCATGATCGTGTCCGTGCCATGCGCAAATGGTCCGACGTCACCTCGAAGCGCTTTCGTCTCAGTAACACCCATCGTACCATTCCAAATCACGGTCTTAACCCCTTGCATTGCGCCAGTGATAAAAGCACTCGATATAGGACCGATATCAAGTATCATTTCATGCTTGGACACCGTCGACGTCGATGATTTCGGCATCATAGGCTGCGCTTCAATTGTTGCTATCGTGTGTGTATCAATGCCAACTATTCTCGTTTTTGCGTTAGAAGCAATTTCGTCTGCTACTACAACATCTTGCGGTAAATAAAATATAAAATCTCTTTCTTTCGCTTCTTTATTTGCTTGCTCAATAATATCGTGAGCTGTATCCAACTCTTCATTATCGACAAGGCTTTTACCTACTTTAGTTCCATGCGCTTTCAAAAAAGTGTTTGCCATTGCGCCACCAATCACAACAATGTCTGCTGTTCGAATAAACGCATGAATGATATCAATTTTGTCGCCAATTTTAGCGCCACCAACTATAGCCATGACAGGCTTACGTGGTTTTTGCATGACTCGGGTGATAGTTGAAACTTCTTTTTCGAGAAGTAATCCGCTAACTGCTGGGAGATGCTCGGTAGGGCCTACGATACTCGCGTGTGCTCTATGTGCAACACCAAAACAATCTTGAACAAATATTTCAGCGCCCGTGTCACTCACGAGAGCTTCTACGAATGCTTTGTCGTTGCGTTTTTCCTCTTCGGTATGAAAACGAACATTCTCAAGTAGCGTCACATCGCCAGGCTGCATTGCATCGACAGCCTGCTTGACTGAATCCCCAATGCAATCAGACACAAATGAAACAGGCTTTTTGAGCAGCTTACTTAATTCTTTTGCAATTGGTTTTACGGAGTATGCTGAATCAATACCCTTAGGCCTACCTAGGTGTGTGGTGATAACAATTCTACACTTATTTTCGATCAAATACTGCAATGTCGGGATGCTTTCAGTTATTCGGTAATTACTCTGAATCTGCTTTTCTCCGTTCAACGGCACGTTGTAATCAGCGCGCACCAGAACGGTCTTCCCTTTGATGTTGACATCTTTAATAGTTTTTTTTGTGAAACCCACCACGCTTACTCGCTACAATACTCTCACTTTTATTGTGTCAGTGGAGCCAACAACGCCAGGATGCAAACCTGATGCTGTCACTATGCAATCACCCTTTTTAAGGACGCCACTCTTTTCTAGCCAGTCGGTTACTTTCGTCGCGGCATATTTATGGTCTGGGCGTACAAATGATTTCACCCCATATTCAAGAGCGAGCTGATTACCGACTCGACTAGAAGATGTCACGGCGATGACTGGCTTTTCTGGTCGACGTGCAGCTATCTGGACGGCTGTGGCGCCAGTTTTAGTTTCAGCAACTATTGCCGTTGCTTCAACTTCTTTTGCAAGATTAACTACTGCATTACAAATTGCCGTTTGACGTGTTGATGTGTCCGGCGTCATGTCTAAAGCAAACAAGACAACTGTTGGCATATTTTTCTCGGAGAATTTCACAATACGCTTCATTGTCGCGACAGCTTTTACAGGGTGCTTACCGACTGCCGTCTCTTCACTAAGCATGACACAGTCTGCGCCAATAATTGCTGCTGTGGCTACATCAGACACTTCTGCACGACTTGGTTCATCAGCGTCGACCATAGAGGCAAGCATTTGCGTTGCGACGATAACGGTCTTTGCGTGCTTACGACACAAACCAACTATTTTACGCTGCATGATAGGTACCATTTCGTTCGATGTCTCAACGGCCAAATCGCCGCGTGCAATCATGACCGCATCTGCTTCACTGACAATATCATCGATGTTCTCAACTGCAGCATTTGTTTCAATCTTGGCAATTATTTTTGCATCAGACCCGACATTTTTGAGATGCTTTCTCATTGCTTTCACGTCATGAGCGGTCTGTATAAAACTCTGTGCGATATAGTCCACGTCTTGCGTTGAGCCAAATGCCAGATCTTTTAAATCTTTTTCGGTAATAATATCTCCCGATAGATCAGTATCAGGCAGATTCAGTCCTTTGCGCTCAATCAAAACACCATCATTCTCAACATGAACGTGAACAATACCATCTTTTACTGACGTAACTGTCGTTTTAACCTTCCCATCGAAAATGAATATTCGCTCGCCCCGCTTCACGCGCTTGCTGAGATCAAACTGCGTCGGGATCATGCCTGAGCGGGTATGGTCTGCCTTATATTTCAACTGTAGATGCTGACCTTTTTGAACCGGGATAACACCATCGAAATTTCCTAGTCGTATCTTTGGACCCTGCAAATCCTGCACAATCGCAACCGGCTTATCGAGTTCTTTAGATGCTTTACGTATCCACTTAACTTGTTGTTCACAATCTTCATACGTAATATGACTAAAGTTGAGTCGTATCCCATTAGCGCCAGCTGCAATCATGTCGAAGACAGCTTTGTAGCTATTCGTGCCTGGACCAACTGTAGCAAGTATTTTTGTCCTTTTAAATTCAGATGGATGGATTTTTGGTGCTTTGTGTTTCGCAGTCATTATTGTTGTGATCTACCTAGCGATATTTCTAAATCATGAAGATCCATTGTTGTCTTTACGACGGTGTCTGGAGCGAGTGAAATACTATCAATGCCTGTCTCGACAAGGAAGCGCGCAAACGCTGGATAGTCTGAAGGTGCTTGACCACATAATCCAATTTTGGTTCCTGTCTTGTGCGCAATTGCGACAACATGCTTAATTAACTCGAGAACGGCTGGATTATTCTCATTGTAAACATGTGACACGGTGTGATTATCACGATCAACACCAAGCGTTAATTGCGTAAGGTCGTTTGAACCAATTGAGAAGCCATCAAACAACTCTGCAAACTGCTCTGCCAATATGACGTTTGATGGAATTTCTATCATGACATATGCTTCAAAGCCGTTTTCACCACGTTTAAGGCCATTTTCTTCCATGATATGAAGGACTTTTCGGGCCTCATCAAGGTCACGGCAGAATGGCACCATGGCTTTAATGTTTGTAATTCCCATCTCATCACGAACCTTCTTGATTGCTCGACACTCTAACGCAAATGCTTCCTTATAGTCCTCGCTGTAGTACCGGCTCGCTCCGCGCCAACCAATCATAGGGTTATTTTCTTCTGGCTCAAATTGCGTTCCACCTATCAGATTTGCATATTCGTTCGACTTAAAGTCGCTAAAACGAATAATAACGTCATTCGGATAAAATGCTGCACCAATAATGCTGACGCCTTCAGCGAGCTTGTCGACGAAGTACTCGGCTTTATCGTCGTAGCCTTTTGTTAAATCTTGAATTTCTGCTCGCACATGTCGATCCTTTACTTCATCAAAACGCAGTAATGCTAATGGGTGAATCTTGATGTGTGAATCGATAATAAACTCTTCACGAGCTAAGCCCACGCCATCATTAGGAATCATTGAGTAGTGGAACGCATGATCTGGTGAGCCAATATTCATCATGATTTTTGTTTGCGGTCGCTTCAAATCATGTATATCAGTTGTGTTCACGTCAAACGCAAGTTGCCCATCGTACACATAGCCTTCATCACCCGGAGAACAATCGACTGTTATACGTGATTTACTGGCAATCTTTTCCGTAGCATCACCTGTCCCGACAACACAAGGTATACCAAGTTCACGTGACACAATCGCAGCGTGACACGTACGGCCACCTTTGTCGGTGACAATGGCGCTGGCTCGTTTCATAATTGGCACCCAATCAGGGTCGGTCATCGTCGTGACCAGCACATCACCCTCTTTAAACTTGGCAATGTCTTTGAGGTTCATAATCTTGCTTGCAGGACCTGCACCGATCTTGCTCCCAACACTCGATCCTTTCGTAATCTGCTTGCCGGTCTCTTTGAGCTGGTACTCTTCAATCACATTTCGATTGCTTCGAGACTGCACTGTTTCGGGACGAGCCTGCACAATGTATAGTTGACCATCGTCTTCATCCAATGCCCATTCGATATCCATTGGTTTGCCGTAGTGTTTTTCTATCTCGAGTCCCCACTGCGCAAGCGTTCGTACTTGATCATCAGTTATTGAGTAACGGTCTTGGTCAGCATGTGTGACACGAATATTCTTCGTTGTGCTATTCGGCCCAGGGACCATTTTTTCCTTCTTAGTACCAAGCTTCTTTTTCAAAATAGCAAGCGTTGGCTTGAAAACAGTAAACTCATCAGGGCTTACACGACCTTGTACGATATTTTCACCAATACCATAGATAGACGTAATAACGACTGCATTTTTAAATCCTGATTCGGTGTCAATAGTAAACATAATACCGGCAGACTCAGACCGAACAGCAACCATTTGCTGTATGCCAACTGACAATGCAACTTTCATATGATCAAACTTATTTTCATCACGATACACAATCGCACGGTCATTAAAAAGCGATGCAATACACTGTTTTGTCGCGTGTAGAACATTCTCTTCACCGCTAATATTAAGATAGGTGTCTTGCTGTCCAGCAAAAGACGCATTCGGTAAATCTTCTGCTGTTGCAGATGAGCGCACAGCGACAACAAGGTTCGGATTGCCGCATTTTTCTCCTAATTCACGATATGCACGACGAATTTCTTCTTGAAAATCCTGCGGCAGCTCTGCTTTCATAATTGCTTTTCGTATCTGAGCGCCACGCACCCGTAATTCATCGACATCTTTTACGTCTAACCCCTCAAGAATGTCAGTAATCTTCTGTCGTAATCCGGTCTGTTCGAGAAAATAATTGTAGCTTTCAGAAGTAGTAGCAGCACCATTTGGCAGGTGCACACCTTTTGGCGCGAGATTTCGATACATTTCCCCGAGTGATGCATTTTTTCCACCCACCGATGGTACATCGGTAATAGATAGTTCTTCGAAAAATTTTATGTGTTTATACATGTTTCCACCCTTAAAAATGAACTAATAGTTACTTGTATTTTAGCATAAGGACTTCAGAGGCAAATATGTATACGGTTCAGATTTTCAGGCAAGGTATCGTCAGCCTGTAAAATGCTATACTTTCCACATGGAATCACAACAAAAACAAATTAGAGCGTGGCTCGGTAGCGGGTCGTTAAATATTTTTGGCCTACCCTTTGCTGGCAAAGACACGCAAGGAGGTCGGTTAGCAGAATTTATTGACGGGGTCATGCTTTCTTCTGGTGACATCTTGCGACACGATCACGGTAACACTGAGATACAACGTATTATGGCTGAGGGTGGCATCGTAACTTCAGAATTATTTGAACAAGTAGTTGTACCATACTTGTCGCGCCCTGAACTAGCTGAAAGACCGCTCGTACTCAGTGAGGTGGGTCGGATGGAGGGAGAACAGCAGGTCGTTATGCGTGCAACAGAGGCGACAAATCACCCGACAAAAGCCGTCATTCTACTTAACATGCCTGATGAAGAAATCTGGAAGCGGTTCGAACAATCTCAGCAGTCACATGACAGAGGAGACCGGGCGGACGACAATCGTGACGTGCTGCAAAAACGACTTGATAGCTACAAAGAAAAAGTCGTGCCAGTAATTAACTGGTATAGAGACAGAAATCTGCTCATCGAAATCGATGGAACTCAGTCGCCAGATGCTGTTTTCTCATCAATTATCAGTGCGCTTGCAGCTCGTGCAGATAACCTTAATTAATCACCGAATGGATGCGCTAAGCGAAGTGTTTCATCTATTTCTTCAAGGCGCATGAGCTCATTATATTTGGCGGTTCGTTCACTGCGCGACATACTGCCCGTTTTTATCTGATCTGCACCAGTTCCGATAGCAAGATGTGTGATAGTTACATCCTCGGTCTCTCCGCTACGATGCGACACGATTGTTCGCCAACCATGTTTTTTGGCGAGCTGAATTGCATGAATTGTTTCTGTCAGTGTTCCAATCTGATTCGGTTTAATCAGGATTGCATTACCGACTTTCATATCTATGGCTTTTTGTAATCGTTCAATATTCGTTACGAGCAGGTCGTCACCAACGAGCTGCACGTGACCTAGTGCGTTCGTCTGTACTGACCAGCCACCCCAATCATCTTCACTCAAACCATCCTCAATCGATGCAACTGGATATCGATGTACGATTTGTTCAAGATAGGCATTCATTTCTTCTGTTGAGAGTTTTCTGTTCTCTGCTTTCAATGCATACATGCCATCTACGTAAAACTCAGATGCTGCAACATCCATCGCAAAACGCACATCGACGCCCGGTTCGTACCCTGCTCGCTTCACTGCATCGGTGAGAATATCTAGCGGCTCAGTATTAGAGGTGCAAGGATAGGTAAAGCCACCCTCATCGCCAACCGCAGTCGAGACGCCTGCCTCCTGAATCACTTTTTTCAGAGACATGAAAACTTCAGCCCCTATTTGAACGGCTTCGTGAAAATTCTCTGCCTTCAGCGGGATAATCATATATTCCTGGAAGTCTGCAGAATTGGTCGCATGTTTGCCGCCGTTGAGCACGTTCATCATCGGCATGGGTAATGACTTATCGGGGTTCCCGGCGATGTCATTGATGTGCGCGTACAGCAGAACACCTCGTTCTCTCGCAGCAGCTTTCGCACATGCTAGCGATACCGCTAACAGCGCGTTTGCACCGAGTCGAGACTTATTCTTTGTGCCATCGAGCTTAATCATTGCTGCATCAATTGCATTCTGGTCGTCCACTGACATGCCACGCAATCGGTCAGCAATCTCACCGTTCACGTTGGCGACGGCTTTCTGAACACTCTTACCGTTAAAGGCACTACCGCCATCACGCAATTCATGTGCTTCATGCTGTCCTGTTGAAGCCCCTGATGGCACCGCTGCTCGTCCAAACTTGCCGCTCTCAAGCCACACCTCAGCCTCGATGGTAGGTACACCGCGTGAATCGAGAATTTGACGGGCATTAACGTTAACAATTTTCATACGCTATATCTTCTCATAGTGCTTATGTATAATAAAGCGCGAAGGATTGATGTATGGCACTCATTTACGTCTACGACGCTACCGAGCTAGACAAAAAACAAATTTCTGAAGGGCTGAAGAACACAGACCATCACTGGGAGTATGTCGAGGAGAAGATTTCACTTGACAACATTCATCCCGATGCTGAAGTGATATCTGTCTTTGTTTCGAGTCAAGTTACAAGACAGATGATTGAAGCCATGCCAAAATTGCGCCTGATAGCGTGCCGTTCGACAGGGTTTAATAACATTGATTTTGATGCGGTAAAGGAGAAGGACATCACCGTCGTAAATGTACCAACCTATGGAGAATCAACGGTTGCGGAATATGCCTTCACCCTGCTGCTTGCGTTGATGCGCAAGCTCGAAAACGTTGTTTCGGCAGAGAACGAAGAATTCGACCCGAGCGAACTAACCGGTCATGACCTAGACGGCAAGACAATTGGCGTGGTTGGCGCAGGCCATATTGGTCAACACGCTATTCAAATAGCCAAAGGCTTCTCGATGCGTGTGCTCGCCTATGATGCAATGCCAAAAGACGAAATTGCCCAAGAGTTAGGGTTCGAGTATGTCGATCTAGATAAATTACTCGAAGAGGCTGATGTCGTCACATTACATGCGCCGTACCTACCGGCAACACATCATATTATTAACAGCGACAGTCTGAAGCTCATGAAACCTACTGCAGTGCTTGTTAACACTGCTCGTGGTGAGCTTGTTGACACTGCCGCGCTCACAGACGCACTCTCTACTGGGCAAATCGGTGGCGCCGCGCTGGACGTCGTGGAGGGTGAAGTACTCCTGCAGCAGCATGAAGAGGAGGCGCTGCTTCACACCAATGCTCCGTCAGCAACGCTACGGCACAGTCTTGAAATCTCAATCCTGAAAAAAATGCCGAATGTCATTATCAGCCCGCACAACGCCTTCAACACCGTGGAGGCAATCGAGCGAATCAACAACACAACTGCAAAAAACATCATTGACTATTGGTACGGCAACACCCCAAACAGAGTTGAGCCACGTGTAAAAACCGGCAAACTACTGCTCGCAAGACATGCGGAATCTGAATGGAATGCAACCGGTCAGTGGAGCGGCATCACTGATGTTCATCTTAGTGACAAAGGATTTCGTGAAGCTATTTTGCTTGCTCGTGCACTACAGTCGTTCAGTATACCGCTCGATGAAGCCTATTGTTCAGAACAAATCCGAACACGTGAAACGCTCGAAGGCATGCTTAACGCATCGCAACAGTTTGACATCGAGATAAAACGAGAGAGCGCAATCAATGAACGTGATTACGGCGACTACACTGGCAAGAATAAGTGGGAAATGAAGGAGTTGCTTGGTGAAGAGAAGTTCAATGCGATTAGACGTGGCTGGGATGAACCAATTCCGAATGGCGAAACACTCAAAATGGTCTACGAACGAGTTGTACCATTCTATAAAGATGTCGTTCTACCGAAGCTAAAAAGCGGCAAGAATGTATTGCTCGTGGCACACGGCAACAGCATACGTTCACTTATAAAATACTTGGAATCAATCAGTGATGAAAGAATTGCCGACATCGAGATGATTTTTGGTGAAATTCTCGTGTACGACGTTGATGACGAAGGCAAGATGCTGCAAAAGCAGAGTCAACATATCGATTCACCTCCACCAAATGCTTAGAGCAAATACTTTATACTAAAGACATGAAGATTATTTTAGTAGCTGCGATTAGTGAAGACGGCTTTATCGCGGACAGCAACGGCAAAGTAAAAACATGGACGTCCAAAGAAGACCAGAAATTCTTTGAAGACATTAAATCTAGATATACCTTAATGGTCATGGGTTCGCGAACATATAATCTTTCCCCTAAAAAACCTACAGCGGGTGTTCTGCGAGTCGTCCTTACACGAGAACCAGAAGTATACAAATCACAAGTGATAGAAGGCCAATTAGCATTTCACAATATGTCACCGACTGCATTTGCTGCCGCGTATAAAAACTATGATGCATGTCTACTACTTGGAGGTGGACTTGTATACGAGGCATTTCTGGACGCAGGCCTTGTCGATGAAATGTACCTCACAAAAGAACCTGCCATCCTTGGTGAAGGCACGCCATTTTTACCGAACAAAAGCCTTAATTTATCTAGATGGCGATCGGTCAGTAAAAAGAAACTAAACGAAGACGGCACCACCCTCACTCACTACATATTGAAAAAGTGATGTACCTCTGTTAAAATAACCTTCTGTAGCAATGCACTGGTCTCATCGTCTAACGGTTAGGACACCAGGTTTTCATCCTGGCAATAGGGGTTCGATTCCCCTTGAGATCACCAATCAATGAACCGGAGCTTAAGTTCCGGTTTTTTGATTAATTATTACGATATGTTTTATTTCTGCGTAAGCTTCTTCCATACATCACGCAGGAGTCGTGCGTCATCGAGAGCATGGTGCTTGCGGTATTTTTTAAGATCAACTTTTAGCTCTTTGTAAAAAGATATTGCACCCTTTTCATCAGGCATGAATTTAACCGGATTAATGCCGTGAGCAAAAAGAATCGATGCAAAATCTATCGTCATCCACCTGAATGGAAGTTTGCCCGCTCCAAACATGTTTGTGAGGTAAATCAAATCGTAATTATCGATAAATGCGATAGCGTACGGATTCGACTCACCCAGAAACTCACGAATCTTTCGTTCTACCTGTTTATGTGATAGCTTCATGTCCTTCAGATGCGGCTTGACGTGCTTTGCGACCCACGGGTTATATTCACCGTCGAATTCAAGCTCAAGATAGAGTTCTTCTCCGCTCAGCTTCGCCATGCCTACAGACAATAGTTCCCCGTTTTTAGGATTGAGATCACTAAACTCAGTATCTATAAATACTAGGTTTTTAGTCTCATACGGCTGCAGCTTCATATAATTAGCATACCTTTTTTAAACAAAAAGAGCACCCGCCTTGCCAAAATTTGAGGCCATATAGGCCCTACCTTTTTTGGTGGAAAGGGTGCTCGTATAAAAGAGCTTACCTGAATTGTTAAGCCTTTTATTTTTATTCGTTTTTATATTGGTTTAGATTTTGAGCGGTCAGTCATTACTACTCGTGGTTCTAAGACCATTCTGAGATTAGCATGTTTTGCGGCTGACCGCTAGACATATTTATTTCTCTAAAGTTACGTTTGCTGTTGCAGACTATTTACGTCGGCGAGTAATTAGGCTGTGGCCAGCTGCACCAGCTGCTGTTATCGCTGCGAATGCGCCTGCGATAGAACCTGCACCTGTGCTTGGTAGAGTTGTTGGCTTCGTAGTCGTTTCACCTTCAACTTGCGGTTCTTCAGTATCGCTGATAGTGATCTTAACTTTACAGTTTTCGCTGCCTGCTGTCTTTACTTCAGCGTTTACATCGAATCGAACTATTGCAGTTGCTGTGTATGTGCCGGCCTTCTTGTACGTGTGCTCTACCATATTTTTGTCAGTTAGGAGCTCATCGCTTCCGTCACCGAAGTCATATGTGTAGTCTTTCACTGTTGCACCGTTTCGTGCAGTTGTATCAGTAGTGAACTTAAACGTTCGATCTTTAACAAGTTTTACTGTGAGATCATCACATGTATATATAGGCTGCTTCTCTTCTTCGTCAACAGTTATCTCTGCCGTACACTCTACACTACTTACCGCATCTATCTCGCCATTTACATCAACTACTACCGCTGCCATAACCGTGTACGTACCAGGTGCGTTGAATGTGTGTTCTACTGTATTGTCTTCAGATATTAGTACGTCTGATCCATCGCCGAATTCAAAACCGTATTCAGTGATGGTTGCACCGTTTCCAGCAGAACCATTGACAGTAAACTCATACGTATTGTCTTTTACGAGCGTCACGAGCATTTCATCACATGAATAGTACGGTTCTTCTTTTTCGATTGTAATCTTTTTCTTACAGTCATTGCTCGTAACCGTCTTCGTCTCACCGTTCACATCGAAGCGTACTTTTGCTTCAACAGTATATGTACCTGGAGCTACATAAGTGTGTTCTGTCATATTGTTTTCGCTGACGATAACATCAGAGCCATCACCAGGGTTAATTCGGTAGTTGCTTATTGTAGCACCGTCTTTTGCAGTCGCTTTTACGGTGAATTTGAATGTGTCTTCACTTAATCGAGCTACAGTTAGTTGTTCACATGAATATACTGGATCTGGTACTTCTTCACATTCATTGTTGATATTTACTTCAGCTGTACTGTAGTAAGGATCTATCTCATCAGGGTTTACAAAACCTACGTTTCGTATTTGATAGACTCCACATCGTTCATATACATTTTCTTTAATGAGAGCTGTGAACCATACTGATCCTCGTGCACCCGGAGCATAATCACCCGAGTTAAAACCGCCGTTGAATAGATCATCGTCATTCTTTATTGCGCCACCACTAGGGAATTTACTGTTCTGCAACATAGCGGTGTTATCAACATATTCGTGGTACAGCGGCAAGTTATCTGCAACTACTATGTTGTTTAGAGTTTTGTTACCGACGTTCTTAAATGTGATGAGATACTCAACTTTTTGGCCAGGAACGACATCCATAGTTCGCACCCAACCATCTGCACCAGAACCAATTTCTCGAACATACTTGTTTATCTGTACAACTTCTACAATTGATCGCACCTGAATCGTTACGGATTCATGGTATGCGTTACATCCTTCAAGTGGGCCACCGCGATATTTATCAAGGTTTACACCACCATTTACAACTTCATCAGGGATAGAGATGGTTGCAAAACAACTTTCAGCTGGATAATCATATCCTGTGATACATTCTGCTTTACCATCAGCCGCACCTTTATTGTATTTGAACTTTGCAGTTCCAGGTACGTATTCGACACGAGCACGCTCTGTTGAAAGTTTTACTGTTGCAGTGTCAGAAATAGTATTTCCATTGTCTGACTTTGATATACCACGGATTGTCTGAGTAGTTCCTGCAGCATCTGGTACTTCAAACCGTACAACTGTGTTTGTTGCTACTTCAGTATCAGGGGCTTTCATGTTGTGATGCCATAACTGAACTTGTGCAATCTCATCGAGCGCAATGTCGACTGACTTCACATATTGCTGATCATTTCTTGATGCGTTTCTTACAGATACGTCACCTTCCATCGGAATAGTGTTTGCGAGTGTTGAAGTACTAGCAATCATTGGCGTAGCGAGGGTCGCTACTAGAAGTAGTCCAAGCGATACGCGAAGAGCCTTTGATAGGTTCTTGATGTTTTTTCTGAATAAATTAATCATCGTATTATCTCCTATATTTTCTTTCTAGCCAGGAAGACCTGTGTCACCCTTGTTAGCTCCGCCTGAGTCTGCATCTACAACAGCCCCATCATCAGTTATGACCTCAGCGTCATCAACGCTATCGGATCCTTCAACGCCATTATTCGTGCCGCCTTGGTCTGCATCTGGATCAAAGTCAGAATCAACAGGTGCATCATCATTTGGAGTAGAACCTGTTTGGCCTGTAGCACCTCCTAGGTCTCCTGATTCTTCTTCAGTTGTACTTGCACCATCATCGGTGTTATCTATATCAAGCGGATCACCGCCTCCTGCGATTGCAGCGTCATTATCATCTTGATTATCAATTGTGCTGTTAGCCTCATCATCATCAAAACCATCAGTTCCATCATCATCAATCGGATCAAGTTGATTAGCAACATCCGGTCGTGATTGTGATGTATGATCTGGGTTAGGAGTAGGCTTTGGCGGTACTGAAGTTCCAGGAGTTGTAGTTACTACTGTAACAGGCTCACAACCATCTGGAGATGAAGTGAATGCAGTATATCCATATCTACCATCTAGCATGTTGACGGTTAAACCATCGATTACGATACAGCCAGCTTTACTTTCCCAAGTAAATACAAGTGATTCACCGCGCTCAGACTCATACTGGCCACCGAGCGTCTGTCCTGGGTTTCCTGTTACACCCGCTTTTGAGTGTCGTAAAGTCACTCGGTCCTCTGTGGCACCGTATGCAACAGTTGATTCCTGGATTGTGATTGTGCCGTTGTTAATAAAGTTGCCTAGCGACTCAAGAATAGCGGCCATAGTCGCTGCCTTCTCCTGCTGCGTATAGTATGCATCTACGACATCTTCATTGTCTGCATTCGGTTCACCAAGGAAGTCTTCGAGAGCAATTTCGTACTTCTCATCCATTGCTTCTTCAGTTCGTTCACCGTCTACAACGTACTCTTCAAGACCAGTAAAGATTTCACCGAGTCGAACACCCGAGTTACCGAGTTCAGCATTAGCAATCATTACTGCACCAGATGCTGCTGAATATGGGTCTGCACAGAGTCGTGCAGCTGCTTCTTGCAATGCTTCCATTCGGATTTCATCATTTTCAACACCTTGTGCAAAGTATTCAGCCACTTCTTCACGAGTATCACCTTCACCGTCTTTGTAATCGCGCGATACTGAATCAGTAAACTGATTTACACCACCATTCGTAATAAGGCCGCCAAGTATACCTGCTGACTGTACGTTTTCACGACGAATGAACGCGCCATGTTCAGTTTCAACAGTAAGTTCTTCGCTCATAGCAGAATCAACTCGAGCTACACATTTATCAGCCGAACCCTCTACGATGCTCTTTATACCAACAATTTCAGCAATAAGATCTTCATCCATGCCAGTGTCACGCAATCGTTTGCGCACTGCTTCATCATTTGCCATACCTCGGGCTTCGAGATCAGAAACTGTATCAACAGGCTCATCTCCGTCTGCAGCAACGGTTGTTGCTGTCGGGTCTGTAGTCTCGGTTGCTGTAGTGGTTACAGGTGGCATGTCGGTGCTGCCTACTGCATCATCGTCACCGCCACACGCTCCTAGTACTAAAGTTCCGGCTCCAGCGACAATAGCTGCTTTCGTAAACGGACTTTTTAGCTTATCTATTGCTTTATGGAAAATACCTCTATTGTCTTCGGGTACTTCTTGGGTTGCTGATAGCATTGCTTCCGGAGTAACCTGAAACGCTGTTTCTGGTAGTCCATACTCAGCTAATTGCTCTGGTGTCATTGACATAGTTATTCTCTCCTTATTGAATCCCACCTCTTAACATAATGAGATTTTCCGTTACATATTACCATATGCTTCTTTTTTTGTCAACACTATTATATAGGTGTACTCCTTATGCTTAAACGCCTTTATTTATGCTAGACTCCCGCAGAATTCTTAACATGCAAATCAATACTATTACAGCACTATAAACGCCATCGTGCAATGAGATAATTATCACTATATACGTTGCTTAGAAAACGTTGCTTAGAAAGTTTCTAACTCTTACCGTTACTGCTAGGCTCATTTTTCACGAGCAGTCTTTCCTTCGGGAAGCTAAATCCAAAGGTACTTCCTTTGCCCTCTTTCGAAGAGAAAATGATAGCTCCGCCTTGTGCAACGACCACCTTTTTAGCCATAAACAGTCCCAAGCCTGTACCGTCAGGGCGAGCTTTTCGCGCGTTTTCTGCACGATAGAACTTCGTAAACAACTTTGGCTGTTCCTTCTTTGGCACACCGATTCCACTGTCTTTTACCGTAAACTCAACACTGCCTTTCTTATCTTTCAGCTCAATGGTTATTTTTCCACCAACAGGGGTGTAATACATCGCATTATCTGTGAAATTCATAACTACTTGGCGAATCTTCATATCATCGAGGTGGAGCATTGGAAAATCCTTTGGCTTCGTGAATGACAGTGTCTGACTCTTGGCAACGGCCCCTTCCTGCAACTGATTAAGCTCCGACTCGACAAGGTCGGCGAGGTTAATTGGTCTTGTTTCTATAATAAACTTCCCTGTCTTTAAGCGTGATACGTTCAACAAATCAGAGATCAAGTACACCATCCGCTGCGAACTAAAGAACGCCTGACCTAACATTTTCTTCTGCGTCTCGTTTATCTTTCCTGCATCTTCTTCAAGTACCATGGAAATATAACCTTTTATAGAGGTGAGCGGTGTTCGTAATTGATGCGAGGCCATTGAGACGAACTCATCCTTCGCTTCGTCGAGCGCTTTAAGCTTGTCGTTACTCTCTTTGAGCTCTTTCGTCGCCTCATCAATCTTTTTCTGCAGGGTAACGTTGAACTTCTCAATTTCTTCGAGACGTAGCGCGTTTTCAACAGCCAATACGAGCTCATTAGAGATTATCTCAACCACCTTTATGTCCTGATCTGTATACGAACTTCCTGATTTCTTCGGTCCTACAACTAGGAACCCCACACCAGCTACCTCATACTTTAAGGTACTGACCAGTCTACCAATAATTTCAATGTCGTTCTTCTTCATCACCTCTTCAAGAATTTTCTCTTCGTTATTCAGAGGCTTAGAGTCGAGTGTGTACACAAGTTGTGATATTTCAGGGGAAACCTGACGAATCCTTTCTAGGTCGGCTGTAGGCAATTTCTTTGACTGAGTAGATACAAAGCGACTAGGAAAATACGCTGTTTCACGAATATAAAATCCACAATATGAAGCTTTAAGATTTGTTTCGATTATTTTTGCTGTTTTCTTTAAAAGTGACTCGACTTCTACATCCGTCACTAAAGCCTGATTAAGCTCGTCAATAAAAGACTGTGTGTCATAATTATCTCTGTAAAAGATACTGTTTGACAGATGATCAATGACTCTTTTTAGATATGGATAAAGGATGATTAACGTGACTGTAAGAGTTATATTGAACAACAGAAATCCTGTAGATATCTCCGTGTCTTCAAACACTATTGCTTGAAGCAAGTTAGCCAAAACAACATAAGTAACAGCTACTACCCCGGTAATAATTACATAACCAACGGCACGAGTAGCAACAGCACGAATATCGAACAGTCTGTGTTTAACAATTGCATACGCAATAAGCGACGAAAATGCTAATCCGTAAAGCGGGCTAAACAGCCCAAAGAAAGTGGTCTGGAGAGTTATCGAGTAAATAAAGTTGGTTGCTGGCACCACACCCCACAAAATCACTGACCCAGCAACAATTACCTCTAGCTGCTTCTTTTCGTGGTCATTTGCGTCGTGAAGAGCGCTAACCATACACCTGAACCCGTAAATGATAGAGGCTAGGGCATGAATTATGAAAAACAGCATACCTGGGCCTGCCACTGGGTATGTACCATTCTGCCCTTCTTCTAGCCCGGTAAATAAGATCGGGGACAAGGCCACCAAGGCAGTAATAACCGAAAAAATAATGTATGAGTTTCTCTTTCTTTTTGAGACGCTCGTTTTTGCCAGAGAATAACTAAAGAACGCAAAAAACGTATTCTGAAGTACTACAAAAAACATTGTAAGACGAACTGTAGCGATAGTTTGTGCACTTTCGTATGCCTCGAACATGAAACTTGATAGTGCCCAAAACAACAGTGCAAATGAAAGTAGGCTAAAGTAAATATGAGAGGATTCTTTTCTGTCTTTAAGAAGGACAACTAGTGCAACAAGCGCCTGAACTACAAGAGCAGTGATAGAAATCGTTAAAAGCATTAGCTTGATTATAAGGTGGTTTGTAGGAAAAAACTACCTCTGACGCTTCTTGCTCCAGACTTGCTTTCCTTTTCCAGAGAAATGCTCTTCGTGTTTAAAGGGCCATAGTTTTATGTTTGGTAAAAGTTTATCGGGGTTGGCTTGATGTAAAACTCGATATTCGGAATTCTCGGCTATAAGAATTTCAACAACTTTCTCTTGTACTAAGTTCTCTAGATCTTTGCTGGCATCAACACCCCGACGAAGCTCTATGTGCACTTCCAGGTAGTTACGTGCTTCTTCGTCATAATCACTAATTAACGTGAGCTTACCTGTTACTGAATCGTGTAGCTCTGGATTTAGCAAGGCCTTTTTTACTTCTTCAGGATATATTTGAGCTCCGGAAAAGGTCACAGAGAAATCTGCCCTCTCAAATAGATATACGAAGGGCAGGTTCCATATATGCCCGTCGATATGCGCTCGAGACGCCTCATCCCTGAGACTAGCCCCAGATTCTCGATAGGCTACTTCTACCTCTTCCATTGTGAGCACACCACCAATATCCTTCAGATCATACCTTATAAGCGGATAGCCACTGTTTGATGTACAGACTACATTCCCATCTACTTGCTCAAAGTAAAACTGTTCTGGTAGAAATTGTGTCAGAGTTGGTAACTTTTTGGTTTTTCCGAATATTGACCGTGATAGCTCATCGCTATCGGCTAGATTCTTCCTAATAAGATTCGTTAGCGCAGTCTCATGACTCATTGTACCCATATCAACAGTCCCGTAGTGATTAAGGGTAGACAGGTACGAATCTTTCAAATTAGCTTTGTCAAAAATATACTGTCTAAATGATTCACTAAAGCCCTCAGCAGAGAAGACTATACCCAGGTTATAGTCCGACCACTCGATACCCTGTTCTACACCTATATCTACTATGTCCTTCAGTATCGGTGGATAACAACCAATAATAACTTGATCAAACTCTCCACCGAGCTCACGTACACAGTTTAGGACTTCATCTGTATTAATGCCTGGCGTAACCACACTAATGTCGTAGCCTCTTTCGGCGACCTTTCTGACAGATTCGTATGTGAATACACCGCCAATCCATACTCCCATAGCAAAAGCGTCTACATAGAGAGTAGACTTTTGATCGATTTTGAAGTGCTCTAGCAAATACATTTCAGCAGTTAGTGCGTAGTAGTCATTATGGACATCTTGTCTTGGGAAGTAGAAAGGCTTGCCTGTCGAACCCGAAGTTGCACTTATTGTCCAACTATTGTTTGTGAAATTCCCATCCCAACACAATTCACTGCGTTTATATTTTCTTAAGTAATTATCTTTACTGGTGAGAGGCACCTTTTGAAAGTCCTCAATAGTCACGACTGAATCTGGATCGAATCCTTGTTTTTCTAAAAAATCCTTGTAGGCAGGGATTCTTGTAGCCGCTTCATGAAAAAGTTTCAATGCCGCAGCTTCGCCTCTCTCTGTCCAATAAGGTTGTTTGTATTTTTTAACATCGCTCAATAAGCTTTTTGCTTCGTTTAGATAGGGTGTGTGTAATGTTTTATCCATGATTATTGCATTTTATTTATAATTGCTTGTTTTGCTTCTTGGTATTCTGAGCTTTTATGTTCTTCGGTCAACTTTTCATCCAGTGATATGAGTGTCTGTCCAGACAGTACATCTTGACCTAAAACAATTCTTTTTACGATGTACGCAATTGCAACACCTGATAACGTAGCCGCACCGCCCAACTGAGGCCAGCTCGGTAAAGTCTTTCCTACTTCGACTAATGATTCAAACATCCTCAAAGGAACATGCTCAAACCCTACGAAGTATTTACCAATTATCACACCTTGTTCTGCCCTAGTTACATCACCGTTTTCAACTTTGTCTAAGATAGGTTCTGGGATTCTATTATTGAAAATCGGTAATTCACTGTTTTCGTCAAACCGCTCTATTTCAACCAGTGAGTTGTCACCGTCATCTGCCGCCATAACAACCGGCAAAGCGTGAGCTTTTGCATGTTTCCTTATGGCTATCTTCATAGGTAAATCATCGATTTCATCTACTATCACATCGATGCCTTCGGATTCTAAGATCTCAGCCAATGTTTCATTGCTAACGCCGTCAGTCACCTGAACTATTTCCAGATATGGGTCTATCTCATACGATTTTTGAGCAATCGCCTCAGTTTTTTGTAATCCGACGTGATGATACGGAGATCTAATTCTGTTGAGGTTACTCGGCTCTATTACATCCATGTCCGCCAAGACGAGTTTGCCCCCTATTCCCTGTGAGACTAATGCCTCGACTATGTTACTACCGACACTCAGCCCTGCAACCAATATTGTCGTGTTATATAGCTGCTCCTGCTCTTCTTTGGTGACGAGATTTCTATTCCGTGAGGTTCTCAGCGCCCTAAACTGCTCCACTGGCGGCACATGAACAATCTTTCCAAGCCATGGATAATAGAACCAACTACCCCAGTTATTTGGGTCGTTGTTCGTCAATTTATTAAAAAATTTTTCTATTTCTTTCTCAGATTTATTGTCTTTTTTCTGCGGGAACTCGATATCAAAAAGCTCCTCGGCTACATAGGACATTTCGTCGTGGACGCTTAAGCTATCATTCTGTTTCAATAAACCTTCTACTTCTAGGTGTGTAAGTTTTTTGTGCATGGTGATCGTTAACATAGTACCCGACAAAGTTTCGAATATAAAGTTTATGGTATAATCCAGCTATCAAAAGAAAATAAAAATGAAAAAACGAGTATCAGCTAGAATTAATAGTTTTGACAGCAGTGTGTTTCGTGACGTCTTTCGTAAACAAGCACTACTTGATACACCCGTAGATTTAAGTGTCGGCACGCCTGAAGAGAAGACAGATACTGCTATCAAACAGGCAGGCATAGCAGCCATAAACGACGACAAAACTGGCTATACCCCTGCGAATGGATTGCTCGAGTTGCGCGAAGAAGTACAAAAGAAGCTATCCACACAAAACAACATACACACATCAGTCGACCAAATTACAGTTGTTCCTGGCCTGACAACTGGGCTTCTTCTTGTGTACATGAGCATTTTGGACCCGGGCGACGAGATAATCACCATGGATCCGGGCTACCCGCCATACGATCAGCTTGCAGATGCACTCGGCGTAACAGTCATGTCGGTCGTAACCCTCCCTGACTTCCAGCTCAACCTAGCCGCGATAGAAGCCAGTATCACTGATAAAACGAGAGCCATTGTCATTAATAGTCCGAATAATCCAACAGGAACCGTCTATCCAAAAAAAGACCTCTTAGCAGTAGCAGAATTAGCTGAAAAACACGGACTGTACATTATTTCTGACGAGATATACGAGCATTTTATCTATGAGGGGGAGCATTTTAGTGTCGGAAGTGTTTATCCAGATACAATAAGTATGTTTGGTTTTTCAAAACAACATGCTATGACTGGATGGCGACTCGGGTTCATGTCAGGCCCGCTTGATGTCATAGAAGCAATCAATGAACTACAACAATACGCCGTTTTTTCATCATCAGCCATCGCACAACACGCAGCCATCACTGCACTCCGACTAGAACAAAACCTCTCAACCAAATATAAGACGAAGAGAGACCTGGTGGTGAATGCACTTACAGAACTAGGGCTTCAAATTGAAGGCGTGCAAGGAAGTTACTATGTCTTCTTCCGAGCGCCAAACGACATGACAGATATAGAGTTCTGTGAATTACTTCTTGAGCATAATCTTATACTAGTACCTGGACGTGCATTTTCCAGTCGACACGGATATGTTCGGCTTTCATATGGTGCTGAAATAAATGAGGTCAAAAAAGGGCTAGATATTCTAACTCACGTTGTGAATATGCTTAAATAGAACTATGAGTAAAATAGCAATTATTGAGGACGATGCTGCTATCAGCCAGATGTACCGTATAAAGTTTGAAGCTGAAGGTTACACGGTAGAAACTGCCGAGAATGGAAAGTTAGGCCTGGCGCTCGTTGAAGAAATGAAGCCAGATATCATTCTGCTCGATTTAATGATGCCTGAGATGGATGGCGAGGAAATGCTGACGAAACTGCGCGAAACCGACTGGGGCAAAGACCTGAAAGTGATTATTCTGACAAACATGGGAGAAAGCGAAGCACCTGCAACGATTAAAGACCTTAAAGTAGAGGCATTTATCCTAAAAGCAAATATGACCCCTCGACAAGTCGCTGAAATGGTCAAAGAACACGTCGCGTAAGTAGGCTATAATACCTCTAATGATCGGCGTATCTTTCAGCTTTGCAAAAACGACGTGGAACGAAGATAGAACAATACTATCTTGTGAATATGTCATCAAAACCGATGAAGAATCGTTTCAACTTTCTGAATCGCTCGATTTCCCAATTGCCATCCCGCAAAATGTTACTACTGATAAGCTGACGAAGGCACTCCACCTCGCATTAGGCATTAGCTACTACAAAGCATTCATACCGCCTGAGCTTCTCCACTCCTACAATATGAGCGATTACGAGGCGTCTTTCTGGAATACGGTATACAGAAATGGGCTCGGTGAGTTTTTGTATAAGAACAATCTTAGCGCAGACAAACTAGCACAATTTACCCCACAAAATGGCACTGAGATAACAAGCGCATCCGCTACATATGAAGAAAAAGCTTTGCTGGGAATCGGTGGCGGCAAAGATTCAATCGTTGCTGGCGAACTGTTAAAAGAACTTTCTATCGACGTAAGTGGTTTTGTGCTAGCAACAGGCGAAATTCTCGGTCAAACAAAAGATGTAGCAGACATAATGGGGATAAACCTGCAGCCAGTAAAAAGAAGACTCGATCAACAGATCATTGAAATCAACAAACTTGATGGTGCATTCAATGGGCACATTCCTATTTCGCTTATTTTTGCACTTACTGGTTGTATGTTGGCAGCTGCAGATCAGCGTAAATACGTGGTTGTCGCTAATGAAGCGAGTGCAAGCATCCCGCATGTCTCATGGGATGGCATGGATATCAATCACCAATGGAGTAAATCATTAGAGTTTGAGCGTTTATTCCAGGAATACGTCGTGCGTGAGATTGATGAGCAGCTGCAATACTTTAGTGCAATACGTCCACTCACATCACTTGGTATAGCCAAGTTATTCTCGCGGTATCCAAGCTATTTTAACGTCTTCACAAGCGACAACAGTGTCTTTCGTATAAAACAAGGTGAACGCGATCACCCTCGCTGGTCACACGACTCTCCTAAATCGCTGAGTAGCTTCATTCTCATGAGTCCATATATGACCGATGAACAACTCAAAGAGACTTTTGGACGTAACTTTCTTGACGAACCTGAGCTGGAAGAACTTTTTATATCGCTGCTCGGACGTAGCAACACTCCGATACTAGACTGCGTCGGTACACCAAACGAGCTCCTTTACTCACTGCAAGAACTCCACAGACAAGAGCGATTTACAAACACAGCTCTAATGCAAAAAGCCAGTAATGAAGGGCTCGTTGGTAACGATAAGAGCACTGTGGAGGCTGAGCTACTTTCACAAGAATCAGCATTTCCACCAAAAATAAACACTGCCTTAACACAGAAAATACAGGAGAAACTATTATGATATTTAATCTAGAGTACTTTACGGGTAAAGATGTGGTTTTTATAGGTAAAGGCAAAGAGTGGTCTAGCTTTGAAAAATTTATCACCGATAATGCGCAGATAAAATCTTTAAAATCTGTGTACTTAACCGAGGACACAAAAGAAACACAGCTTACAGAACTACAAGCAATGAACCCTGAATCAACCATATTTGTAAAAACAGCAGGTTATCCCGGTAATCAGCTGCCGTTACCGTATACGACACCAACTCGAGTGTTTTTCGACTGCGTAAAGCAACTTGGAGCAAAGACAATTGGTGTGACTGGTACAAAAGGTAAAACAACGACAGCATCACTCCTCGCCTTCATGCTGAAAAACGGCGGTTTTCCGGTTAGGCTCTGTGGCAACATGGGTGATCCAATGCTCGATTCCTTAAGAGACGCAAAGAGCACAGATATATTTGTCGTCGAGCTTTCTAGTTTTCAGCTGAATGAACTTACACAAAGCCCTGATGTAGCGATACTCACAAACCTCTTCCGAGACCATATAGACTACCACGGCAGCATTGATGCGTATTGGGAAGCAAAGCGTAATATTATGCGTCACATGGATGAGAGTGGTATGTTTGTTTATAACCCACAGACTGAATTCGCCTTGCACTGGATTGCAGACACGAAAGCTAAAACGGTTGCAATTGACCCCAATGAAACTATCGATATGTCGCAAGCAAAGCTTATTGGTGATCATAATCGGCTCAACTTCCTTATGGCGAGGACAGTTGCAGAGTCGCTTGGCGTTGATAGGAACATCACGATGCTGTCACTGCGGGAATTTGAACCCGTTAGACATCGTCTGCAAACGGTTAAGAACGTGAACGGCGTGACGTTTGTTGATGATGCCATCGGCTCGACACCAGAGGCAACAATAGCAGGTATTGAAGCCCTCATCCGTAACAGAGGGCCAGTGGGTTGCATCATGCTTGGTGGTGTTGATCGAGAATACGACTTCTCTGAACTGATACGGATGATTAGCCGAGTGGGCATACCGAAACTAGTGCTGTTTCCAGATACCGGCGCTATAATTAAATCTCAACTACCTGAATCGTATACACCAGACATTTTTGAGACGCGTGACATGAAAGAAGCAGTTAACTGGGCAGCAGAACAAACGCCAAGCGGCAGCATCTGTCTACTATCGACAGCAGCTCCTAGCACTGTCTTGTGGAGTTCATTCGAAGAAAAAGGCAGCCTTTTTCAGCAAGCAGTTCTTGAGTTAACATAGCAAAAAATAGAAATCGGATTTAACTCGGATTTAAATCCGATTTCACAGTTGAACGCGCGGCGGATATAACGTTCTCGAATAACGCTGCAACGGTCAACGGGCCCACCCCACCTTTTACTGGTGTCATAATTACTCCTGGCAGATCTCGAGCGTCTTGGGACACGTCACCAATGAGTCCATTACTGTCTGTCGCCACACCAGCGTCAACGATAACTGCATCTGGCTTCACCATATCTACAGTTATAAGCCCTGGCACACCAGTAGCCGACACAAGTACATCAGCTTGTCTTGTAAGCTCAGGAAGATTCGCAGTATTTTTATCTGCCACGGTCACATCATAGCCGGATTGCTTCCACATACGCGCGAGCGGCTTGCCAACGAGCCGGCCATTGCCAACGAGTACTATTTTCTTGCCTGCTAGCTCAATGTTATAGCCGTTCAGTAGCCACGTTATAGCAACTGGCGTCGGTGCGTCGAATCGTGATTTTTCGCTGAGACCATCAACGTCTTTTTGTGCCGCAACCGCATTTAGGACTTCAGTGGTTTGAGATCTATCAGGGAGTGGAATCTGTACGATTATCCCATGCACTGCATCATCGGAATTTAAACGCTGTATAGTCTGCATTGCTTCCGATTGGTCAATTGTATGTACCTCGACATCAATAAGAATATCTTCACCGTACCCAGTTTTGATACGCATATAGCTATCTACCACTGGTTCTGGATTAGTACGAATAATCGCGAGCTTCGGCAGTATATTCCATTGTTGACGCAACCCGCGCACAGCCTTAGCTTGTCGTTCTTTGACAAAATCAGCAAGCTCTGCACCGTTTAATTCTTTTTTCATACCATTGCATTCTAGCATTCTTATCTGTTTTCTGTTAAAATTATCTTCCGATTGCAGCTTCTCGTTTTGCGAGAGGATTAGCAAAACGAAAGTAAGACAAATTTCTGACGTGCGCCTGTGGTGAAATGGATATCACAATGGTCTTCGGAACCATTATTCGGGGTTCGAGTCCCTGCGGGCGCACCACAATATATGTGGGCCTGTAGCTCAGTTGGTTAGAGCAGCGGCCTCTTAAGCCGCGTGTCGTGGGTTCGAATCCCACCAGGCCCTCCAATTCATGAAGCCACATTGTGTGGCTTTTTGAATTGGAAATGTATTTAGCGACGAGAACCCAGATTCCGCCGACAGGCGGATGGGTTCGCTCGTAAGGAGTTCTCACAGAAGCTCGCTTCGAGAATACGACGAAACGTGCATTGTCCCAGATGGCCCTCCAGAGTAAATTACAACATTTGTAACTCAAATTCGCCTCAAGACAGAGGCGTTTTTTAGTTGCTTGAAAAGTTGCATTAATACCCCATGGGGGTATATATTGTATGTATGATTCAAGATATTAAAAAACGCGCGACACACAGGTCAAAGATTATTGAGGGACAGTTTAAGGGGCTGATTAAAGCAATTGAAAAGGAAGAATATTGCATAGATATTCTTACCCAAAGTTTAGCTATCCAGCAGTCTCTCCGCTCTCTTAATAAACTAGTACTAGAAAACCACATGAAGACCCATGTTAAAGAAGGCATGACCGAGGGTGATGCAAAAACTCAACAGGAAATTATCGATGAGATGTTGCGGATTTATGACTTAACGAACGTACGAGGTTAATTTCATGAATCATCACGAGCATCACCATCATATGAATCATTCAGAGCATGGAGGCCATGATAAACATGCGGGCCATAACCCCAATATGTTTAAGCAGAAATTCTGGTTATCGCTACTGTTCACTCTGCCAGTCCTATATTTTTCCCAAACCATTCAAGATTTATTGGGCTACAACGCTATTTCGTTCACAGGAAGTGAATACATCCCGGCAATTTTTGGAGTGATTATTTTCTTTTACGGTGGTTTGGTTTTTCTAAAGAGTGCAAAAGCAGAAATTGCCAACCGTCAACCGGGCATGATGACGCTTATCTCACTCGCAATTAGTGTTGCATTTATATATAGCTCACTTATTACACTCAACATTGTAGATGGTATGGATTTCTGGTGGGAGCTTGCCTCCCTCGTAACGATTATGTTACTTGGTCACTGGTTAGAGATGGCGTCTGTCATGAACGCGCAAGGAGCATTAAACGAACTTGCCAAGCTTCTACCTGACGAAGCTGAATTAGTGACTAAATCTGGGACTAAGACGGTGTCGGTTAAAGAGCTGAAAGTCGGAGATAAGGTACTTATACGCCCCGGTTCACAAATACCTGTTGATGGTGTCGTTATTAAGGGTGAATCCAAGGTTAACGAATCGATGCTGACTGGTGAATCAAAACCGGTAGATAAGGCCAAGGATAGTGAATTAGCAGCTGGTACCGTTAACGGCAGTGGTTCACTTACTATGAAAGTAACTAAAATTGGTGACGATACTGCTCTTGCTGGAATTATGAAGCTTGTTTCTGATGCTCAAAATAGCAAATCTAAAACACAAATTCTAGCCGACAGAGCTGCAGCCTATCTTTTTTATATCGCACTCATAGCTGCGTTCGTAACTGCGATCGGGTGGTCAATCGCTGGCGAATCAGGTGGCTACACACTTGAGCGAGTGGTGGCGGTATTAATCATCGCCTGTCCGCATGCACTAGGGTTAGCGATTCCATTGGTTACAGCTATTTCAACCAGCAAAGCAGCAAGTGCGGGAGTAATTGTACGAGAAAGAAGCGCTTTGGAACTCGTGCGTAATGTAGACGTCGTTCTTTTTGATAAAACTGGAACCCTTACAACTGGCGAACAAGGCGTGGTTGATATTGTTGCTGACATTAAAGAAGAGTTGCTTGCTATTGCTGCCGGTGTAGAGCAAGATTCAGAACATCCAATTGCCGAAGCCATCGTTACCAAGGCCAAGGACACAAAAGTAAAGATAAAGTCTGCTGATAATTTCAGTGCGCTCGAGGGTCGTGGCGCTAAGGCAAAGATCGGAAAGACTACCTACTACGTTGGTGGCCCAAGACTCCTAAAAGAACAAAAAGCTCAACTGAATTCTAAACTGCAAAAAGCTACCGATAAAGCACACGAAAATGGTCAGACAGTTGTCTACGCCATAACCGGAAATGAAGTTTTAGGCGCTTTTATGATTGCAGATACCATTCGAGAAGAATCTAAATCCGCTGTTAAGACTCTGCAGAAAGCTGGCAAAAAAGTCGCGATAGTCACTGGCGACTCCAGGGGTGTGGCTTCTTGGGTGGCCGATCAGCTCGGAATCGATGACTACCATGCAGAAGTACTGCCTGAGAATAAGTCAGATGTAGTCAAGAAATTGCAAAAGGATGGCAAGAAAGTCGCCTTTGTTGGAGATGGTGTAAATGATGCGCCAGCGCTCACGCAAGCTGATGTTGGCATTGCTATTGGTGCAGGCACAGACGTAGCCATTGAATCAGCTAGTATTGTGCTTGCAAGTAGCGACCCACAAGGCGTATCGCGCATAATTAATCTATCAAAGGCAACGTATAGAAAAATGCAGCAGAATCTTGTGTGGGCAACTGGATATAACGTTATAGCAATACCACTTGCTGCTGGAGCCTTAGCGGGCGTCGGTTTTGTGTTATCGCCAGCAATTGGCGCTGTACTGATGTCGCTATCAACAATTATCGTTGCATTTAATGCACAGTTACTAAGAACTAAGGAGGTGTAACATGGCAAAAGAAGAGGAAAAACAAGAAAATAAAGATGTGAAAGAGGTTGAAAATACAAAAAAATCTTCCAACAAGAAAACATGGTTTATTAAAGGCGGACTGGTAGCGCTGGCTGTATTGTTACTTAGCGGTGGCTATTACGGATACTTGTATGCATCAACACCAGCTCATTTGCGTAATCCAGAATTCGAGCATTACCATTTGAGGACTCAAATTGTTGTAGATGGTGAGCCCGTTGATTTCTCCCACCATGATTTCCAAGAAGAGTATGATAAAAACTCTTGTAGTGCTGAGCTGACTGGTCAGCCAATCGATTTCCATGACGAAATGGACCAAATGGCTCATGTACACTGGAGCGGTATTACTGGTGGTGAATTCTTGAAGTTCTACGGCTGGAATCTTATTGGTGGAGAGGATGATTCACTTGGTCGACGTTATGACCAAGGAATGATGCGCATGCATCATGTTAGAACAGCTGGCGATCTGTTGCCAGATATCCCAGAAGGAGCCAATTTCTACGTCTATATTGGTGATGAAAATAGTTATGAGCAAAAAGACTGGAACGATTTTCTCAATATGGATCTTGAGGATTTTTTGGGCAAGAAAAGCTACTTAAACACTGATGAAGAAACTTCATTCAACCCGCTTGATTGGTTCACTCAAAAAGCCTATGCCCACGGCATGGAGGATGATGGACATGATGAATCAGAGTTTGAAAATGATGAAGCGCGACTTGAGCGCATTAATAACCTGATCGGTAATGTCGTTATATTCGTGCAAGACACAGAGCCGACTGAACAACAGGTGCAAGATCGATTCGCTAACCTTGTACCACTAAGTGATAGCGTCTGTGGGGGTTAGAGATGAATAACAAGATTTTTTGGGGAGTCATTGGAGTTGTTATCGTCCTATTCGGGCTCTTCTCTCTTTCAAGTAGCGATAGCACCGACACAAATGAGGCGTCCGACACTGAAACGCTAACGCTATCAGACATTCATGGGCTTGAGGTAGATATTAACGATCCAGATCGACTCTATCTGCCTAATCATCAGGGCTTGTACGTGCAAGAATCTGACGGAGAAATTAAGAAGCAAAGTGAAATATCCGATGATTTGATGAGTTTTGCCGTTCATCCCTCTGATGAAAACGTATTTTATGCAAGCGGACACCCACGAGCAGGGGGCAACTTTGGACTTATTAAGTCGGTTGATGGTGGTGTGACATGGCAAGATGTTTCAGAAGGTCTAAATGGACCAGTCGACTTTCACACAATGGCTGTTGATTCAGCGAACGGTGACCATATCTACGGCTACTATGCGGGAGCGCTTCAGCGAACTCTTGATGGTGGCGAATCATGGGAATATCTCAATGATGCTCCCGATCAGATCATTCAGCTCAGCGCAGGAAACAAACAAGACCAAATATACGCCGCAACAACGAATGGGCTCTATAGAAGCAACGATCAAGGTAACACATGGGAGCTAGCTGCTTTCGAAGGCGAGACAGTTATTGCCATTGAGGTTAATCCTGTATCAGGTCAGATGATTGCTAATACGAGCGCACAGGGATTAGTGACGTCCATCGACAATGGCGAAACTTGGGAGAAGAGCGACTTCAGCACATCCGACACTGTGCTCTACATTGCATCTTCTGCTTCAGAGCCAACAAAGTCATACCTCATAACAAAATCACTCAAGATTTTCCAAAGCACCGATAACGGTAGTACTTGGTCTGCACGCTAATCGCTAGACAGTCTGCGCCTTAATTTTGGTTGCAACAAGAAGTACGGTGGCCCTCCAACTTACAAACCTGACCTTGTGTCGGGTTTTTAAGTTGGAAATTTATTGATTCGATAACCTAGCCACTACGAAGTGGTAGAGTCAGTTAGATGAAATACAAGTAAAAATACGCAGTTTTTACTAGAAAAGCGCAGCGGTAATCCCACCAGGCCCTCGACCTTGACTTAATATTATACTGCTAAAATATTTCCTACTATGATACCAATCGCGGTTGCAATGCCACCGATAATCAATATCTCTAGTGCACTTTTCAGTGGAGAAACTTTTACAATTTTCCCTTTGTAAAATCCCAGCACGAATAACCCCACTAACGATGCGATAATTGCGACATCTCGAGAATATTCCATAGGAAAGAGCAAGATGGGTAGCAGCGGCACGAGCCCACCCAAAAAATAAGAAATAAACATAATTGCGCCACTAATAACTGGTACCTTGAATGTATCTATTTTATCTAATTGATGTATGGATTTTGAACTGGAGTATTGGCCAGCACCCATAGACAGTGCTTCAACTAAAATTGTCACTACCCCAGCAAGAATTACGATAGATTTGTCATTTGTTCCCGTGCTAACGCCAACGATTACACCAGTCGTTGAAACAAGCGCATCATTAAAACCAAAGATAGAACTTTGTAGGTACTCTTTTTTTACAGCATTCATTAGTTTTATTATATTACTTCAATGAATGTTTTTGTGCGTAAACTGTACTTTTATGCTTGTTGGCACTAAAGAAGTTTGCGTATATCTGAGAGCAAATAAAAAGATCCGGTTATGATTTTAAGGCCATCATTGCTGAAAAGGGCTTCAAGTGCTTTCGCATAATCGTGCACAATGGCAGCATCCATACCCTGTACCGTTGCTTGTTCAGCAATAGCCGTAGCAGATATAGCTTTAAATGGTAAATCCTGGTAACTCGTAAACTCTGTGATAATGAGTTTACCTGCTATCGGCTTGAGTGCCTGCAATACCTCTCTAACTTCTTTGCCTTGCTTTAGGGCGAGCAACACCGTTGCATCCCGGTTGGGATATTGCGACTGGACACTTTCTACAAAAGCAGTCATTTTCTGACCATTATGCGCGCCATCCATAAGTAAGATTGAGCCGTCTACTAAAACCTTTTTTTCTATTCTCCCAGGAATAGTAATACTCGAAGGGTCAATCTTCGCAAGCTTCAACCCGTCTCTCATTGCTATATAGTCCGCCACCATGCGAGCAAGCAGCCAATTTCGAGACTGATAAGAGTTAGATTGCGAATTTTTTGCAATTTCTTTCGTAATTACATGTAGTTCTGCATTCATTTTCGCGCAATGTGTGTTAATAACCTTTGCAGCTTCAGGCTCCTGCTGCTGTGAAAATACAACATTCCTTTCGTGCACAATACCCGCCTTCTGAAAAGCTATTTGCTCTAAGGTGTTACCAAGTATATTCATGTGATCGTAGCCAATATCTGTAATGACGCACACTTTATCCTTCCTTGTAACAACGTTTGTTCCGTCAAACAGACCCCCCATGCCTGTTTCCAATACAACATAATCAACATGTTCACGCGCAAACACCCAAAGCACAAATACAATCAATAGCTCAAAGTAACTTAATTCAATTCCGTCAACAAGCTGTAGAAACTCTTCTAAGTACGAGCAGAAGCTTTCGTTGCTAATTGGCTCACCATTAATCTGCAAACGCTCAGTTATCGTATCTACATGCGGCGATACGGTTAGGCCAACCTTTTTGCCGCTTGCTGCTAGCTGTGCAGCTATATAGTAGCTCGTTGAAGTCTTACCGCTTGTCCCGGCAACGTGAACTACCCGTAAAGCCTCATGCGGATTGCCTGCCACTTGCAGCGCAGGCCACATACGCTCTAGTGACTGATCATCGCCAGTTTTAGATACTGCAGGTACATACGTTCGTAGAATTGCTTCAGCTTCTGCAATAGTTTTAATCATACAAATCACTCTACTGCAGCGGTGCAGTTATGCGAGCTAGACTTTCTAAGATCTTATGTTTAAGCGGGCGCGCTATCCAGTGCTTCATGAGCACAGGATCAGACTTCTTAATATACTCACCCTCTATGTTCAATAATTCTTTCACTGTTTTTTGGTCATACAAGATAACATTCAGCTCAAGGTCCAATGCAAAAGATCGCACGTCGAGGTTACTCGATCCAATAATTGCAACCTCATCGTCAATAATGACCTGTTTCGTATGCAAAAACACCGGCCACTTGTATAAATGTATTTTCACGCCAGCCTGCAATAGCTCCTCATAATACGAGCGCTGTGCATGGCCAACGATAACCTTGTCGATTATGGCCGAATTAATAATGACAACTTCAACACCGCGCTGAGCTGCAGTTGTAAGTGCATCCAGAAAGGAATCATCAGGAACAAAATATGGTACGACGATACTAACCCGTTTTTTTGCAGCGTGCACCATAGATGTGTAGAAGCGCAGATTATTTTCCTCGTCGTGCGATGGACCACTCGGTAGTACCTGCGCGATAACGTCACCAGCTTTGCTTGGCATATCCTCATCTTCTACGAGGTCTACGAGTGTGTCACCCGTCTCAGGAAACCAATCCGACCGGAATACATTGTTCATCTGCCATACAGCTGGTCCTTCGATTCTCAGCAACAATTCTTCATACACCAAGTCATCTTTTCGATGATAGTTTCGCTGTACTATATTCTGCGATCCAGTAAATGCAACCGACCCATCAATGACAACTATTTTCCGGTGATTGCGCAGGTCGGGACGTGTAAAATACTTCCCTGGCATAAGACTCAAAGGAATCATTTGATGATGCTGTACGCCAGCGTTTGTAAGTCTTTCAATCATTTCTTTGTGTCGCGGATAGCTTCTTGAAACCAATTTGTCGTATAGCACCCGCACACTAACGCCTCTTTTTACCGCTCCCTCCAATGCTTTAAAAATTGGCTCTGTTGACTCATCGAGCACGATAATGAAATATTCTATATGTACGTACTGCTCTGCCTTGTCAATGGCTTTCGCAATCTCTTTAAGACCACCCTCATAATCAGTACTCAACTGGACGCTATTACCGCTCATTGGCGGCAAACCACCTAAAACTGAACCAAGACGTGCTATAGAATTATGTGTTTCATTTGATGGCTTTGTGATGATCCCTGTGTGGTTTTGTTGGATCTCATCGAGTTCTTTTTGCGTCAACTGGTCAACTTCACGCTGTTTATCACGACGTATTTGTGGCAGTTTTGGATTAGCAAACATTACAAAAATAATGGTTCCTGGCACCGGCAACAGCATAATGAGGAGGAGAAATCCATTTGCTGCTGCAGGAGATTTGCGCTTCGGAACGACGTAGAGCATCACCAAACGCAATATCCACTCAAAAATAAACCATATAAATAGTAGGACTTGCCATCCGCTACTCAAATCTGGCAGCATACGCTACCTCTTCTTTTCAGACGCGTTATTTCCCGGTGAAATTTGTTTTGGTTTTGATGGCTTATCAGCCTCGTCAAGTGTACGTTGCAATACATCTATAACGGTGCGTGCATGTTCTTTGCTCATGCCTACACGAGCAACTGCGAGCGGTTGATTGCCAGTTCCTGCACCCTGCATAAAATTCATAATAACGCCATAGTTATTCACCATTACCTGGAGCATATCCGTGTAGACAATTCTATTGTCCTGAGCGGCAAGCTGCATTGCAACCTCTTCAACGGCCGTGCCAAAATCATCCTGCATGAAGATTTGCTCTGGAGTCTGTGAACTGCCATATCCTGCCAGCTTCCATAATTCTTCTGCTTTTGAACCTTGAATATCAAAATGCTGCAGTAAAAGATGAAGAATATCTTCGCTTGGTCGTAGCTCACCATTTTCAAATTTAGCAAGTCGAATTTCGTCAATCTCAATAGCCCCAGAAACTTCCGCTGGCGTTTTGGCGGCTTTTGATCGTAGCCGTTTTAACTCAAGTCCGAATTGCTTATACGGCGTTTTTTCATTTCCCATTGTCAATCTATTTTACCTCTTTAAATCAGGTATAACAAGATGAGTAAACAAGGTATAATCTGACATATGTCTTTTCATATCAAACAAGACGTTGAGTTAGCACCATACACCTCATTCGGTGTTGGTGGTATGGCTGAGAATTTTGCACTCGTACATAATGCAGATGAACTAACCGAGGCTTTGCAATGCACACTGTCTGATACACAGCTGTGGACTATCGGCTACGGAAGCAATTGTCTAATATCTGATAAGGGATTGCCTGGTATGACGATATGTATACGTGGTGGTGAAATATCAGTTGACCCGACAAAAGCACAGATCATTGCTGATGCTGGAGCGTGGTGGGATGACGTCGTCAAACAAGCAATTGAGCACAACTTGTGGGGCATTGAGTTGATGAGCAAAGTTCCTGGCAGCGTGGGTGCATCTGTATTTATCAACATCACTGCATATGGCCAGTCTGTTGGTACGGTTGCTGAGTGGATCGAGGTATGGGACCGGACAACGTCTTCGATAATGAAACTCACCAAAGATGACCTATCATGGGACTACAAACAATCTATTTTTCAGACAGACGCCGGTAAGAATTTGATTATTCTGAGAGTATGTCTGCAGCTAGCAAGGAAACAGACTACGGACGTCACCTACCAGAAAGCTATCGATATAGCTGAAGAGAGGAGTGTCTCTCTCGACAAGCTGCAAACACGTCGGGAGGTCATTATCGAAGCCCGTCGACGAGCAGGTTCTCTTTGGAATCCTGAAGATAAACAAGCGCATCGAACTGCTGGCTCATTTTTCAAGAACATACTTGTTACTCCTGAAAAAGCTGCAGAAATAATTACTTTTGATGAAAGCGGTAAAACTAGTAGCGAAATCCGTAAAATGAATGCAACACATGCTGGCAACGAACAAAAAGTGTCAGCCGCTCACGTACTGTTGGCTGCTGGGTTCAAACGAGGTCAAGCATGGGGGAACGTACGTTTACACGAGAATAATGTCTTAAAAATTGAAGCGCTACCTGGTGCTACCGCACAAGACGTACATGCAGTCATGAAACTGATTCAAGCAACGGTGAGACAAAAGCTAGCGATAGAGCTTGAAGCTGAAGTTCGACTATTAGGTGATTTCGGTGATTGAGCGAGGATTTCTATATATTACATCTAATATAAAAGAGCTGATCTTGCTCGCAGTGGGTTTGGCATTAGCATTTGTACTCGGGTCATTCTTGATTGTTCAAAAGGAAGTCTCGTCTGTATACAGCATTGATGACACTTTCGATGACAAACGAGTCGGCATAGTCTTTGGTGCAGGATTTACAGACGAAGGTCCGCTGGACCCATTACAGGACCGGCTCAATACGGCGTACAAACTGTACAAAGATGGCAAAATTAAAAAGCTCTTACTCACAGGTGACAACCGAACGCTTGCCTACAATGAGCCACAAGTCATGGAGAATTACCTATACGAGCGCGGCGTACCACGTAGTGCTATGCAGCAAGATTTAGCAGGTAGAAGCACCTTCGAGTCTTGTGAAAGAGCCGCAAAAATTTTCAACATCGATTCAGCTATACTTATTTCGCAACAAACCCACCTACCCCGTGCGATCTATTTGTGTGAGCATTTCGGTATCGATACGTTTGGTGTAAAAGCAGAAGGCGTCGGAAGCTCACCACGTAGATTTATCGGCCAAAGCATGCGCGAAGTCTTCGCTCGCACAAAGGCAGTGTTTAACGCCAATATAATCGGAGAAGATACAGTCCTCGGCGAACCAATTCAATTCTAGCTAGGCAACGGGAAATCTTTTGTGAATTTCGTAATTTCCTTATGCATGTTTTTGAGATGCGCATCATCATCAGCATGCTGAACAGCTTCATCAATCCACGCAGCTACCTGTACCATTTCTTTTTCTTTCATGCCTCGTGTTGTCAACGCCGGCGTTCCAAGTCGTATGCCACTTGGATCAAACGGACTTCTAGGATCAAATGGCACCGTATTCTTATTCACGGTAATGCCAGCCTTACCGAGGGCTTTTTCTGCTTCTTTGCCGCTCAAACCTTTATTGTTCATGTCGATTACCATGAGATGCGTGTCAGTACCGCCAGTTACTAATTCAAAGCCACGCTTCATTAGTTCATCAGCGAGAACCTTTGCATTTTTAGCTACTTGATGACCGTACTCTTTAAACTCCGGCTGCAGTGCTTGCTTGAGTGCAACAGCAATTCCGGCCGTTTGGTGATTGTGCGGCCCTCCTTGAAGTCCAGGAATAATTGCTCGATCAATCAAAGACGGTATGTTTTCCTTAGTTTTCTCTAACTTTTTAAGTGGCGTCGAAGGATTTCCGTTACACAAAATGAGTGCCCCTCGCGGGCCCCGCATACCCTTGTGAGTCGTTGTCATCACCACGTCTGCAATGCCGACCGGAGATGGGTGATCACCACTCACAACTAACGCACTAATATGAGAAATATCCGCGAGTAGAAAAGCATCAACAGAATCAGCAATTTCTCGAAGCTTTTTCCAGTCTACTTTTCGTGGATACGCAGTATAGCCACCTACAATTAGCTTCGGCTTGTGTTCCCTTGCCATTTTGGCGACTTCATCATAATCAATAAATCCCGACTTATCGGTATGATATTGAACTGAATTGTATAACGTCCCTGAAAAATTCACTTTCAAACCATGCGTCATGTGACCACCGTAAAAAAGATGCATTCCTAGCACAGTATCACCAGGTTCTAGTAATGCGAAATACACTGCTTGATTAGCAGGTGAACCTGAATATGCCTGTACATTCGCGTGTGTTACACCAAACAATTCTTTTGCCCGCTCTATAGCTATATTTTCGACTTGATCAACAATTTCACAGCCGCCATAATAACGCGCACCAGGGTAACCCTCTGAATACTTATCAGTCAGCCGTGAACCAAGCACGTTGAGCACAGCTTCCGATGTGTGGTTCTCACTCGGAATCATCTCTAGGCCATTTGCCTGACGCTCGGCTTCTTTTTTTGCTAGTTCTTGAATTTCTTCATCTGCGATGAACGGAAAATCATTCATATCTGTCCCTCCAATAATTACTATCTCTTACCAATTTCTGTTGCTGGAGAAATACGCTAAATCATAAAAAAAGTATACCCCAGTTATAGTGTTCGAGTACACGTAAAATACACAATATATCATGTATGGTATATGCATCATCTGAAATGTTATACTGTTATGCATGAATGATCCCAATCAACGACTTGGTGCTCTCATTTCTGAGATACGACAGATACGAGGACTCACACAGGCAGAATTTGCAAAGAAATTACAAACTTCCCAGTCAGCCGTCAATCGTATAGAAAAAGGTGGCCAAAATCTCAGCCTCGATATGCTAAGTCGAATTAGCGACGTATTGCAGAAACCGCTCATATCGGTAGGAAACCAAGGTGTAAATCTCAAAATTAAGGGTGGCAAAGAGCTGTTAGGAGAAATCACCCTCAAAACAAGTAAAAATGCCGCTGTTGCTCTACTCTGTGCAAGCTTGCTCAACAAGGGTACGACAACCTTTAAGAAATTCCCTCGCATCGAAGAAGTATTCCGAATCATTGAAGTCTTAGAGAGTATTGGCGTCAAAGTGCGCTGGCTTGATAATAATGATCTGGAGCTAAAACGCCCAGCGACCCTTAAAATGGATCAATTAGATGGCAAGGCTGCGCGTAAAACTCGCTCTGTGCTCATGATGATTGGCGCTCTCGCGCATGAACTACCTGAATTCAAAATTCCATATGCAGGGGGCTGCAAGTTGGGAGAACGTTCTGTTCAACCACACCTATACGGCCTAGAACACTTCGGTGTAAACATCGAGGCAAAAGACAGATTCTATAAAGTCGAAACTACGTATGCAAAACCTGAACATATAATCATGTATGAATCAGGTGATACAGTCACCGAAAATGTGTTGATGGCAGCGGCGCATGACGACAAATCGCTAACCTTACAATTTGCAAGTGCAAATTATATGGTCCAAGACGTGTGTGGGTATCTTGAAGCACTCGGCGTAAAGATTGAGGGCAAAGGCTCGACAACATTGCATATAACTGGCGTAAAAGGTCAGATAAAAAAGGATATTGTGTACGCCCCGGCTGAAGACCCAATTGAAGCGATGTTCTTTGTCAGCACCGCTCTCACGACTAACTCTGAGATCACAATTAATCGAGTACCGATTGACTTTATGGCTCTCGAGCTCTTAAAGCTTGAAAAAATGGGCGCGTCGTTCACGCAGTCAAAGCGCTACAAAGCAGAAAACGGATTCACAGACCTCGTTGATGTAACGGTCCATAAACACAATGGAAGCCTCAAAGCCCCATCTGGAAAAATCTACAGTCGGCCATACCCAGGGCTGAACATGGATAATCTACCTTACTTCGTACCTATCGCTGCAATCGCAAAAGGTCGCACACTTATTCATGATTGGTCTTTTGAAAATCGAGCAATCTACTACACTGAACTCTCAAAAATTGGAGCGAACATCGATCTCGCTGACCGGCATAGAGTCTACATAACTGGTCCAACAAAATTCAGTGCAGCAGACCTCGTCTGCCCACCCGCGCTTCGTCCGGCCAGCCTACTCCTCATCGGCATGTTAGCTGCACCTGGAACTTCAATGCTTCGCAACGTCTACACGATCAATCGCGGCTACGAGGATATTGCTCGTCGGCTTAATAACTTGGGTGCCGATATAGAAGTTATCTACGATTTATAAACTATGAGATAAAGCCGCCGGTAATCGCCAGCGTCACACCAAACAGTGCGCACATCTGGCTTAATATCCAGAAACGCATAGTAACTTTTGTCTTGGGCCACCCGCCAGACTCTAAATGGTGATGAAGTGGTGAAGCTCGAAAAATTTTTCGTTTCAGGATCTTTTTTGATAGAACCTGCAACAGAACAGAGCCTGCCTCTAATACAAAAATAAAGCCAATTACTGGGAGCAGCAATAAAGTATTAGACTGCATAGCAACAACACCAAGAGCAGTTCCTAGCGCAAACGAACCTATGTCCCCCATTATGAAACGAGCTGGTGCGATATTAAACCACGTATACGACAGGAGAGCACCGACGATAGAAAAACAAAATGCTGCAATACCGTAGTTTCCTTGCATCGCAGTAATAATGCCGTATGCTCCAAAAGCATTAATCAACAAACCACCTGCAAGCCCATCGAGCCCATCAGTCATGTTCACTGCATTACTCGTCGCAATCACGATAAATACAAAAACCGGAATAATAAGCAGCCCGAGCGAGATACTGTCGTAAAACGGAATTTGCAACAAGTCAAAATCAAGCTTGAAGTAAAACCACCATGCACCGATAAGTCCAACTGTACTAATCATTGCAAGTTTCAACGGCGCAGATAGTCCGGCTACTTTACCACCCAAACCTTTGATATTGATTAAGTCATCAATCATACCAATGCAGCCCGCACCGATTAGTGCAGCTAGCGGCAGCCACGTCTGTTCGCGATCTAGATTAAAGAAAAGCGTCGTCAATGCAACAGCGACTATAGTGACGATTCCGGCCATGCGCGGAATCTTACGCTTAATACGTAGCTTTGATATGACTTTTAATTCGTCACCTGTCACAGAGTGAGTACGCGGCTTCTTCCAGAGCTTCTTTTTGTAGGCGACGTATGTATAAATTGGCGTTAACAACATCGCGAACACAAAAGTCAGTACGCCAAGAAACAAACTAAATGCGACTTCGTCTTCAATGAAAGTATTTGTTTCCATACTGTGTATATAACTCTAGCACAATGACAAGTGCTTGTAGAGTGTATAATATTCTCAGATTATGAGTCACACACAACATGCAAAGCTAGTATTTATACGTGGTATTCCAGGAAGTGGAAAGTCCTACTTAGCACATCAATTATTGCAGACTCTGGGAAACGAAAACATTGTCTTGCTGGATCCAGATGCGCTTGATCTGAATAACCCCGGCTACAAAAAATTTTCTGAAGAGCTTACAGCACAAGACTTGCCAAAAGCAATTCACCCGTTTCGCTGGCTACGACTCCAGGCTGTACGTGCAGCACAAGACGGAGCAATAATTATGTGGAATCAGCCATTCACCGATGAAGGTGTATTTACCAGGTTGATTGACTTTATTCGCACAGCAGCACATGAAAAAAGCGTAGAACTTGATGTATACATCATTGAACTAAATACGCCACCCGATATTGCGTATGAACGCATTCAAGAACGAATCGCTGCTGGCGAGCACGGACCTTCAAAGCATACGTTTATGGACCGAGTTGAAAATTTCTCTTCATTCCACGAGCACCAAAACACATTGCAGCTAGATGGAACGCGAGATATAAAAGAGCTTACAAAAGACGCGCTAGATTTTCTTTCCTAGACTATCAACCTCAATACTAGCTAGCGCTGTACGTACGGAAGACACCGTGCTAGATAATGCAGGATGACATGCGACAAAACTGAAGGTATCTACTGCGTACGGCTTGTCTTCAAAGGGCACCACTGAACCTCCAGCCTCTTCCACAAGCAAGGTTCCAGGCGCGTAGTCATGGATAAACCCGCCGCCGCCAACGGAATGTGTGGCGTTTATGCGAGCTGCTATCGCACCTTCTGCAACTAATGCGAAGCCGTGACCCGCACCGGTAGGACCTTTTTCTACCGTGTAACCATGAAGTTCTGGTAGCTGCTGCACAAAAGGAATCATGCGCTCTCGACAGTAAATAGTTCTCGGAAGATCAGTGTTTTGCAGAGAAATTTTCTCTCCATTTTTCGTTGCACCACTACCCTTTATTGCGATAAATGACGCTCCGTCCGTATACCGGTAGATGATCGAACCCACTGCTACATTATTTAAGATAAGTACTGCCATAGCAGTGTAGCCATCTGTACCCTCAACGTAGCTTTTTGTACCGTCAATCGGATCAAGCAAACAGCATAGCTCAGGTAACGGCAGACCATATCCCGTCTCCTCACCGTAAAAAGTCACCTCAGGATATCGCGACTTCACAAAATCAAAAACCGTTTGCTCAACTCGAACGTCCATATCGGTCTGCTCACTACCATCCGCCTTATACATAACGTCTGTTGTACCTGCTCCAGCAACCACGTCATCTCGCAAGCCAATGAGTACAGTCTCGATATCTTGAAGCAGTGATTCTATCCTGTTATTTTGCATTTTTGCCCCTACTAAGCACATCAAATGCATCTCTAGTCGCTTGAATCTCATCCCACGGTTTATCTGTCGGGTATCGCTTAATCTCACGCTCGTGACCTTTGCCGAGCAACGCGACCGTGTCGTTAGGTCCAGCTCGTTTTAGTGCTTCCTGTATCGCTTCTTCTCGAGCCTCAATTTCTAAGTAGCCACCTTTATATGATGCTACGGATTTTATTCCAGTTATAATATCCTGGTTGATTGCTGCGACCGTCTCCGAGCCAACGGTATCTTCGGTAAGTATAATGTCATCACAATATGTGGCTGCAATACTGCCAAACGGCGCTCTAATGGTCGGATCTCGATCGCCATATCCACCAAAAACTGCTATCAATTTTCCTGTTTTTGATCGCTGCAAATCGGACAAAATGAGTTCAAATGCTTCAGGCGTGTGTGCAAAATCGATAAGTACTTGTGCTCCATTAGGGGCAGTTAACCGCTCCATCCGACCTTTAACTCCCTGGAATGAATCAAGTGCCTTTGCCGCTTGCGTAAAGTCTATTCCCTCTTGCACAGCACAGCCAGCTGCAGCTAATGCATTTAAAACATTATGCTTGCCGATAAGCGGCATTTTAACCTCGACAGACTCGCTTTTAAAGGACACGGTAAACGAAGAGACACCGTCCTTTTCACTAATGTCATGCGCCTGGATAGATCCCGTGTCAAAATCAAACGTCATTCTTTTCTCTTCAGCTATTGGACTGTACATCAGTGCGCTATAGTCGTCTGAATCCCTAAACACCCCATAGCCGTCATGTCTCGAGACCAATTTAAATAATCCTTGCTTTGCAGATGCGTACGTATTCATATCACCGAAATAATCAAGATGGTCGTGGCTGAGATTTGTAAATACTGCACCTCCAAATGGGATGAACGCTAAACGATGCTGCACAACTGCATGCGCGGATGACTCGATGATTAAATACTCATCTCCTGCGTCAACGACTGATTTTATTCGTCTGTACAACATTAGTGGCCGCTCTGTCGTGAGTGTCGACGCATTCACGTGCTCTTCACCACCCCAGTATGCATTTGTCGTTGTGAAATGAGCCGCTTTGTATCCGTTCACATTAAATATATGCGATATCATGGCAGTCGTCGTGGACTTGCCAGAAGTACCCGTTACACCAATGACTTTTAGCTTTCTTGCTGGGAAGCCAGTCGCGATGTTGGCACCAAACGCCTCTATCCAGTGCAATGAATTTGCTAGAGAATAGCGAAATTTCTGAGGCACCAGCTTCTTGATAACGTTTTTTACTTGTTGATACATGAAGGTAGTATACCGTTCTTGCTTCCGAATGAGAATGTTTTCTGCTATAATCAACCCCCGTTACGCTGCGCTATTTTTATCGAGCGGGTGTGGTATAACGTTTATTATTCCTGCCTTCCAAGCAGGCGACGCGGGTTAGACTCCCGCCACCCGCACCAAAAATAGATGCCCTGGTAGCTCAGCGGATTAGAGCAGCGGGCTTCTATCCCGCGTGTCGGGGGTTCGACTCCCTCCCAGGGTACCAAGTTATACTAAACAGTTATGGCGGGTGTAGCTCAGTTGGTTAGAGCGTCGGGTTGTGGTTCCGAAGGCCGTGGGTTCAATTCCCATCACTCGCCCCAAATGAAGATCACAAAGTAGTGGTCTTTTTTATTTTCAGCAAATCCTTGTATCGAATAAAGACTTCTGTAATACTTATGCTTACTATATGACTCAAGAAGAAATAGATATTTTCCTACAAGTTGTCGTTGCTGTCAGCATGGGCGGTATTATAGGTATCGAGCGAGAACTATCAAAAAAACCAGCTGGCATACGTACGCACATGTTCGTCGCTGGTGCAGCGGCACTCGTTATGGGCATTAGCACACTCCTAATCCGAGACTTTGCCACAAGCCCCGTTGCGGTTCAGTCGGACCCTGTTCGTGTTATCGAAGCCGTTATTGTCGGTATTAGCTTTATCGGTGCTGGTACAGTTCTTAAGAGTGAGAAATCACACAGTGTCTACTACCTTACAACGGCTGCATCAATACTTTTTGCAGCAGGAATCGGTATAACAGTTGGACTTGAACGATATTGGCTTGCGCTTTGCTTGACAGGCCTCGTGGTACTCACGAACCTAGCAGTTGGCAATCTTGAACAAAAATATCTTGGCAAAGGTCAACGTCACACTGACGACGTCCACCCACACAACTAAGTAAAATTACGTAATTAATCCTTCGAGCACACTACCAAGTGAGTAAGAAATTATTGCCGCTGCCACTCCAAGCCCAAGGGACTCTAGTACAGATTTCGCTTTACTGATATGCGTAATAACTGCTCGTAAATAGCCAATGGCTGCAAAGGCGACTAGTGTTAAGAATATTGAATACACAAGCGCATCATCACCAAGCCCAAGATCAGCTATATAATCGATTATATAAATACTTAGCGGAATAAACCCTACGAGAACAAATGAAATAAATGTAGCCACAGAAGCAGCAAGCGGCACACCTGGTTGATCACCTTGTACTTTGGTGTTTTTTGCTTCTAACTCCATGTCAGCTTTTTCGCTTAAATACGCTCCAACCGCCATAGAAAAGCCATCGGCAAATACGTTAGCAAGACCTAATATAAGTATTATTTTTGTACTGAAACCTGCCCCTGCAGCACCAGTGACAATAGCAAATGTCGTTACTGCGCCGTCCATGCCTCCATAGACAAACTCACGTAGGTTTTCTTCTACTTTTTTAATCATCTTCGTATATTATAGCAGGCCGTTCAGAAGGACTGTTGCATACAGTGGGGTTAATATATTATCGCTGCCATACGGTGCGGTATTTTCTAATAATGTCGCGCCGAACGGGAGAACCAATAGTACAAGTACAACATTATCCTGTATAACTTGCTCACCTCCTTCGAGCCAACCAACTCCTATCGAAACATACGCCAATACTAAGTATGCGGCTGTCCCTGCAATACTTTTCTGGAGATTTTTATTTCCAAAGACAAAGTAGCTATTACCCGCACCCCAATAGCGCCCAACAATCGCCGCTCCACCATCTGCAACCGCGAGAAGCAAAATAGACACCGAAAAAACCCACGGCTCCTGGCCTAAATACGCACATACAATAATTGCGAGTGCGAAGAATAACTCACCATAAGTCTTTCGCTTTACTGCATACATCGCATGAAATAAATTTGTAAAACGAGAGTACAACAGCACGGTCATAGCGAGAAAACCAAGCATAAATATACCGTCAAACGGTAGATAGAATGGCCACATCGCCATCCATACACCAGCAAGAATGTGAATTAGTTTTCGTGCCCGTTCTCCTCTGACAACTTTCTTGCGCCACAAATATTCAGACAAGAGCAAGATAAAGGCAATTGGCACCGTTGCTATGAGAAGCTTTAACACAATGTACTGATTATACAGCCAATTAAAAAAGACTCACAGTATCTGTGAATCTTTTATGGTCGGGGTGATAGGACTTGAACCTACGACCTCACGGTCCCAAACCGCGCACTCTAGCCAACTGAGCTACACCCCGGACTGAGACACAATTATAACTTACTTGCATACGATTTACTACCCCTGTAACACTTTAGGTAATGAAAAGTAAAACTTCTATCTATATGTTGCTCTTTGTCGCTTTTTTTACTTCTTTTTGCATTAGAACCTTACCTTCGATATATGACCAATAACTAAACGGTAAGATGGCCAGAATCAGCAATGCCATAAGGTAAAAATTTGTGTTAATGCCACTATGGCCACGAGCATCTACACTAAAGTATCGTGCTATATTACACTCCCCTTGTTCAAATCTGATAGAGCCATTATGCTGGCCTGTGCTATAAACATGTTCGTAGGACGTTGGTCTATCCGCATCATGATCAAACCGTTCTTCAGTAGTACCGTCACCCCAATCTACAAATAACACCCCGTCACCATTTGTTAACAATACATCTAGCATCACCTCCTCGTTTGGCAGTACACCCCAAAATCGATAAGACTCCAGCTCAAAAACCTGCTTGCTACATGGATTCTGAGTGCTTACCAATGCTGGAAACGACAGAGATAAAGACTGCGATAGAACACTACAGACCCCCTCCCGACACGCTTCAAATGTTAATACTATGGGGCTTGATGTAGCGGTATAGTTGAATTCCCATTTACCCTGTCCATTCGAAAGTACTGAGCCAATAACCTTGCCATTTTCGTAAATTACAATTTGAGCATAAGGCACTGACTCACCAGTTATTAATACACTGTCGCCGACTATGACAGATCCGTCATCTGGTGACTGTGGAATAGGGGGAGGTAATTGATTAGGACGGACGATTATGTCAGGGGCACCTTCCTCTGACTTTTCTTTGCTAACAACTCGAAAAGAAACAGATTTAGACTGCTCACTGCTATCTGTCAATCCTGTTTTTTTACTTGATGTTGAAACAGTGTACTTTCCATCATCTAAAATTTTAGTGTCTAATAAAAATTCATAATATCCTGCTGAGTTCGCAATGACCTGCTGTTCATCTCCAACGACGCCGAATGACAATGACACGCGTGCATCAGCAACTGTATAACCAACAATCTGTACGATACTGCCGCTCTGAACTTGCGTAGGTGTTCGCCGGATAATTGTTGGGCTTAAATATGTTTCAAACGAGGTAACTCGCTGTGGTTGAATACTAATATTCCTTGTGCTTGTCTGAGAGCGTATACCCTCTGCATCAGTAAAATATGTCTTAATAGAGCGCAAACCTGCGTCTTGCGAAGTAAGTACTGTTGAATAAGCTCCTTCCGCGTTTGCCAGGACTGTGCCTAGCGTAGAACTACCTTCCTGAATTGTTACGAGCGCGCCTGGAGCTGCATAGCCACTAATTTCCAACACGGTATCAGGGATTGTTAACTCTATGTCTTCCGTTCGCGAGATGGCAGCGCCGTTATTTGCTATAGCTAGTGAAAATAGACCTACAAACAACCCTACCACCATTAGTTGTGTGATTCTATGCACGCTACTTACTCTTTTGTGCCTTTTGAGTTTGAATTAGTATCTTGTTTACCGCTGAGTACTTTTGCAGCTAGTGCAAAGCGCTTTCGATAACGTATGGCTACAAAACTCACTATTACAGCTCCAGCTACAATTGGTAATATTATCTCCCAAGGGAAAATCGTGAAACTCGTTTCTTCGACACGTATTTCATCATTCTCTCCATACACAAGAGTTAAAGTTGCGGTGTATCTGCCTAATTGAAACCCTTCTGGCTGCCAATCAGTTGTTATTTGCCGAATAGAATCTGGCAGCACATTTCTTCGATCCAGCTCTAATTCAGCAATCTCGTTTCCCCACATATTCTTGATAGTAATCTTACCCACCGGTTTGAAGTGAACATTTCCGGTGTTCTTTATGCGAGAAATTAACTGAATTGTTGGGTTACTACCGTAGCTATTCTGATCAGTGGTGAGTTCTTCTATCTCGGCTGTCTCGGTCGTGTTTCCAGCTATTTTTACAAGTATTACCGGAGCTATTTCCTGGCTCACTAAGGCGTCTGCGGTAGCATCTTCTGGTGGAATTGTCTGAAAAACCACTGAGCCAAAATGGCTACCAGGCTCAGCGTTATCTGGCACCACAATCGTAACAGCAAAATCAGTTGTTTGACCAGGCTCAATTACTGTTCGCTCAGGCGACACACTAACCCAGTCTGCTAAGGAGAAACTAGTGTCATCGACGGTTAAATCAACGGCGCCTTCCTCCCCACGAGGTGTAAAGTTCTTTGGTGTTGCTTGGATATCGACTGACGCTGGAGAAGCATTCGTTAATCGGAATGTATTCTCAAGTGTCTCTCCAGGATTAGCCGTCACATCAAGAATTTGCGGTGAAATACCAAGTGAAATAGTCTCAGCTGGTTCTTGTGCACTGGACGAGACAGTGAAAACAGCAAAAATACTAACTAGTGCAATTAAAGCGACGCTTGCCCACCTGGCAATGTGTCTGTGTGTGAACCCCATACTTACTAAGTAGTCTACCCTGTTTTTATAGACTACTCAAGAGAAAGACCCCGCGCAAACGGGGTCTTTTGTACATCACTGCTTGTGAGTTTTAGTACACAGAAGCAACTGTGTACACAATGGTCGTCTGGTATGTACCTGACGGTGTAGTATTCGCTACACCAACCTGGTGACCAACACGAACCGTGTCACCACTTGGAGCTGCACCTGTGTTGTCCATGACTGGCTCGTTAGTAGTCGTAAAGCCGGCGTATCCATTTGCAGCAGTAAACCGTGTCGCTCCACCACCTCCTAGAGTATTATCCTCAGTTGTATAGCCCCAGGCTTCAGTACCTGCAGCAGGGAAAGCTGTAGGCGCTGCATTTGTACCGGTGTGATTAGCAATGTTGTCAGAACCATTTGTAAGCTGTCCTGTGTGGCGGATGTACACAGTGTAGCCGCCAGGTGCATTTGTGGTCACGTTCAAATCATGTGCTGATATACCTTTGGCACCAAATGTTACTGAATTGCCATGATTAATACCGCTCGCAGTCGAAGCAACTGTTGTGTTCACACCGTTTACCGGCAGTCCAGATGCGACATCTGAACAAGTAAATGTTAGTGTTGGATCAATTGTAAGTTGCACCAATTCTCCGTCTTTGTAGGTGAATGCAACAGTGACCGAGTCGACAGGACCACCGGTTGAACAGTCGGTATTGCTAAATGTCTCAAATACGCCGTAGTATGTTGCACCTTCAGTGGATCCATTGACGACATCATCCCAAGTAATTGAACCTGAGGCATTTGGTGTTGCTCCACCAGCTGATGTGTATCGCAATTGATCAGTTGTACCGTCAACGCTCGCATCTGCCCATGCACCACCAGATGTAATTGTTTCAGTCGTTACATCGACACTTGAAAGATCAAGCCCAACATCGCCTGTACCATCAGATGCGGTACCGATATCCAGCTGTATACAGTTGATCGTAGTTCCAGTTGTTAGACCGCTAGTCGTTAGTGTGTAGTCACTTGTCTCGCCAGTACGCGGATCTGACAATAGCAATGAACTATTTGTTAAAGCGCTCGCAGGAACTGCTGGCAGCAAAAGTGCCATTAATAAACCAACTATCGCCAAAAGCGTCGATAGTCGAAAAATCTTTGTTTGTGTCATGTAATACCCTCTCTTTGTAGAATTCCTTGAAATTGTACCGAAATCAAGAGTAAAGCGCAAGCTTTATTGAGCTGTAAATATTGTTTTAATAGCACCTACAATATTCTGCCGACGCGGCCATAGATAAGTACCTAGCCACACAAAAATTCCAAGTAAGATAAGTGAGCTGACAGGAGGCATGACAAGCACCTGTTCTGCTTGCGATCGTGTTGTAGTGCGATTAGACCCATACGCCAATTCTACATAGGCATCAAACTGCCCATATTGTTCTGGCTGCCACACACCACGGAAGAGCTTCCTCGTGCCAGGGAGAATAATTCCTGGCGGTAACTCTAGTTCATCAACAACCGAATCACCCTGCACAAAGACCATCTTCACTCGAACAAGATTATGTACCGTTCCAATATTTTCAACGGGTATTTCGATATCAATTGGTTTGTTTGGTGTTACGAATCGAGGAAATATCGACACATCCTGAACACGAGCATCCTCAACGATTTCACCCGGCACCGTTACGAGTAACGGCACACCAATCTCAGGGAATACAAGTCCTTGCTGCCCTGATGAAGATTCGAGGGTTAACCCTCGAATACTAATCTGTGCATAATGTCCGCCAGCTGAAGCAGTAAACGGAGGCGTAATAGTAAATGGTATTTGCCGCGTCTCTCCAGATTCAAAAATATAGGTTTTTTTGTCAAAGGAGACCCAATTACTCACATCATACCGGTCGTTACTCACTCCCTCAAGAGGTTCACCATCGATAACAGCTGATTGCACTTCAACACTAATTGGCAGTGCATAATCATTGTTATTACTTATCTGTATCGTACGTTTTGTAGATTCACCGGCGACTGCTGGCGCATCAATAATAGCTGGCGTCACTACTAGTTGTGTCTCTTGCTGTGCGAGTCCAGTTTTTGCGATACATACGAAACTCAGCAATACACCAAAACCAAATAACGCGTACTTCATTGCCAATTAGTATACAGCTGTTGCTTGAAATATCACTGAAGTCTGATACGTGCCATAAGACTGCGAGGCATTTGTTGTGACTCGATGCGTAATAGTAAATTGCTCATTGGAGATTGGTGTTCCGACTACTGGACCAAGATTGTCTGCCACTATGTCGCCAGGGGCAGATAAACTAAATGGCGCGAAACACGGACCACCACTACCACCACCCGGACATGTTGCTGCATTAAATCGATTTACACCATCAACTAGTGTATCGCTAGACGTATAACCATAGCCTTCATCCCCACCTTGCCAGGTGTCAGGAGCAGCATAAGTACCACCGTCAAACTCGCCTATCGTATCTAGAAGTACATTCTCTAATGAACCGGTTATATATGAGCGAACTGCATAGCCATTTCGAGCATTTGTACTCGTTGTGAGTATGGTCGACTCTGTGTCGGTAAAACTATTACCGGCATTGAGATTATCAAAAACTACACCACTGGATGTCGACGTGGAGAATGTAAGCGATGGTGCTACCTGCTGACCATCAGAGTTAAAGACTTTCTGATTACCAGCAGGATCTGTTGCTCTAATATTGACGTAATATATATCTGAAGTTTCTAGATTAAGAGTGCTGGCGGTAAATGTTGTTGTTGTCCCTGTAGAAGTCCAATCGACAAGATCAGTCCCGTCTGGAGAGGTACCAATTGAGTATTCATATGTAACAGTACAATCTTTGAGACCCCATTTACACTCGAGGTAGTTCCATACAGCTTTTCGTTCCGCAGCCGTCAAATCTTGATTATAGACAATTAATTCATGAACATATTCATTCGACTGCAGCGGGTTTCCACCAGTTGTGTCATCACCAATAACCAACCGTTGTGAATCAGCGAAAATCTGCGTCTCGGAGAATGAGAACTCTTGGCTACGATCAAGCCAGCTTGTTGAAGCACCCGACGATAGATATTCCAAAGTTACGAGTTGCTGACTGCTAATAAAGCTTCCATACAAGTTATTGTTTGTAAGAGTTGTGCCGCCACCCAGTAGCCCTTGTTCTCCTGGCGCAACACGAGGTGTCGTAGTCTCATACCATACGGCATTTGTATCTGTATTATCACCAGTCACAACGCTGAATGACGTTTGTGAGTTTACGTTTCCACCAGATCGATCGTAAGTATCATCGAATGGCTGTGCCGTGCCACTGTATCCGGGCGCCTGGTTTGCTGAGCTATAAGTCGAGGCGCCAGTACCGGCTATATCATTCCCGTTACCTGATTTATCAAACCATGTGCTTACTGCAGCTCCATCTGAAACTGTTGAACCATCTGCGTTGACATCTGCACCATCGAGCCATAGTGCCAAGCCGCTAAAATCAGTCGGAACGTCTTCGTCTTGCAGTTCCCATACTGCACTGAGCGTATTAAGTGACCCGTCGTTAAATTCAATGTCTGCTCCTAGAGTCATACCATCATAGACGATTACCTCCGGGTCAACCGTATCAACATCGAAGTCTGGCGCATTTTCGCTATTACCCCCAAAACTAGCCCAGGCAGAATACAAACCAGCAGCGTCTTTAACGCGAGCTTGCCAGTGGTATGTTGTATTGTGTTCATAACCCGATATAGTGTGTTCCGCTGCGACCATGGAGCCGTTATATACATAGCTTGAACTGCAGCTGTCTTCAGTATCAGTAAAAGCTTGGCCGACTTCTTTGACTTCTATACAAAGCTCGATAATGTCATTAGCATTCTGATCACTTATGTCTGCCTTGAATACTACTGAGCCGGTATTGATCAGCTCACCAACTGCAATATTCACACCTGTTGTTCGTTCTTGCGTAAGATTCATAGGGTCGTTCGGTGCCGAGTTGACCACACCAGTTGACGTTGTTAATCGTGGGTATAGTGCATAATTAATTGGATCGCCAGCAACAGTCACCATACGGAAACAATAACTGGTAAAGTTTGCAGCGCCATTATTTTGTATAACCCAATCCCATTCACCACGACTATTAGCCGGGATGAGGTTTGGATTTGACAAGGCATCATTCGCCTCTTCATAAGTTTGCAGCGTGTTAGCACCTCCATCTAATAGTGAGCTCGGAAGCGTCGCTGCATCGGACGGTGTTGCATTATTATATCCACGCCAGATTGTACCTGAGCCAATTCCACCAACATCATTCCATGTGCCTACAGCAGAGCACGTGGTACCGACGCCATACTGGAGTTTAGGCTCAAAGGCATCGACAACGGTAGCTTGCGAACCCGACTGTACTGCCAAGCGCAGCCGTAGCACATCGCCGCTATCAACATTTGCTATCTCAGTATTTTCTGCATCTAACGAAACGGCTGGAGTCAGTGCATCAGCATTTTCATAGAACCGATAGCCGTCCTGATCAAGTGCGAGTGCTTCTGAGAATTGACCCGGCTCGATAGCAAACCACGCAATATCATCAGCATTATGGCTATCGCAAGTATCAAAATTTTCCATTTCACAGAAACGGATATCAGCACCTGTTGTTGTTACCAATCGAGCTTCATCAAGCACCGCGTCCTCACCTCCGTTGTCTGTCTGTGACTCGACGATCACGACTGGAGGCGCAGCAAAAGAAGGACTGAATGTAATAGGCGTCCAAGTGCTGTTACCAATTGACACATCACCCGTGTCAAACTGCTCCGAAAAAGGTTCATTGCCTGGTTCAATTGCCACCCATCCAACTGTCTCTGATCCATGTGTTGTGTCACAGCTATTTAAATCTGGACCAACTAACTGATGACATAGTCCCGCTGTAAAAGTTGATGCTGTAACACCTCTGACCATCACTTCGACCGGCTCATCAGATGAATTCACCGTATTAACATTGGCAAATACGTATGGCGCCGAAGAAAAAGCAGTCGGATAAGATGTCGTTACTGCATCGGTGTCAAAATCGCCATCAGCAGAGAATGTCCCAGCTTCAATACCGTCCGTTGTTGCGGCCACGGCTGCATCAATCACCATATACCCAACTGTCTCTGATGCGTGTGTATCACAGCCGTTTGCGGCAGCTCCTTCTGACTCACAGACGCGCATTTCAGCACTCGTACCGGTTACATTACGTGCTTCAAACACTAACGCATCCTCTCCGTTCTGCGTATTTGTTGTCCCGACAACGACAGGGTTCATGTATGTGCCCAAGAAGTTAATTGTCGTCCAGCCTCCATCGACGGCTGAGCTAAATGTGCCAGCTTCGCCTAGACCAGAAACAGCATCGATAACAACAGATTCAATAGTAAGTTCTGGATATACTGTATATCCATCAAGTGGCATGCTAGCAGTCGTGTCGAACAGTCTAAAACAATAGGTTTTGCCCGTGATTGCTTCATCAGTTGGACGTAACGCATACTCGATTTCTGTGTAGGCGCTATTTGCTATAGGTCCAATAGAGTTTGTCGTATCTGCAAGTTCACGACCTTCTCCGTTGACATACGTGAAGCCATCTCCGTTTGACAGCAAACCTAGTGTCGTGACCTCTCCATCAGGATCGATGTTTGGTGAATCATACAGGGCAAAGGCGTCCGTAGTGCTATCAGAGATACCAACCCAAGAACCAAGAGCATTGCAAGACGCAGATGTTTTCTCGCTAAACTGCAATTCGTAAGTCTTAGCGGCTGTTTCAGGTGTTGTACCAAAATTTGATGACTTAATGCGTAGGCGCAAATTAGTATTCTTTGCTTGATCACCGAGATTGGTATCTTCTGATGCCAACCAGCCACCGTCGGTATTGAGATCTGTTGAGTCGTCTCGCCAGCGAAAAGCCTCTTGCCGAGTAATCACATTGGTGAATTTTATGTCTGCGAAATCAATTGACTGAAACCACCCAGTTATTGGCTGACCCGCATAAGCACGCCAATAAGTGATCTCGGTTACATCAGTGTGCCTAAGGCCCCAGGCGCCGGTTCGTGAATATGCTTGACCCGTCCCTCCTGAGGTGTTGTAGAACAATGGCACACGAAAGCCTTCCGTATACCTCACATCAGTGGCAGTATTATCTCTTGTTTCTAATCCAATTGGTGCATCAACTGTTTGAGTTAACTCTTGATAGCCAGTACTACTGCCTTGGTCACCTCGTGCTCGGAAACGATAGTCAACTGCTAAACCCTCATGCTCTAAAACATAGACTTGAAAATCTCTACCTGGTGATACCTGCCCACCTTCAGCACCAACTGCAACCAGCGTTTCAGTTGCATTCTGAGACACACCATCACCAAGAGTGATTACTTGACCAAGTGCACCATCACCAAGCCCATCATCATAGGAGTAGCCACCACCCCAGACAAACGTATTATCGCGAACCACTGATGTGATGCTTGTTGTCTCGTATTCATTCGTTGCATCAATACCCGAACCTGCATTCGTGCCTGACACGCTCACATCTTGCACAGTCCATTCACTTCCCCATTCGGTGATATACGTTGTCACAGTCCCCGCGGCTGGAGCACGGCTCTCAGCGCCATAACGTTCATACGTAATTTGATTAGTGCTAGTTTTAGTTATTTTAATACCAACAGTTGTCGCATATGCATTTGAATCCGTACCAGCACTTTCCATGCCGCCACCGAACCTACCGCCAAACGGTACTGTTTGAGCAGTGTGGCTTGCACTTAAGGTATCGTTCACTGTTTGTAGTGTATTGGCAGTACCTGCCGCTAAATCTGTCTCAAGAATTTCTGACAGAACAAACCCTTTTGTTGCACAGTTACTGAGACACTCAACTACTGTAAGGGCTCCTATCCAGTCATTGGTCGCATTATTGCGTGTAAGCTCCAGTTGGTTTGAGGCTGTAGTGCTAGCAAAATTACTATGTGGATCTGCAGTCACCCGTACCCGATCAGCGTTTGGTGCTCGAGATCCGGTAGCTTCCGATGGACCGCTTATCATCGTGAAGTAGTTGTTCTCTAGGTTGTTATTGAGTGTCAGTGAATAGACTGTACTCGTAAAAGTTCCTGCCTCTATCTCATAGGTAGTCGTACGGAATATTTCTCCGGCAGCTGCAGCCGGCTGGATAAAACTAAGCAAAAAAGTAAACTCAGTCACCAAAAACAGCAGTACCGTGATTAAAAAACGACCACGTACAAGATTAGACTGAAATAGTTGCGCCCTATTTTTAATTTCAAGTCACCTTTGCGAGATACTTATGCTTATTCTATATAAAAACAGAGGTAAGCACAAGCAATTTACAAATAGATTCGCCCATAAACCATCCGGTAGCCTACTTACCGGTTTACAAGGTGTTACTAATACTTTGCTGTGGCCTGGAATATGACTATTGTCTGGTACTGCCCGGCTTCTTGATTTGCATCTGTTGTGACGCGATGCGTAATGATGAATTGCTCACTCGTAATAGGCGTCCCGGTAATCGTTGACTCGTTGTCCGCAACTATGTCGCCCGGAGCTGTCTGACTAAACGGCGCGTAACATGAGCTTCCTGATCCACCACCTGGACACGTTACTGCATTGAAGATATTAGATCCCTGCACCTGTGTGTCATTAGACGTATAGCCGTAGCCAACATCACCACTCTGCCATGTATCTGGGGCCGCGTAGGTGCCGCCAGTAAAGTTGCTAATAACATCGAAGTAGCTATTCTCTAAGAGCCCAGTTGTATAGGCACGCACCGCGTAGCCATTTCGTGCATTTGTTGACGTTGTTAACACGGTAGTTTTCGTGTCTGTGTAGTTATTATTTGCGTTCAGATTATCAAACTGTACACCGCCTGATGTGCTCGTGCTAAATGTAAGCGTCGGTGCGACAAGCTGACTATCGCTAGTTATTATAATCTGATTATCGGCATTGTCAGTTGTACGAATGGAGAAATAGTACGGCAGTGAAGTCTCTAGCGTAAGTGACCCTGCGGTTACTGAATCGGTTGTTCCGTTGCTCGTGTAGGCAACAATATCCGTTCCGCCTGCGCTCGTGCCGATAGCATATTCGTACTCAGAGATTCCTGAACCGCCGTCTGTGATGTTCCAATTCGCCTCCAAAGTATCAAGTGAGCCATCGTTGAAATCAGCATCAAATCCCGTAGTCGAGCCGTCAAATACCGTTCCGCTCGGATCAGTAGAGTCATCAATGAAATCAGCATTTGCCTCTGGGTTTGCACCAAAACTCACCCAGCCAGATGTCGCCCCCGCTCCGTCCTTAATCCGCGCTTGCCAATGGTAGCTTGTACCATCACTGAGTCCCGAAATAGTAACTGACACGCTAACCGCTGAGCCACTGTAGGTCGCCGCTGTGCCGCATTGCAACTCAACATTCGTGAATGGACTGCCGATAGGAAGCACCTCGACGCACAATTGCAAATCGTCTGGATTGTCAGTGTCTGTAGCTTGCGCCGTGAATTCAACTTGTCCATTATTGGTGAACCCACCAACCGCCACCGATGAACTGTCACTTACGCGAATTTGATCCAAAGCGGTCGGTATATTTGGCCCAGTATTGGTGCCTGTTAGCTTTCCGATAATGACATCGATGTAAGGTGGTAGGTGATTCACGTCAGAGAAATTATCAATTGTAACTTGGTGCGTGTGCGTTGCTGAACTTAGGTTCGTCCCACCCGTTCTAGTTGTCGCCGTTGCACTTGGTCCGGATGATGTCGTGATAGTTGTGCCATGTGAGTGCGTCGCACTTCCGCCAGTCGCGCCATAGGTTGCTGCAGGCTTCATGAAGTTCTGGTTAAATGCGCCTACGGCGTCTGATTGCGATGTCCAGGTACCAGGCATAACTCCATCCCACATAGCTAGCATGTTTGATGGCGCAGAGCCATTGGCGTTTATTGAGCCCAAGATCGTTTCGATGTACGGCGGTTCGTTACTCACAGAGTCTGAATTATCAGAGATTGTGTGGGTGTGTGTATCAGTTGGTGCGGGGCCTTGGGTATTATTTGTGTTTTGACCTCGAATAGTCCCTGTACCTATGCTTGTTGTACCAGTAATCGTATGGGTATGAGTGTTGCTACCACCAGTTGATCCTACAGTGCTCTCACCGCGAATGTAATTACCATCTTGCACTGAATACCTCGTCCAGCCTGTTGGTACAGCTGCGTCAAAAATTGCTATTGCACCAGCTGGAATTGTCGTCGGAGTTCCACTGCTGTCAAAGCGAATTACCTGCAGCTGTCTATACACCGGCAAGTTACTAGCATTGCCAATGATCGGCGTAATGGAGTGATCGTGTGCCCGAATGAATCCAGTGCCTGCACTACTTCTTCCTGATAAGGCTGATTGCGCCCCAACTGTTCCGTCTGCGGTGTGCGAGTGCGCAGCACTACCTCCAGTTGCTCCGTAGGTAGTCTCGCCGCGTGGAAAGCGTTGATAGAAATCATCACCTGGGTTGCACGACACACAGCTCCAGCCGCTCGGCACACTAACTCCATCCCAAAACAGCAGCATATGACCAAGCCCGTCATCAGTGGTGATTTCTGGTATTTCGCTGTAGTAATCTAGGCTTGATCCAGAGCTACGCACCACACGGAAACAATACGCTGTTGAAGCCGGTGCTGAATCATCGACCAACGCCACGTCCCACAATCCATCTTCACCAATATCTATTGCTGCTTCTGTATTGGAAAAACCGCCAGACTCTTCATAGCTTTGCGCGACAACCGTCCCGCCTCCGCCAGTTGGATCATTAGCAATTGTCGTTAACGAATCGCCGTCATCTGGCGTAGGATTATTAGCAAAACGAATCACACCAGATGAATCTGATACATCACTGTATGTTTCGCCGATGAAACTCGTATCACACGCACCTACGCGTTGCGCAACCTGCAGCTTCATGGTCTCTCCGTTCAACCCCATGTCGACATCGCTGACACCAATTGTGAAGCGCAAACGAAATTCTTTGCCCTGAGGTGGTGCAGTTGCTGCGGTGTTCTCAGCAGCGAGCGACGTTCCAGCATCTGTACTATCTTGGTTTCTAAACCATCGGTATGATGATTGCTCCAGTGTACTTGGAGCTTGTTTCTTGGCAATAATAACGTCGATATACGGCGGCAGATGATTCACGTCGGAGAAATTCGTGACGTTTATCGTGTGCGTATGCTGATCGTCTGCGGCGCGGACCGTACCGTTTGTTCGTGAGGTAGTCGTCGCACTTGGTAAACCTGATTCATAACTCACATCTGCATGACTGTGCGACTCACTCCCGCCGGTAGCACCATATGAACTCGCACCTTTAAAGAACGCCTGGTGGAAGACACCACCACTCTCACTCTTCACAGACCACGCTGTTGTCGGGTCATCATCCCACATTGCATACATGTCATTTGGCGGGGCAGCACCAGCGTCCAATTCGCCGAGAATGACCTCAATATACGGTGGCTCGTTGCTCGTGCTCGCGGAAGTCCCCGATGCATCATGCGTATGTGCCCCATCAGCAACATTTGTTTGTGTACCGTTTATGTTTCGTTCACGATCAGCACCCTGAGCTGTGCCGGTTGTGCCCGTTATGGCATGGGTATGCGTATTCGAACCGCCCGTTGTGCCAACAGTGTTTTCACCACGTATATATCGACCATCTTGCGCTGAATACCTCGTCCAGCCAGTTGGCACTGCGGCGTCAAATATTGCTATTGCACCAGCCGGTAGCGTTGCAGGATCACCTGCAGTGTCGTGTCTGATAACTTGCAGCTGTCTGTATTCAGGGAGATTGCTAGCAGTTCCAATCGTCGGACTAAATGTATGTGTATGATCATTTTCGTGAATGTCGTTCGGTGGTGTATTGCGCGATCGAGCCGGCATTGGCGTGGTTGTCTCGTCAACCGAACCATCAGCCGTGTGTGTATGCGTTGCGGCACCACCAGTAGCTCCATAGGCATCATTACCTCGAATGAATCTTTGATAGAAATCATCACCCGGGCTGCAAGACACGCAACTCCAACCACTCGGCGCACTTCCGCCATCCCAGAACAACAACATATGACCATCACCAGGTGCAGCATGTGCTTTCGGCAGAAGTGTACGTAATTGATCAGCTGGCAAAAACTGCACAAGTAAAAACAAAGCAACAACCACATAGTGGCTGCGCCGAAAAAACCTCACTACCGATCGATCTATCCTCGCAGAAATAGAACTACCCCTGTTTTCAGCTATCTATAACAGTATAGCCAAAATACAGGGGTAGCCACAAGCGTAATGCGTTGTAGAATTTAGCTACTTAGCGAATTCTATAGCACGAGTTTCGCGGATGACATTCACCTTAATCGTACCTGGGTATTGCATCGTCGATTCGATCTTATTTGCAACATCACGAGCAAGCTTAATCGCTCCGAGATCGTCGAGCTTGGTTGGCTTAACGAAAACACGAACTTCACGACCTGCACTAATTGCGTATGCTTTATCGACACCTTCAAATGAAAGTGCAGTATTCTCAAGATCCTTCATTCGTTCTGCGAAGTTCTCTGCAGAAATGTTTCGTGCACCTGGACGAGCAGCGGATATTGCATCAACTACCCGAATAATGATTGCCTCGGTACTTGTCGCCTCAACATCGTCATGATGTTGTTCCGCAGCTTGTGCTACCGCTTCAGGCACTCCATACTTTCGAGCCATTTCACCGGAGATATGGTGATGCTTTCCTTCCATCTTGTGCGTCAGTGCCTTGCCCATATCGTGAATAAGCGCTGCGTACTTTGCCGTCTTCACATCAGCGCCAACTTGCTCAGCGAGGATCCCTGCCATATGCGCCATTTCGGTTGAGTGCTTCAAGACATTCTGACCATAGCTTGTTCGATACTTGAGTTGCCCAATGAGCTCGAGTACTTCTTTCGGAATGCCGACAATACCAACTTCACGCGCAGCGTCTTCACCCGCGCGCATCACGTCTTTATGAATTTCTTTCTGCGCTTTTTCAACAACTTCTTCAATCCGACCAGGATGGATTCGGCCGTCTTTCATGAGCATCTCCATCACTCGAACCGCCACGGCACGACGAATAGGATCGAATGAGCTCAACACAACCATACCAGGCGTGTCATCAACCATGACATCTACGCCAGTGGCTTTCTGAATAGCCTGGATATTTCGGCCTTCTTTACCGATAATTCGACCTTTCATTTCGTCGTCGGTTAGTTTCAACGCGCTGATTGTGCGCTCTGCTGTCACTTCAGAAGCCATACGTTCCATTGCCTCAACGATTGCGGTCCCGGCAAGTTCTTCTGCATTCTCTTTGGCTTCGTTCTGCAACTTCGCAACAAGGCCTTCGAGATCACCTTTAATATCACGTTCGGTCATTGCCATAAGCTTTTCAGCTGCTTCGGTCTTCTTTAGCTTAGCAATCTTCTCGAGCTTGTCCTGCTGCCTGGTCCGAATATCACGAATCTCGTTCTTGAGTGCTTCGACTTCATCTTCACCTTTTCGTAGTTTTTCAGCGCGCTTATCAAGTTCATCAAGCTTCTTGTCTAAATTAGTCTCACGATCCAACAGCCGTTTTTCAACCTCTTTGATTTCATCGCGACGCTTTTTTTCATCTTTACGTGCTTCTTCGGCAATTTTATGTGCTTCTTCTTTAGCCTCTTCTACTGCTTTTTTACCTTCACGCTTGGCTTTTTCGAGCTCTTTAGTAGCTTTCTCTTCAGCTGAACCTATCTTTTGTTTCGTCGTGTAGTTGCTAGCACCAAAGCCAACACCAGCAGCCACCACAGCTGCAACAATGGTAATCGGATCCATTATTGGACCTTCCTTTCTTTTTGTATCGAGCTGTTACAGCCTTCTGTGACGTCACTATCACTTCATTAGTCAATCGAACTGCAACAATAAATCGAAATATAATAAAATTCAATAAAGCTTATATCCACTCACACTTTTGGGACGTAAACTTGCAATAATCATACGACGTCAAGGCACTTCAGTGCAATGGTTTATCGAACAACTTTTGCATAGACAACATAGCGCGACATATAGCTTTCTGTCGATGCGTCAAACGCTCCAGCGCATGTCATCAGCTTCATATCGTGCTCTCCGGACTCTTCAGCGCTTAGAATTTTGCCCATGTTCAATTCTTCAAGTGAGTATTCTTGACCCCTTGTTACTTCATAGGTAATCGTCTCTCCGCTACCTTTTTCAACGGTGAAACGAGCTCCGGGCTGCAGCTTGTCAATTTCCTTAAACACTCCTGGCGCACTCCAGCCTTGAACATGCCCGAGAAGCAACGAAGCACCGATGGCATTTCCTGGCTTAGCACTTTCTGTATACCAACTAACGTCATGTATATTGCGTGGCGCATCAACTGCCCCGCTGTCATCCCGACCCGTGTGCTTAATACGTGCAAATACGCCGATGTCTGGGATGCTTAGGTATCTAGGCAACTCTGGCGCTACCTGGTAGTTAATAATAGCGTTATCTGGCACAGGCTCTTCAGCAGGATCACGACCAGTTCCTTCAGAAACTCCCTGCGCATCTGCTGTTTGAACTTGCTCGGCTTTGTCGGCGAGTACATCCTGGGTCTGCCGATTAGTCAACAGAGTTTGCACGCTAACCGCACTCGCAAAGATAAACACAATAACTGCCACCGTGTTCATCGCGGTAACCAACTTAGATTTTTCCTGCTTTGGCTTATTAGCGTTCATATAAAGCGATTCTTCAAACTGATCAGCAAGCACTGATTTCTGCTTTGCGTTAGATTGGCCAACTGCCTGCATAGCAAGTGTATGTGTCGGACGCATTGACTGTTCTTGATCACCAACATTCTGCTTAGGGATAGCTCTGTATAGGCTAGGCTTTTCTACTGCTGCGGGCTGCTTCAACACTGGCTTCTTCAAAACAGCAGGCCTCATTTGAGCCACTGGCTTAGCTATGGCGAGCGGCTGTGGAGCAACTATCTTTTTCTGAGCTACCTGCTGTATCGATGTACGCTGAATAGGTCGCTGCTGTTGAGCTGGTCGTGGTTCATATGTATCGAACTTCTTTACACGACCAGCAAACACTGAACTATTCAGCGAAAGTCGATTTGAGTTTGATTGTGATTGTGCACCCATGTTTTTTCTTTTGAAACATCACACCCCTTAGTTGCGCCCGGGGTGTGATGTTATTCCGTTTTACTTTTTAACTTACTTTTGCGTCTTCTTCACTTGTGCGTACCGTGTTGCACCAAGAACAACTAACACTGCTCCAGCTGCACTTAGCGTAAGCAACGGACTGTTTAGCAGCGACCCAACACCCGTATATGGTGCTTCTGGTGTTCCAAGCACCGTTAACGTGACAGCATCATCATCGTCATAGTTAATCTCATATGTGTACTCAGCGAGTGTTACAGATTCACCATCTTCGAGACCTTCAAAATAGCCACTTACATCGGAGTCATCAGAGTAAGTAATGATTGCAAACACATCATCTACTTCTGGCTCAAAGCTTGATAGTCTTTGAATATCCAGCGTCACATCTCCTTCACCGAGATCAACATCGCCAGCTACAGCTGTAGAGTCATACTCTGTACACTGTGCATTGCCTTCAAGTTCGACTTCGTATGTACCACCATTGAGGACTAACTCTGAAACATTGAGACAGCCTGGGCTCATACCCGGCTCAATTGAACCGTCATTGAGTGTTACCGTACCTAGAAGTCCTGTGTCACCACTTTCTCCCTTAAGTACACCACCATCGATTGTGACACTACCCTGGCTTGTTGCAGATACGATATATTCACCGCCAGACACTGTTGTTGTCGCATCATAGTCATCGCCAGGCTCAGCAAGCATGTTCACTCTACCTTTAGCGACTTCTACGCTTCCTTCACCATCGATCACACCTTGTATAGTAATGGTTCCACCTGAAGCGCTCAATGTAAGTGCGTTACCCGCAAGATCAAGTGTCGTTTCGTCACCACCTACTGTTAAAGTGTCTACTCCTGAGGTACTGAAAGTAACATCATCACCAAGCACAACATCAGAGTCTATTGTATGATTACCGCCATTGCCAGTCATTTTAGCTTGAATAGAGTCTGAAATTTCTATTGAACCGCCTTCAATACTGAAGTCTTTTGAACTGTTGTTAACGGGGTCAAATTCCCCGTTGAAAATAATACTTACAAGCTCTAGTGTTCCCGCAATATCATTTTCCGTAACTTGATATCGAGCTGATGTAGGAAAAATTAATGTGTCACCGTTGCCTGGACCGAAACCAGATGACCAGTTGTCTGAATTGTTCCAATTATTGCTCGACTCGTCAAAGCCTGTCCAAGTATTTGTAATTGCCGACGCAGGTGCAATCATTGCGAGTGGCGACATTGCACCAACTACCGTCGAGAGAACGGCTGCTTTTACTTTTTTCATTTTGCTCATTTTTCTTTCTCCTTTTTTCTTTTTTTAGTTTCGTGAGCTTTGTACTTTTCGCAATCCAACTATCGCACCAGCTGCGAGCACTGCTGCTAATAGTGTTACCATCGGATTCTGCATGAGTGAACCAACACCTGTATCAGGAGCTCCAGGAGCCTCTTCAGAAGCAGCATTTTCATCAGATATGCTTATTGCGAGAACTGATACATCATTTCCATCACCACCTTCGTAGCTAATTTCGAAATCATTGCCATCAACGGTGATTGTGTCACCTTCCTCAAGCCCATCAAATTCACCCGTCACATCATCTGAGCCATCATTATTTATCAAGATAAACTCAGTATCAACATCGAAGTTGTAATCGTCTAGAAGTGATATCTCTAGAGTCGCACCAGTAATGTCGACTGCACCTGTCACATCGAGCTGATCGTACCCGGTACATTCAGTATCTTCTTCTATCTCAAACTCGTATGTACCGTTCAGCTCTAGGTCACCGTCAGACACAATACAACCTGGACTATTTCCGGGTGCTACAACCGCACCAGTCTGTACTTCTAGTCCCGCTACTTGTCCTTCGCCCTGTAAACGAGCCCCCTGAATTACAGTTAGCTTGTCATCAATCTCCTCATCTGGAGACAAAATGCCGATTCTACCTGCCGCAAGCCATATATCAAATGCTTCGTCAAACAGATTAAAAGTGATCATTTCTGCAGACAATGTACCACTTGTTTCACTGTCATTATTCTCGCTGCTAATAGCCAGACGCCCAACGGAACCTGCCATTAACGATATCTCATATTCACCACTAATATCACCTGTAATTTCAGCATCACTGCGTAATTGTAAAACTGTATCGCTGGACAATGTCATATCGCCAGCTAGTGTTATACCAAATAGAGTTGTTTTTTCTGTTTCAGGGTTATATTCTGACCCGCTAATTGACCCTCTATAATTCTCAACCTCGACTGAACTTGAAGGATCTGAATAATTATTACTAGTTGAATAAGATGTTGTGGTGCCGCTTCCTACAAATACTATGTTGGTATTTAGGGTATCAAAATCTGCCTGTGACGAGCTGATATCCATGCTGGCACCATCACCTAACGTGATTGTGAGCCCTGAGTCGTTAAGAGGTGAATTAAGATCCACATAAATTCGCCTGTCGTCTTGAACCACTATAGAGGAGCCAATTGAGCTCGTGCTTGCTAAGTTAAAGTTTGCTTGCCCAATATTTATGACACCAGTACCGTTGAATTCTGCGCTAAAAGAAGGATACCCATTACTTCCTAAGGTTAATTCATTCGCACCATAAGTAAGTGTTGAATTTGAACCAAAACCAACCCCTAACGCCACATCGGTTAGCGCTTCAACATCTAGTCGAATCTCCGGCCGTTCGTTATAAGTGTTATACCCCAAAGTAATGTCTCCGTTTAACTGAATTGCATTACCCGCAAGCTTATAACCGTCATTGTTGACATTGTCGTCCCCGGCGTCTCCAGTGAAGTTTATCGCTGCAAAAGCTGTATCAGCAGCCAAGTCATTATTCACTATATACGTCCACTGCCACTCGTCATTATCATCAATTGTGTCTCCAGGATCTACGTCTGCAAGGTTAGCTGGGAATTCGAGCGTATCGCCTGCTTCTGGAATAGCACCGTTATCACAAGTGCTCCAGTTAGACGCGTCGTTAACGTTAAATGTGATTGTATTTGCCCCGGAATCTACTGTTCCAGTTCCACCACCGGTCCAGACACATGTGTCGGCAGCAGCATTTGCGCTAGCTCCACCGAACAACAAAGCCGCGAATACTAGCAAAGCCTGCACTCCAACAAGTTTTATAATATTTGATTTCATGTTTTACGCCCTTTCAACAAAGAGTTTTGTGCGAGATTCTTTGTCTTATAAGTTATGTGTTTTTAATTACTACAAAGACGACTATAAGTGTATCTGTTATGTGTGTCAAGTCGTTTATGCTTATTGTTGACTATTGCACATCACTCGTGTGCTAACTAGCCATTAACTCTGCTTTATTTTTACTTCTCATCATCAATCTACTCTCAGATTAAAATTGCAAATTTTTTGCAATTTCAATTTTTATACTTCTTCAAATTGCTTCTGAACCTTATACATCTACATCCATGCAGAGGTCGGACCTCTGCAATAGCGCGCGATTATTCTGGTTCGACCTACTATACGTGCTTCACAATCTATCTAATGTCTGTACTTCCAGGTTTTACTTCTTTTGTTTGGTGATGTGAGGGTCTGCACCATACTGCGGAATGACAGGCTCCATCGAGCCGTCAAATTGCACGCATTGATTGAGCCAATCATCCCCACTAGCACCGACAATAGGTATTTGTAGTGCATATGAAAGTGTGTTAGCGACGCTTAATCCAATCCTCAAACCCGTAAAAGAACCAGGACCTTCATATGCCCCAATTTTCTCTAGAGATTGTTGGTCTTTACTGTTCTCGTTCAATAGCTCTACAATTTTCTTGTGAAGCGTTTCTGCAAGTTGCCGGTGTGCTTGCCAGACTACGCTGCCCAATTCAACTCCATTTTCGTATAAATACAGCTCGGCCTCCGGTTTGTCTGTGCGCAACGCTAACATCAACATGACGACTCTCCTAGATCCGCTTTTTTAAGAAAAGCAGCGTTTGTTTCAATCTCTAGACTACGGCTATTTTCACCCCTGCCTGTTCGGCTCAAAGTTACACGTGTAAGCTTTTCTGTCGGCAGTAAGTCATGAGCCTCTCCCGCCCACTCAATAATCACAACTGCTTTTGGGTTATCTATAACTTCTCCTAATTCTTCACTCATTAGACCCAACTGATCAATACGGTAAAAGTCATAGTGATGAATCTCCAGGTCTTTTGCCTGATAAACATTTGAGACGGTAAACGTAGGCGAGTGAACGAGGTCCGTCGAGCCCGCGCCCTTAGCTATAGCCTTGGTTAATGTAGTTTTACCACCCCCAACATCACTTGAGAGCTCTATAATCTCGCCGCCATGAAGAACTTTTCCAATTTTTATACCTAATGCTTGAGTCTCCATCTCGCTATTTGTCTCAAAACAGGCCTTCATGGAGTGTATTATACTAAAGCTATGCTGAGGTTTTCAGAATACTATACCGATAAAGACATTATGAGCTTGCGTGTCGGTGCTCCTATCGGTCATGCATATGCACCGATTATCAACCCTGCTAACTTACGTATCGAGGGATGGTTCGCAACAGAAACGCGCAATAAAGAAGAGATGGTGCTACCGGCCACCGAAATACGTGAAATTGTTGCTCGTGGCTTCATCGTGAACGATCATGATGCGATTACACACCCCGAGGATTTGGTGCGGATGGAGAATTTACTACACATGCGTTTCGAAGTAATTGGCAAGACTGTCAAGACAGACCAAAAACATCGACTTGGTAAAGTAGTTAATTACACAGTGAACGACCAGAATATGCTCATTCAGAAACTGTACGTATCACGCGGTGCAGTACGAGGCCTCACGAAGCAAGATCTCGTTGTTGACCGTAATCAGATCGTTGAGATTAATAACAAAGCAATCATCGTTCGAGACACGAGCGTGCGCGTGGGTGCAGGATCTCCTGCAGCGGCAGCAGCCTAGTACACAAATCCGATTTAAATCGGATTTAAATCGGATTTCGCTTCACTTTCTTCAAGTGCATGCTTGATGTCGTCATAGCGAAACCCTTTTGAGACTAAGTATGTTTTCAATTTCTGCTCATCTTGGTAGCGAGTTCTCTTACGGAGTTTTTGCACTAATTCGGCTAGTGATTCTTCTTCTGTTTTCTCTTCACGTAATTCCGTCAGTACAGTCGAGGCCACCTCTCGTGAAATCCCCTTGCTTGCAAGTTCTGCAGAGATTTCGCGGTTAGATTTCTTTTTTCGTGCGCGGTTTTCTGCAAACCAGCGAGCAAAATGCTCTTCGTTCAGAAGCTTTTTATCAGTAAACTCTTCGATCCAAGCTTCTGTTAGCTCTTTTTCAGCACGCTTTTTAAACATATAATCTCGAAACTCCCGCACCGAATGTGGTCGATTCATCAGCCACTCGGTTGCTCGAGCTTTCAGCTTGCCCTCATCAGACAGTTTTTTCAGCTCTTTTATGCGTGCATCATCAATTTCATCATCTTTCTTCAGCTTCTGTCCCAATAACTGATCAAGTGTCAGACTAACCGAGTACTTCCCGTCAACAAATATAGATACTCGGTTCTCATTTTTTACCTGGGCCTTAATCGCAGTAATCTTCATTGCATCCTGTTTGCATAATCACGAAGCTCAGCAACACCTGAATGCCCAGGAAGATCTACTTCAGCACAGGCCGCAAGATATCCTACTTGATCTGCCGTTGCAGGGCTCACTATCTCGCCACCGTCAGGAGGTAACACCAAATGCAATACTTCTACATGTGGCGGATCAACACTACTGTCGATATCCGCTTGAAGCGACTCTCGCTGAAAAGTCACCTTACCTTTATCGTCCCACCGCACACACGAAAAGGGCATGACAAACGTAATCGGATCATCTCGCCCAATTCTAGACACAGGAAACCTCTGACCTTCATGATCAACAGTCAATAATTCAGCCATTCTACTCCTCGCTTGAAGCTGCACGAACTTTTTTATCAATTTCTTTCAAGACCTTTGGATTGTCTTTGAGATATTGCTTTGCTGCTTCGCGACCTTGCGCCACGTTTTCGCCACCATAGCTGAACCACGCACCGGCCTTTTCAACAATACCGCGTTCTGTCGCGAGGTCTAAGATATCGCCTTCCGTACTGATTCCTTGGTTGTACATAATGTCAAACTCAGCCTGGCGGAATGGCGGTGCAATTTTATTCTTCACCACCTTTACTCGCACCCGGTTACCGATTACATCTTCGCCAACCTTGATTTGCGATGTACGCCGAATATCCATACGAACACTAGCGTAGAACTTCAATGCATTTCCGCCAGTTGTTGTCTCTGGGTTACCGAACATAACACCAATTTTCATGCGCAGCTGGTTAATGAACACAACTGTACATTTGCTGCGACTGATGATACTTGTGAGTTTTCGAAGCGCTTGACTCATGAGCCTCGCCTGTAAGCCCATGTGTGAATCACCCATATCGCCTTCTATTTCTGCCTGCGGCACGAGAGCAGCCACAGAATCAACAACCACGAGATCTACCGCATTTGATCGAACAAGCGTTTCTACGATTTCAAGCGACTGCTCGCCACTATCTGGCTGTGACACAAGTAGCTTCTCGATGTCGACACCAAGTCGTTTCGCGTATGCTGGATCGAGTGCATGCTCAGCATCAATAAATGCCGCTGTTCCACCTGATCTTTGTACCTCTGCGACGGCATGTAGCGTTAGTGTCGTTTTTCCTGAACTTTCTGGGCCGTATATCTCAATAATTCGGCCTTTTGGAATACCGCCACCAAGAGCAAGGTCGAGTGATACACTACCTGTTGGAATTGTCTCTACATCAATCTTATTATCGCCCTCGAGATGCATGATAGACCCCTTACCAAACTGTTTTTCAATTTGGTCCATCGCCAAGTTTAGTGCCTTTGCCTTACCAGCTTCGTCGCCGGCTTTTTCACCCATTTTCTTTGCTTCTTTCTTTGCCATGGAAACCCTCCTTGTGTGTTCTTTACACGTTAATTATGAATTTGTTTATGTTTATATCACTAATATACACAAGTCTCATTAATGTTTTCACAACTTGTTAAGTATTAATATGCTAAACCTTTTCTAGAGCCCTAGTCATAAGCGTGATAAAATGAACGATAGATAAAAACAAGTGGGCACCGATCAGTAAACATGCGCATTGCAGAAGAAACAATCCTAAAAATACTCGAGTCAGCTGGCGACCTGAACAAGGAGCAGATTGAAGAGCTTGTTGAACAGGCAAAGACAGAAAAAACTGACCTGCAAGAGTTAGTTGCTAAGCAAAATATCCTTAGTGATTCAGAACTGATAAAAGCATATGCAGATGAGATTGGCGTTGAATATGTTGAGATCAATCCAAAAGAACTCGATAAAGCAGTTCTGAAGCAAATTCCTGAACATATTGCCAAGCTGTACAACATGGTGGTTTTTGCTGGCGCACCTGACGATAAAGACACGCCGAAATCAGTCGCCATGGAAGACCCTGACGATTTACAGGCAGTAGACGTATTACACAAGCTATTCGGCCAGAAAATTACGGTGTACATTGCAACGCACTTCAATATCCTATCTGCCCTCGATCAATACCGTGGCAATATCGGCAGTGAGATTTCAAAGATTGTTACTGGTGATGAAGACGAAGAAGAGGTCGATGAAGAAGTCTCTGAAGAAGATATCGCTGAAGACTCCCCTATCGCTCAAACAGTAAATCTCGTCGTTGAGTACGCTATCAAGTCTGGTGCCAGTGATATTCACATTGAGCCACGCGACAGAGAAGTACTGATCCGCTATCGCGTCGACGGTGTCTTGCGCGAAGCAAACCGTTTACCGAAAAAGACCCTAGCCGCACTTGTATCACGCATAAAAATTCTCTCAAATCTTAAAATCGATGAACGACGCGCCCCGCAGGATGGTAGATTTAAAATCAACATGAACGGCCGCGTGTTTGCCTTCCGTGTGTCCACACTACCAATTACTGAAGGTGAAAAAGTCGTTATGCGTGTATTAGACGAATCGAGTGAACCGTTGTCTCTCGAGACACTCGGCTTTTGGGGCAAGGCTCTAGACGATATAAACCGCGCCTCTAGACAGCCACACGGCATGATACTCGTCACGGGGCCTACCGGCTCAGGTAAATCCACTACCCTGCACTCTGTTTTGCATATACTCAATAAGCCAGATGTAAACATATCAACCATAGAAGACCCAGTCGAGTATAAGCTCGAAGGTGTTAATCAAACACAAGTAAACCCAGTTGCAGGCATGACCTTTGTTGCAGGCTTGCGTGCCTTGCTTCGCCAGGACCCGAATATCATCATGGTTGGTGAGGTTCGTGATGGTGAAACTGCCGGCTTGGCTGTACAAGCAGCGTTGACCGGTCACCTCGTATTCTCTACGCTACACACGAATAACGCTGCAACCTGCCTGCCTCGTCTGCTAGACATGAACATTGAACCATTTCTTATCGCGAGTGTTGTCCGAGTCGTCATTGGTCAGCGTCTTGTGCGTCGATTACAGCCAGAAGACTGCGAAGAGTACACGCCGAACGATAAAGAGAAAAAAGAAATCGAACGAGTGTTTGGCATAAAAACCAAAGCCGATTGGGATAGCATCTTCTCATTAGTCAATGCAGCCCAAGATCACTTCGGCAAGCCAAAAACAACAAAACTGACCTTATGGCGTCCAAAAGCCGATCTGCCGGAAACAAAAACTGGCTACAAAGGACGAATGGGTATTTATGAGGTGCTCAGTAACGAAGAAGAGATCCAAAAAATGATTGTCAGCAATGCGACCTCAGATGAAATTCAATCGCAAGCCATAAAAGAAGGTATGGTGACGATGCAGCTTGACGGCCTCATTAAGGCAATGATCGGTATGACATCTATAGAAGAAATCCTCAGGGTGACACGAGAGTAATATGGCAAAATTTAGCTACACCGCCACGGGCGATGACGGAAAACAGCACACAGGCACTATAGAAGCAGCCAATGAATCAGCTGCTCGCAGCGCGATTGTCCGCCTCAAACTCAAGCCACTCGTTATCAAAAAGGCTGAGAAGAGAAAAGGCATGAATATGGAAATTAGCTTCTTAACTAGTAAGAAAGTTAAAAGCAAAGACATCGTCATATTTACAAGACAGCTTGCAACGATGATTAACGCTGGAGTTCCTCTCGTGCGCTCACTCGCAACTATGCAGAGCCAGACTGAAAGTGAGGCCCTACAGAAGCATCTCGCGGAAATCAGCAAAGACGTCGAGAGCGGTACCGCGTTTGCCGACGCCCTAGAAAAACACCCGGATGCTTTTGGGCCAATCTATATCAACATGGTTCGAGCTGGTGAGGCGGGTGGTATATTAGATGAAATTCTTAAAAAACTCGCCATGCAGCAAGAAAAAGACGCGACACTACGTGGCAAATTCAAAAGCGCGATGACCTACCCAGCTGTACTTGTCGGCATTACCATAGTCGTCTTCATTTCGCTCATGACGTTCGTTGTACCGCAAATTGGAACGATTGTTGGTGATCTGTCTGGTGGAGAACTCCCAACCATGACAAAGGTGCTTCTTAGTGTCAGTGAATTCATGACGACCTATTGGTGGTTAGAGATCGGTATTGTGGTTGGTGGCGGCTTTTATCTCATAAAATTCTTGCGCACTAAGCGCGGCAGAGAGGTGAGGGATCGTGTACTTCTACGAATTCCTGGCATAAAAACTATTATTATTAAGATGGCCGTAGCCCGCTTTTCACGAATATTCGCAAGTCTCATGACAGCTGGCGTGAGCGTACTTGATTCAATAGAAATAACAGCAAAAGCGATTGGTAATACCGTCATTGAAAAAGAACTACTAGAGGCCGCTAAACAAGTAGCAAATGGTGCGCAATTTTCTGAGCCACTATCTAAAAGTGAGATTTTTCCGCCAATCGTGTCGCAGATGCTTTCAATAGGTGAAGAAACCGGCCAAACAGACACGGTCCTCGTTAAAGTTGCCGACTTCTACGAGGAAGAAGTTGATGCTGCAGCAGAAAGCCTGAGCTCCATACTCGAACCCCTCATGATTGTGGTCATGGGCGTCATGGTCGGCGTTATTGCTTCCAGCGTCCTTGGTCCAATCAGTAGCTTGTCACAAAACATCTAAAAAAACGCTTGACTACAGAAGCCTCTCGTAAGATACTTGTAACCATAAGCTCTTTCGATAGAGAGTTTACTTCATATAAATAACATAGGAGGTGGGCTCCAATGCTCCAACTAAAAAGTAAAGTACAAGCTGGTTTTACAATCATCGAGCTCCTAATCGTGATTGCTATCATCGGTATTTTGGCTACACTCGTACTAACTAACTTCCAAGGTGCACAAGCACGTGGTCGTGACACAGTACGAAGCAGCGACATTAACAGTATGTTCTCTAAGCTGGAGGAATACTACAACAACAACAGTGGCTATCCAGTCGGAACAGCTGTGACTTCAGCACAAGCACAGACAACATTCCCTGGTATCGACCCAACTGCACTCGTTGACGAAGATGGTGACGACGTTTCTGTTACCTACGAAGACGTAGACATCGCAGGAGGCGGTACTCCAACAGTACCTAACCCAGACACTGATACAGAGTACATTTTGCACTTCTACAGCTCAGGTTGTGACAACACAGCTCCATGTGAGAAGTACATCCTCGCAGGATATCAGGAGACTGACGAAGCAAACGATATCATCAAGAACAGCTTGAACTAATCGTTATAGCTACATCAAAAACACCTTGGCTTACGCTAGGGTGTTTTTTTATGTTCTAATTGGTGTTCAATCCGTTATGGATGCTATACTACAAGCATAAGTAGTTCCTAAAAAACCAAAGACTAAGGTAGCACAGAAAAAGTGGGCATTTTTTATAAAGACAAACCAGTATTCGGCTTCGACATCGGGAGGAGCTCTATTAAGGTTATGGAGATAGATATGGCTGGCAAGCAACCACTTGTCAAAGCCTACGGCTCCACAACATTCGATCCTGTCGCTATCAAGGATGGCGTGGTTGTTGATCACGAAATTATCGTCAAGGCAGCTCACGAACTTCTCGAGAAGAAACTCATCGGCAATATTTCAACTAATCGAGTTGCCGTCAGCTTGCCAAACTCCCACAGTTTCAGTCGAGTGCTGACACTACCACAGATGAGCGAAAAAGATCTGGCGAGCGCTGTTCAAGCCGAGGTCGATCAATCAATCCCAATGCCAATGGATGAGCTGTATTTCGACTATTCTGTTATTCACGAACTCGAGGATGGCAGCCGTGAAGTCCAGGTGGTTGCAAGCCCCTGTTCTATCGTTGATTCATATATCGAGGTGTTCAACGCTCTTGGACTCGAAGCAGCGATTGTTGAGCCTAATATTGCAGCTGTGACGCGCCTGGTCGCACATGCTGAAGCTCATGACGTGTCAACGCTTATTGTTGATGTTGGATCTACTGCCTGCGACATCACTATCTATGACGGGTCAGCCGTCCGCGCGACAGGTACCGTTGACTGTTCAAGCGAGCGCATAACCGAGAATATCGCATCATCTCTAAACGTCAGTAAAGAAAAAGCACAAAACATTAAAACTCGTTATGGGCTAGAGCTCAGCAAGAAGCAAAAAGAAATAACTGCAGCAGTTGAACCAGAACTTAAAAAACTGGTGAATGAAATAAGAAAGGTGCTTCGTTACTTCAGCGATCGTGAGAGCAAAGGCGATCCAATCGGCCAGATTATTATTCTAGGCGGTGGCGCAAACCTCCCTGGCCTAAGCACGTACCTCACAGATCGAACCCGAATACCGACACGTTTGTGCGCACCATGGGAGAATGTTTCTTTTGGGCGTCTGCAGCCACCGCATGAGCTCGAAAGCACGCTATACACCACTGCTAGCGGCCTCGGCATGGTTGATTACCGGGAGCTTGGAAAACTATGATTAATCTGCTCCCTCCTGCAATTCAAAAAAAACGACGTTATGGTCGCCTCAATGTATTGCTTGTTAAGTTACTTGTCGGAATAGTCGCCATCGGCGTACTTGCAAGTGCCGTGATGCTGTCCGGACTGCAGATAACAGCAGATGACGAAGCTTTTCTCGACGAATCAATAGAGCAAAAAGAAGCTATCTACGGCAATGTCCAAGCATACGAGAACCAAGCAAACAGCTTTAGATCAAATGTGTCGACGATTGAGAAGCTTTTCGATCGTGAAGTTAAGTTCTCACAACTATTGGTTGAGATAGCAAGCTCAATCCCAGTCGGCGCTGAGCTAACAGGTCTATCTCTTACAGGCACCAGCACGGCACCGCTTCAAATCAGCGCAACAACTAGCACACAAGAATTAGCTGGTACGCTCCGGCGTAACCTTGTGGACTCAGGTGTCTTTGAGACAGCAGACATTCAGTCTGTTAATCAAACAGGTGGTGGCGACACAGGAAACCCTATCCGTTATTCTGTTTCAATCCAAGCAAGCCTCACTGGAAGTGCTGAGAAGATTGCGCAAGAGAAGGCTGCTCGAGCAGCAGCAGCCCAGGCAGCAGCAGAGGCAGCAGGACAAGCTGCCGACTCTGATGGCCAAGGAGGGCAAAACTAATGAAGCTCACACCAAAAACAAGCTTCTTTGGCCTACTGGGTGCACTGGCCCTTGTCTCTATAGCTGTAATATTCACCCTATATTGGTCTAAATCTCAACTAGATAACAGGTCACAGACTATTGATGAAAAACGCACGCAGGTTCAAGAGCTTGACACTAAAACCGAAGCAGCAATACAGTTACGAGAAGAGTTGGAGGAGAATGCAGAGCTCGTGCAAGTCACTGAAGACATATTGCCAGATTCTAAATCCCAAGAAAATATTGTTGGTGAATTGATCGATCTAGCAGCAGGCAGAGGGCTACAACTCGCAACTATTTCATTTGCTGGTGCTCAGTCTTCATCTGACCCAGAAACGTCACAAACAGAAAAAGTAGATGGTCTTCCGGGAGTATTTAGTTTACGCCTAAGCACTGCGATAGAGACCGACTATGAAAATGTTCTGCAGTTCCTCGAAGACCTAGAGAACAATAAGCGACAATTTGAAATTCAAAGCTTATCAATTAGCCCCAATGACGGTGATCAATTCTCTGTCTCTTTAGCAATCGTAACGTACATAAAGCCATAATTATGAATTCAATATCAGACAAAATTAAACAAATAAAACTAAAGAATCTGTACCAAGGATTTCTTAACGCAGTAGAGCATCACTCGCTTACTCTGCTCATCATATTAGCCGGCATATTGATTGGCTTTGCGCTATTCAGCGTAAATTCACTCACAAGCAATACTTCTAAGAAGATTGATAGTTCTGGCGGTGACACTCCATCTCCAGTTACAAGCCTTAATATCAAGCCTGAGACTGAAGAAAAGTTGCTCGCACTCAGCCAAGATGAAGATGTATCGATTAGCTCAAACATTGCCACATATCGCCGTAGTGCGTTCAGCAATGCAACTGTAGAAAGTAACTGGGTTATCGATGCCGCGAGCGCCCTAGAGTCGTACTTTAGTGAAAACGAATTCTACCCAACTGAAAACCAAATCATAACAGTACTGGGCGCTGCGGGAGTTCCCTCCAGTGATGATGAAGGACGTAGTGTTAATGCAAGCAACAGTTCTTATCGCTATGCGGCAGAGCGATGTGATAATGGGCGCTGCGGTGGCTTTTTCTTGACTGCTGATGTTGGCTCGAGCATTTACCAATTAGGAGAAACTGATTCAACGAAGCGAGACTGGGTTAACAATACTGCTCAAGCGCTTGATACCTTCTCAAAAGCATCAACAAGCAGACTATACCCAACGGAAAGCAGTTTTGTTGAGAGCATGAACACATACTATTCAGACATTCTTAACGATACGTTCGTATCGACGGATCCAAAAGGTGCCAAGGTTAATGACGATGATAGCGACTACTCCTATCGAGGTATAGACTGCACATCAAGCGGCTGCAGCTCGTTTGTACTACGAACAACCTTCAAAGACGGCGCCTTGTATTTCCAGCAAAGCCAGTAACCAGAACAAGATTACCTTAGCGGGTCTTCATAAAGATTTCACCACCCGAAAGTGCTGATTTATCTAATACTTCTTTACCCATTTTTTTGACTGATTGTTTTCGGTCTTCTGCAGACTGTTTTTTCATTTGACCTAGTAGTTTCTCTCGAGCATCTAGAATAATCTTTGCATAGTAGTCAGGCTTCGGACAATATGCAAACTTAAAATTTGCCTGCTCGCCTGCAGTTTCAATCATTAACTCTCCATACCCAAACGTCGTTGATAGGAAGCCGTTTTCTGTCGCCGTGACGTCTTCAACGTTATAGAGATTTAACTGCGACGTCTTTCTGCTAAATAAACCACTTTGTAGAACTTGTGTAATATTCCTATCGGTTACAATCAATCTATTTTGTCGATACACATATGTTGCTACCAGAATAATGGAAAAAGATATCATAACTATAAACGCAGCGAATACATTTGCATAGAATATTGCATCGTCAGTATTAGAGATTAGCGTCGGTAGCAAAAAGTAAGCGAGCAGTGTAGCGGTAATCATGCCAAGAGTAATCTGTGCGTACAACGCAACAATACCAAAATTATGCTTATGCACTTCACATAACTTAACTTCGTCCGCATCGACACGAGCCATGCGGTTTCTTTCGGTACTCTGCATAGGTTAATTATAGCAGTTTTTCTTGAGAAGAACTCTTTGAGACTTCTGGAGATTCTTTGCCCATATGCTTGTATGCTTTGGGTGTTGCTTTACGTCCACGCGGAGTTCGTTCTAGAAACCCTATTTGCATCAAGTACGGCTCATAAAAATCCTCAACGGTACTCACTTCGTCTCCTAGGACTGCAGCGAGCGTATTAAGGCCGACCGGGCCACCACCGTGATTATCGATAATTGCGCTCAGTAGCATGCGGTCAGCAGTATCAAGCCCGTGCTCATCTATCTCAAGCTCCCTCAATGCCTCCGTCGTAATTTTTGTATCAATAATGCCATCGCCATTCACATCAGCGTAGTCACGAACTCGCTTCAGTAGACGATTTGCTATTCTCGGTGTCAATCGTGATCGATTTGAAAGTGTAGACGCTGCTTCTGGATGCACCTCAGAGTCAAGCAGCTTTGCAGATCGCTGCACAATTGATGCAATTTCTTCTGGCTTGTAATACTCAAGTCGGTGCAGCATACCGAATCGATCTCTCAGTGGAGCTGCAAGAGCTCCGGTTCTCGTTGTCGCACCTATGAGCGTAAACTTCGGCACATCCAGTCGCAGGCTGCGTGCACTAGGGCCTTTACCGAGCATGATATCGATAGCGTAGTCTTCCATCGCGCTGTACAAAACTTCTTCGACTGATCTGTTTAACCGATGGATTTCATCAATAAACAATACATCTCCATCGCCAAGATTCGTTAAAATACTCGCCAAGTCTGCCGCTCGATCTATTGCAGGTCCGCTGGTGACGCGAATCTGCGCGCCCATCTCATTCGCGATGATGTTCGCAAGCGTCGTCTTACCAAGTCCCGGAGGTCCATATAGCAAGATGTGATCAAGTGGTTCACCGCGCTTCTTGGCAGCTTCGATGCCAACTTTTAGCACTTTTTTGACTCGTTCTTGTCCGACATAATCATCAAACACCTTTGGTCGAAGCACGTTTTCGATACGCTGCTCTTCTTGCACCTGCTCATCAGGTTCATCATGCTGCTGTGGGTCTACAATTCTCTCAACTGCCATTATCCTACCTCCAATAGTTTTTTCAGTAGCGGGAATTCTCTATACGGCTGATTAAATGCACCCGAACCCATATGACCCTGTCCGTAGTTCACAATCAGTGGTGACTGTAATGTCTCAGCAGCTACACGAGCTTGCTCATCGGTACATTTCCAGGGGTCATTGTCCGAGTTTATAAAGAAAAATTGCTCTGACTTCTCCCGTATCTCAAACCATTTAAAACCATTCTCTGGCAACATAGAAGTAGATTCATCTGAAATAGACTGATAATAGCCTGCTACTAAAATTACTTGCTTCACTCGTACATCAAATGATTCTAATAGGTGCAGTACTAACGGACAGGCTGAAGAGTGAGCTATGAAAATCGACTCTTCATCGAGAGATGGCATTTCTTTTTCAAGAAACTCTACTGTCTCTTGAAGATTAGGCTTCTCTGTACTAGGCAGCAAAGGCCACCAAACTATATAGCCTTTCGATTCTAAATACTTTTTTGTATCTTCAAACCAAAAATAATCAATATCACTTCCGCCTGTCCCATGTAGTAATATAGCCTGCTTATTCATTTTGCTCTCAATGCCTGTTTAATACGTTCATTTACTGATAATAACTGGTCAACACCTCTCAATAGCTCGGCTGCATCCTGTGCGCTATGGCCCAGAGCAATGAGCGCTTCGACAGCCTCGTCGGTTGTTGCTGCATCACCGAGAAAATCTACGGCGGAATCGCTCGCTTCTAAACCTACTTTATTCTTGAGATCAACAACTGCTCGCTCAGCAACTTTCTTACCGACACCTTTTGCAGCTGAGATGAATTTCGTATCACCGGATGCAATAGCGCTACGCACTTGCGCCTCTGTTCCTATGTTCAATATCGCCATAGCAGCCTTTGGACCAATGCCATTCACACTTGTCAGCAAGTCAAACAACATCTTGCGAGATTTTACAGAAAACCCAAAAAGGTCATGTGTATCTTCCTTAATATGCTCAGCTATGTGCAATTCCGCTTTCGTACCAACGGGCAACTTTGACTGCTCATCAACAGGTACTAGAACACCATAGCCAACCCCGTGACAATCAACAATAACCATAGACCCATCATGTTCAACAACCTGTCCTGAAAGTCTTGCTATCATACGTCTAGTTTACCCTACCATGACCACCTGTGACTAAGGTTGTTGTTACATCATGCGAAATCGGATTTAACTCGGATTTAAATCCGCTTTCGGTTTCTTATCGGGTACTTTTTCATAGATTGTATGACTTATGTGTGTCAGTGCCACTGCTAACGCGTCTGCTGCATCGTCTTGAGTCGGCTTCTTATCTAGGTTGAGCTGTACGCGAACCATCTCTTGTATTTGAGCTTTTTTTGCACGTCCATAGCCAGTCATAGCCATCTTAATCTGCAACGGTGTGTATTCATATATCGGAATATTTGCTTCTGCCAGCGCAAGCAATATGACACCTCTCGCCTGACTAACTGTCATGGCTGTCGTAACGTTTTGTGCGAAAAAGAGTTTCTCAACTGCTGCTGCGTCTGGTTTACATTCATCGATGATCTGTTTCATCCCTTCATAGGCTTCGACTAAGCGGCTAGCTGTCTCATCACCAATCGTCGTTTTTATGACGCCTGCATCTAACATTTTCGGATTTTTACCCTTGTGAACTACACCGAAACCGATAATGCCCGAACCTGGATCAATTCCTAGAATTTTCATAGTCAAATTTCTTTAAAAGCTCCTCATGCACATGCCCATTCGACAATACAATTCCATGCCCCCAGGCATTATAGCGTCGCGTATTTCCCTGTAAATCTGTTGCTCTTCCACCTGCTTCTTCCACGATAAGCGAGATTGCGGCAGCGTCCCATGGAGAACCCCAGTCCATAGCAGCCGCGACAAAACTGCCCGACGACACCAACGCACCGCAGTACGCAAAGCTATATAGGTCAAAAATTCTCGTATTTTTTGAGGCAAGGTTTTTATTCGCTGCCAAGAGGACATCACCGCCCGCAGCAAGATAACTATGATCTAATGTATCTACGCCTGTAACACTCAGCTTATTATCATTCACGAATGCGCCGCCACCCCTTGAGGCACTATACAGCTTATCCAGAAACGGATCATAGACAACACCAACCATAACCTCTCCGTCTACAACGTAAGCCAGACAAAACGTTGATACAGGGATACCTAGACTAAACGGCATTGTCCCGTCAATAGGATCGACGATCCACAATTTTTCTCTTTCTGTCTCGAAAGAATCCTCTTCACCAATAACACCGCAGTCTGAGAAGTTTTTCTTTACCTCCTCAATCACTAATGTATTGATGGTCGTGTCGGCAATGGTCAATGGCGTATCGTCTTTTTTGATCTCCAGCTGTAACTTGTCTGTATCAAAATACTCTCTCATGATCTTGCCCGCCTCAGCAGCAAGATTCTTAGCGAATGCTAGTTCTTTATCATAATTCATGCCAAATTTGTATACGTGTTTACAACGTCATCGAGCTCTTCAAATGCTTCGAGCATTGCCATTACTTTCTCTTGCTTTTCTTCATCGAGCTCTACGGTTGTGTTTGGCTCATAGCTCAACTCTGCATCGGTAATCTCAAGCCCTGCTTCTTTGATGGCATCGCGCACTTTTGCGAGCTCCGTCATGGCTGTATAGACGATAATCTCGCCGTCTTCCTCTTTAGCGTCTTCGGCGCCAGCGTCGAGTACGGTCAATAGCGCATCCTCTCCACTTGCTTTCACAACGATGATGCCTTTTCTATCAAACTGAAATGCGACAGAACCTTTCTCACCGATGGAGCCACCACGCTTTGTGAACACCGTTCGGACCTCAGGATATGTTCTGTTGGTGTTGTCCGTCGCACATTCGACAATAATGGCAACACCGCCGGGTCCATAGCCTTCATACATAACCTCTTGCAGCTGTGCGGCATTTTTATCAGAAACTCGCGCAATAGAACGTTCAATGTTCGTGTTCGGCATATTCGCTGCCTTTGCCTTGTCGATAGCTAGTGCAAGCGCTGGATTCATCGTTGGATCAGTGCCAGCACGTGCAGCTAAAGCAATTTGATTGCCAAGCTTCGTAAAAACTGCTCCACGTTGAGCATCAGCGACCGCTTTGCCGCGTTTTATCTTTGACCATTTATTATGTCCAGCCATTTTTTATCTCCGCTAACTAATACTAGTTTAGCATTTTTACTGGTTAAGTGCAGCTTGCACAGCAGGTAATAACACCTTGGTCCATTCTGCATAGCCTGCTGCATTTGGATGGAAGTTGTCTTCTGCAAGCAGGCCTGGTCTGTCAGCAAATGTTTCGCGTGTTTTCTCTGCAATATCGACGAAATACACATTTTCCTGCGAGAGTGTACGACGAAACACATTGTTAATTTGGTGAGTACGTATACCTACTAGCCAACGAGCAGGCAAAGGAAATCGTTTTACAGTGTCCATGGCCGCAGCTCCAGTGAATACGATTCTTGCTTTTGGATTTTGCGTGCGAACAGTCCCGATTATCTCTCTGAGGCTGTTTTCGATAACACTCAATCGTGTCAGGTGCGTTACATCATTAGCCCCTGCTGCGACGAGTACTATATCTGGAACGAACTTATCCAGATCATTGAGTTGGTTATTCGCCACATCGACCACGGTCGCGCCAGACACAGCGTTATTCTTATACGCAACTTCATAATCCTCAGATAACTCATTCGCGATTGCCACAACGTAACCATCACTATATGCTGCACCTTGCGTCACAGCTGTAGAATCACCAATGATCAAAAAGCGAAGGGTTTCTCCTTCACCAATTTTTGTCACTTCACGTGGAATCTCGGGTGTTGGAACATTTTTTCCTCCAAAGACAATAAGTAAACTATTCGAAACAATTACAAGCACAAAAAAAATTGCTACGGAAATAATTATTACTTTTACATTCATGCTTTTATAAGTGAAGTCCTCATAGTTAGCCTAACATAACAGCACGTATCAATATTGACTTTCAAAGAGTTTTCAAGGATAATGACCCCTGTTACTCAAAAATTTCTGGCAAAAGCCATGAGTTTGCGAGGGCCTATAGCTCAGTTGGTAGAGCAACGGCCTTTTAAGCCGTGTGTCCCGGGTTCGAGCCCCGGTGGGCCCTCCAAAATATGAACTCTCCTCGCGAAAGTTTTTTAATGCTTTGACTTTTTATGGTGAGATTTTTTCTGTGTTGTCAGCACTGCTACTAGACTTAGTGCAAAACCGCTTGCAAGAATCAGACTACGAAACTCATTCAAATCTTGCCACTCCTGCCGCTCTGAAGCAGCTACAAGCCAAGAAACTCCCGTTGTCTCTGGCAGCACAAGTAGTAGTACAACTGACAGCAGCAGGGCTATTACCCCGTGCAGTAAAAACTTCGCGCCATGCACAGCATTACGAAACATCATTGAGGCAAATACGATAGACAGCAAAACGACCGATAGACGCACATATGCTTCTCCTTCACTTGGCACCACAGAACCTGCTGTCGTTATGACAACCGGGTCAATACTGCTCAACAATACGAGTCCGGAGCAAGCTGCCAAAAACATAACACCGACGTTTGCCTTAAAAAACCACAGCAAAGAACCAACAAAACCAGTCAAAATGAGAAAGGGGATGAGTATTTCGCTCATGGCTATATAGTACACTTAAAATCGCAAGGTTTCACCTGGCTCGATACCGAGTTCGCTGGCTCGCCCGGCGCCCACCTCTAGGCCATAGCTGGCGGGGCTTTCAGGGCAAAATGATTCAGGAAATGTGTCCGGTGCTACATTTTCCGTCACCGTAACAACATTCTTCTGATCATCTAACCACACCATATCAATCGCAAACTGCATGTCTTTCATCCAAAAACAGTTGCTTGTTGCTTGCGTATCAAAAGTAAAAAGCATGCCGTCGCCGTCACTAATAGAATTCCTGCCAGACAATCCCCTTCGCTTTTCTTCAGGCGTCTCTACTGTTTCAATCGTTATTGTGCCATCCGGTGCAATAAGACGAGATTTATTATCTGTTAGGGAAACAATCCCATTTACGACAGCAAACAATCCAAAGACAATCAAAGCGCCACCGAGCCATAAACCAAAAGGGTTCTTCTTTTTTCTCATTTCCTGCTTTGCCATTAGTACTATTGTACTGGATGATGCAGTATTTAAGTTCGCGCTTTTCGACGAGGAGCTACGACAATTTCAACTGCCTTCTCCATCCGTCGAATATCTGCTTGCAACCGTGCGCGTTCTTTGTTGAAAAGAGTGATTTCTATAACGACACTACCGCCGTTTTTAGCATATAAACACAAATCACCCTTCTTCTTTTTTTGCGTTAATGTGACATATGACTCTAGTTCTCGTACAACTTTCATACCACGAATGGTTTCAAGCTTGCCTTCTTTTCTCGCAAATAATTTAAATGCTGCGGTGTAGCCCTGGACTTTTTTCGGTATGACAGGTTTTTGAGGTATCCGCGTAAGAATATCATTTAAAATGTGATTAATGCCGAAAGACCAATGATATAGCGTGTGTCTGTAGCCACCCATACGTGGCGCTAATTCGATTATCTTCCAGCCCTCAGCAGTTTTCATAAGCTCAACATGGGCGGTTGTACTTCGCAATCCAAGTGCTTTTATTGCTTCTTGGGCAACATGATTCGCAGCTTCAATCTGATGTTTTCGCAATTTTGTTGGGGTAGACTGCATATAGCCGAAAAAGTCATCGAAGCCAATGTCTTTTCCAAGTTTAATGTGTACTGGAGGACATAAATAGATATTCCCGCGGTCATTCACATAGCCGTCAATTGAGTACATGACACCTTCCATCATTTCTTCAACAAGAATTTTTGGCCGACCGCGACCCATTTTCTTTTTATATACTTCTTCAATTTTCTTGAATGTCATGTCGAGGGCTTCCTCAAGCTCCTCTCGATAATAAACAAGTGTTACGAGCATACTTGCTGCTAACCCTGCCGGCTTCACAACACACGGATAACCTACAGACTTTTCTATTTGTGCGATAGTCGATTCTTTGTACTCATCTATCACAGTAAACTTCGGTGAAATCTCTCGATTGTGTGCACGTAATAGCTGCCGCATCTGAATTTTATCAGTAGACCAATCAAGTGATTCTTCAGTCGGACCGTTAAGGTACGGTACGTGCGGCAATATCTTCTGCAAGGCAGGTACAGAATTTTCAAACTGACTCGAAACTGCCAGCAATCTATTTATGTATGGTTTGAGCGTCTTTTTTATCTCGACTGGAGAGTCTAAGTTACATGAAATAACCTCGATGCGTGATTCTCGCCCACTAACATCATTAAGTGACGCAACGGTCTTCTTCTTGAGCTGATCAACGATTATTAGAATTTTTATCTTTTTATCGTATCGTTTGCCATACGTTTCAATAGCCTCGACAGTTGAAGGCCTCACACCATTTACGAAGAGAATAATATCTCGATGCTCTGCTTCCCGAAATAACGACATATACTGATTTTACTCCTTGAAGCGCCCGATTCTTAACTAATAGGTAACTATACTCTTTTTGATAGTAAAAAGCAACCGGTAAAGAACAACCGTACCTCTAGGTCACCCTGTTACATTTCTATACGCGAAATAAACTACTGCACCCAAAATAAGCAACATCATGACAATCATAGTTATAAAACCATCCTGATTTTTCGGTGTTTTTGCAGCCATAAGCATCATGATAGCTGTTTCACTCTATAGAAACAACTTGGAATCGCTAACTGAACAAACCGCGCTTCTTATTCTCTTTAAAAGACTCGAGAATTTCTTTTTGCTTCTTAGAAAGTTTCGTCGGTGTATCAACGTTAACCGTCACGATGTGGGCGCCACGTTTGTCGCTACGAATATGTGGCACACCGTGCCCAGAAAGCTTAAAATCAGTACCACTCTGTGTACCAGCAGGTACTTTCATCTTCACTTCACCATCCACAGTATCTACCAGTATTTCCGTGCCAAGAGCAGCATCAATCATATCAATGTGCACCTTGCTAAGAATAAGGTCACCTTCACGCGTGAACTCTTTATGTGGTTTTACACGGACGTGAACATATAAATCACCCTTTGGTCCATCTACAGTGGCTTCGCCATAGCTACTCAGTCGAATTGTCGCACCATCATCAATACCAGCTGGAACTTTAATCTTGACATTCTTTTCTTTGCGTTCGACACCTTTTCCGAGACATACAGTGCAATCTTTCTCAGGAATCTTGCCGCGACCCTTACACTGAGAACATGTCACTGCCTGTTGAATATTTCCAAGTACTGTCTTTGCGACACGTACTTCTTGACCCGAGCCTTTACACGTCGGACACGTTTCGAGTTCATAGCCCGGTTCGACTGTCTTCCCGTCACAATGTTCACACGTATCATTGAGGTCAAGCTTCACCTCTGTTTCGACACCAAACACAGCTTCTTCAAAGTCCAACTCGAGCATCATTTCTACATCGCGACCACGTTTTGGCTTACGGCTTCGTTGCCCACCGCCCCCGAAGAAACTACCAAACAAATCTCCAAAGCCACCAAGGTCATCAAAATCAAAATTTATGTTAGCACCTTGCTGCCCGCCGAAACCACCAAACGGATTTCCACCGCCACCACCAGGACTACCACCAACACCAGCGTGGCCAAATTGATCGTAACGCTGACGTTTTTGCTGATCTTTTAAGACTTCATAGGCTTCATTTACCTCTTTGAACTTCTGTTCATCGCCACCTTCTTTATCAGGGTGCAGCTCAACTGCTTTTCGACGAAAAGCTTTTTTTATTTCATCATCAGAAGCGCTTTTACTGACACCTAATACTTCGTAATAATCACGCTTACTCATGCCTTCTTCCTCTCACCGAACAACAATGCAGCAGCACGTGCCACAAGCTCTAATGCAATATCAACTACCAGTTCTATAAGAAAGCTCATTCATATATTTTAGCACTTTGATGTAACGAGTGCCAATTGTTTCTATCCAAAATAATAGTCGCTAAATTGGATAAAGAACATTGTTAGCATTAATGCAAAAATACCGAATACCACAACGTAGTGATTTTTCTTGAGGTAGTCACTAAGCTTTTTCCATCCGCCTGAGAGCTTTTTCTGTTGCTCAAGGTAATACTTGAGCGTGTAAACAAAGATGAACACGCTTGCAGGCCATATCCATAGGCAGAATAAACAAATTTTATTTAACTCGTACAAGCTGACTGCGAAAAACCAGCCACCGAAAACAAACATAATGGCACTAAACGCGAGCACTGTTTTCTGAACAAACCTTGTCCACGTACCACCGCTCAAGAGCTGCAGGCTCAACCCAAGTAATAAAGCAAATACAACCATACCAATAAAAGTATTCGGCGGGCCAAATATTGCCGATTGAGAAGCACCCAACACACCACCGCAGTCAATAACCGGATTTAATGAACATGACAATGGTTCACCTGGGTTCTTCAGCATTTCTACACGTTCATACGCCGCCAGAAACGATGATGTCAGACCGACCGCAGATGCAAGCGCTAAAATTTTTGGATATGTTATTTCTATTTTTTTCATAATATTCCCCTTACATATCTAGTATACGCCCTACTGCAAGTGTAGTTACTCCGTACGTAGTGCAGCCGAATATAGCAGCAACTGTTCTGGGATTGAGTGCATGTCTGAGGTGCTTGTTCTTATTGCCATGAGCTCGGCGTCAATGCTTGCCACTTCCTCAGCAACAGAACGACTATAAGCAGCTTCGTCTGTCGGTTCCGCTTGCAATAATATTGCAAGCGACTGTAGTGAGTTACTAATCGCCTGATGTTGGTCGGCAAACTGTGTCGGAATTCGACGTATTTCGTTAAACCTTTTTTGAGCCTGCTTCAAATTCACTTGTAGATTTTCAATCTGACCAACGTACAGTGCAGCAACCCCTGAAGTAGTCGATAGCTCCTTCATAAAAGAGATTTGGCTCAATACTTCTGCCAACTCACTACAGTACGCACTTCTCGCACCAACGGAGGCGGTACTATCGATATTATGCATCGATTTCTGTAGCTCAAAGCTTGCCGTACGTGCATCTCGTACACTCTCTAGAAACACAGCAGCAGAAGCAAATCGAGGATTCTCACCTCGTAAGCTGTTGGCATGAGAGGAGATATCAGCCAGAACATCTTCACTGACTATTTCTGATAAGTTAAAGAGGCTCTTTGTGTCCAATAGACAAAGTGAGCTTGTGTCTCCGCGCCCTGCAACAACGGCGAGCCTATCTATTGAAGATAGTAGGTTCTGAACACGTGGGCTTGTTTGATAGTTGTCGATACTTCTTTGGTAACTATTTACGCGAGCTACCTCCACTGCACAATACACGCCAAATAAAAGGAGCGCAAAGAGAACTGAAATTACAATAGGATCTCGTTTTAAAAAACTACGTATACTTTCCCACATTGAACGTGCTCGATTCACCCTATAAGTCTACAGCAATCTAAGCACTAACGTCGATATACATAAAAAGAGGCCACATAGTAGCCTCTTTAGTATGTTCGAAGATGGGTTTACTTTTCTTCGTCGACGATTTCGCCCTCGACTGGCTCATCTTTGTCGTCTTTTTTCTTCGATTTTTTATCGCCTTTATCCTCTTTTTCAGCTTTTGCCTGCTCTTCTTTGGCTGCTTCTTCATAGATCTTTGCACCAATCGGCATCATTTTATCAGTCAGCTCTTTGGCGGCTGCTTCAAGTGCTTCTTTGTCAGCCTTTTCGTCTTCTAGAACTTTCTTTGCGTCCTTGACGGCGTCTTCAAGTGTCTTCTTATCTTCGTCAGAAACTTTATCCTTGTTGTCTGAGACGAATTTTTCGGTTTGGTAGATACCGTTTTCGAGAGCGTTTCGTGCCTCAATAGCTTCACGCTTCTTCTTATCTTCTTCTGCGTGAGCTTCAGCTTCTTTTGCCATCTTCTCGACCTCGTCTTTGTCGAGGTTACCGCTGTTTTGGATTGTGATTGACTGTTCTTTTCCGGTTCCTTTGTCCTTTGCGGTGACGTTCAAGATACCGTTAGCATCGATGTTAAATGTCACTTCGATTTGTGGCATACCACGTGGCGCCGGCGCGATTCCGTCTAATATAAAACGTCCTAGTGACTTGTTGTCAGCAACCATTTCACGCTCACCCTGTACAACGTGAATTTCAACTTGCGGCTGATTGTCTGCAGCCGTTGAGAATACTTCACTCTTAGACGTCGGGATGGTTGCGTTGCGTTCAATCAGCTTCGTTGCAATGCCACCCATCGTTTCAATACCGACTGAAAGCGGCGTTACGTCTAGAAGCAGTACGTCCTTCACGTCGCCCGCGAGTACTCCACCCTGAATAGCGGCGCCCACAGCAACAACTTCATCAGGGTTCACACCCTTCATAGGCTCTTTACCAAAGATATCTTTTACCTTAGCCTGTACCGCTGGCATCCGTGTCATACCACCGACAAGAACAACTGCATCAATATCTTTTGCAGTCACACCAGCGTCTTTCATTGCTTTTTCACAAGGTTTAGCGGTCTTATCAATAAGATCAGCTACAAGGCTTTCTAGCTTACTTCGCGTCATTTTGTATTCAAAGTGCTTTGGACCATCAGCATCAGCAGTTAAGAACGGTAGATTAATATCTACTGATTGTGCGGTCGATAGCTCAATCTTTGACTTCTCGGCCTCATCGCGCAAACGTTGCATGGCTGCATTGTCATCGGTAATGTCCATACCGTGTTCTTTTTTGAACTCTTCTGCGAGATGATTGATAATCACTCGATCAAAGTCTGCACCACCAAGGTGCGTATCGCCGTTCGTTGATTTAACTTCGAAGACACCATCACCCAGCTCGAGAATTGAGACGTCAAATGTACCACCACCAAGATCATACACAGCGATTTTCTCGTCCTTCTTGCCTTCTTTATCAAGACCATATGCTAACGCAGCAGCTGTTGGCTCATTAATAATTCGCTTAACTTCAAGACCAGCAATCTTACCTGCATCCTTAGTCGCCTGTCGCTGCGAGTCATCAAAATACGCAGGAACAGTTATGACTGCCTCACTTACAGACTCACCGAGAAAACTCTCAGCATCGGCCTTAAGCTTTGACAATACCATTGCTGACAATTCTTCAGGTGTGTACTCCTTGTCACCCATCTTTACCTTGACACCACTGCCGCTCTTAACCATTTCGTAGCCCATGAGCTTGATGTCTTTTTGTACCTCTTTGTCGCTCCACTTTCGACCAATGAGGCGCTTCATTTCATAAATGGTGTTCTTCGGGTTCGTCACCTGTTGACGACGCGCCACCTGACCCACAAGTCTCTCATCTTTCTTGTTAACCGCAATCACTGATGGTGTTGTGCGGTTACCTTCGCTGTTAGCAATAATTTCTGGCTTACCTGACTGCATCACTGCCATAGCTGAATTCGTCGTACCTAAATCGATTCCAATAATCTTGGACATTTTTTACTTCCCCTTTGTTAGCTTCTGTTAATTAGCACTCTATGAATGCTTCTGCCAATAATAGTAGCAAACCGATTTTTAGCAGTCAAGTACTTTGAGTGCTAATTCAGTAGCTCACGAATACAGGCTTAGAAATAGTGCCTGTCAATGACCCTTCAATCGGAACGGTCACTCGCTCTACCCATTTATTTGGATCATTTACAACATTTCGAGTTCTCTCGATTAACTCTGGGAGCCCTTCGAGCATTTCTTTGTACTCTTCGATGCCTGATAAGTCAAAATCTGATGAATCACGAATAATCATGATTAAAAGATAAACCATTTTTAACAAATTGAAAAATCTTGCTACTGGCTTTTTACACGAACCATTGCTGGGCGGAGCAATTCGTCCCCCAACATATAACCTGACTGGAGCTCTTCCGAGACAATTTCTTCTTTGCCGTCGCCTTCTTCCATGGTGACGGCTTCCATTGTGTTCGGGTCAAAGTGTTCGCCGACAGTTTTTATTCGGCTAACACCAATCTTCTCTAGTGCCTGCAGGAATTGTTTGTGAATACCCGAAACACCCTTTGCGAATTCACTGGTATCAGCTTGCTGCATGGCTCGCTCGAAGTTGTCAATAATCGGTAGCAGCTCTTTGACAGCGGACCCTTTAAAGTAGTTTGCGAGTTGAGCTTTTTGCTGCTCGGCACGCTTCCGTACATTTTCGGCGTCTGCACGTTCTCGCAATAACGATTCATTAAGCTGCGCATTCTCCGCTGCAAGCTCTTCAGCCTCCTTTTTGTAATCAATATCTTTCTTTGGTTGTTCTTTTTTCTTCGTCATTTTATTTCCTCTGTTCTAAAATTAAACCTTGAATAGCTACTTCTTCAGCGCACGCATAGATAGAATCCCAATCATCTGGATAAAACATTGTTGTTATCTCAGGATTTTCATTCACGATTACATCTTCAACATTAACTAGCTGCAAGGATGAATCCCATGGATTAGTTATGAGGCCACCAGATTGAATTATCCTTGACTCAATTTCTGACCGTAGACAATCAAAGTTAGGACCAAAATAATTCTTTGTCGCGTCTTCGGCGCTAAGCATAAAGAGCATCCTCTAGCATCTGCCCTGCGTTTTCAACGAGATTCATCACTTCTTTGTAGCTTTGTCGCGTCGGGCCAAGCACACCGATAAAGCTCTTGTCAGAGTACGGGCTCCGAAATTTGCTTATGATTAGCGAGCAGCCTGCAGTTCGACCGATTGGATTTTCCTTACCGATGTACACACTGAGCGGTTTGTTTGGGGCAGCTTCACGAAGCCACGGCTCGAGATTGTCTAGTAGCTTTGCAACTTCTTTTACCTGCTGAGAGTTGATGAACTCAGGTTGACCAAACAGATTAGAGAGACCACTCATATATACTTGATTACCGATAGTCGCGACGCCGAGATTCTGCGTCAACTCAACGAGTGTGTCCACTGTATTCTTAATAGTCTGCTCAGGCACAGAACCCTGCCCAATACGAGCTGTTAATGCGCGTGTGCCTCCAGTAGCTCTCGGCTTCTCATCCGCTTCTGCGGTTTGATTCACATAATAACGATATCCTTTGTCAGTCGGGATACGACCTGCGCTTGTATGTGGCTGTTTTATATACCCTAGTTTTTCTAACTCCGCCATTTCAGATCGAATAGTCGCACTCGAAACATCAAAAATTTTTGCAAGAAGCTGTGATCCAACAGGGCTTGCAACCTCAGCATACTCTTCGACAACAGCTCGAAGAATTTTTTCTTGTCTCTGTGACATATTAGACATAATACGTCAATTATAGCACTTGCGCTTGCCGAGTGCCAATTACGCTTTGCTCATAAGCTTTTCAAAATTTGTCTCAAAATCGTCTAATACCGCACCGACCGCTTGCCGATCTTCTTTGGACTGCTCCTTGCCGCCTACATAATCAGCTATTTCTTGTGCCGCGACACGAAAATCACTATTGATAACCACCCTAATTCGCGACTCATTTCGTATGAGCTTTATTACCTCTTGTGCTGTACGCACACGATTAAGAAACTCTTCTTCTGTTATACGTTCTCTGCCTGTAAAGCGATCATGCCATACATCAAATGATGGCGGTAGAATTGCAATTACCTTTGTATCAGGCTTTGCGGCAAGCACATTCTGCGCTCCCCCAAATTCAATCTCATTTATCGCCGGCTTGCCTGCCGCTGCAGCTTTCTCCAACTCTCGAATACTGGTTCCACTTACTTGTTGGTTATGAATTAATTCAGCCTCTAAAAACTCACCAGCTTGTAAGTCTTCTAGCATTCCTTCTTCTGTACGGAAGAAGTAATTCACACCATCTTCTTCCATTTTACCGTCTCTAAATTTTGGTGGTCGTGTTGTATCAGATACTATCTGCTGAAAATCATGCTGTGCAACAAGTTCATTAATAATTGTATTTCGCCCGCCTGCAGCCGGACCGATGAGTACGACATATTCAACATCATGTAACACTTTCATCGCGTGCTGAGACACACGATAATTACTCAAAATCTCTTTAAAAGCCTGTTTTTGTTTAAGGGAGACCTCTTCCATAGATGCAGTATAGAGAATCACCCCAGATAATCAAAATGCGATTTAACTAAAATAATCGTCGTCATCAACCCCGAGTCGTTCAAGAAGAGAGCCAACGGTGGCACGCGCAAGCTCTTCACGATGCTGATCAGGCTTGTTTCCTTGGAGCACTTGCTTTATCTCTTCTACAGCAGTATCTAGGTTGTCATTGAGTATGAACGTATACTCATCATTTTCCGCGGCAATCTGCATCGACTCTTTGGCTTCTTCTAAACGACGATGTAAATTTTGTGACTGATGCGTCCCGACGCGCCTCATCCACTCGACATATCCCGGCGGCATAATGTAAAACACCTTCACATCGTGAAAACCTAACGTTTTGAAATGTTCAATCTGATCAGCAAGCACCGCCATCGTACATGGACCCTGGTCTGGGTACGCTCGACGTTGCGTGCCATAAAACTCGTCTGTACGATTAATCAGAAACTGTACATATTCACCGGTTTTAATTTCTTGAAGCATCTGTAAGTAGTCATTTCGAAAATAATAATCGTGATTATTTTTTTCACCTGGTCGCGGATCGCGTGTCACATCACTCAACACTTCAGGAAGTCCTAATTTCTTGATGATACTTGTCTTACCGACGCCCGTCGGACCAACAATCGCTACCAAATCGACATGAGACAATTCTTCCCGAACACGTTCATTCGGACTATACGTTTCGTACAGCTTTCCTGCCCACTTGATAAAGTCTGACTTATCCATCTGCAGCTATTGTATCGTATCAGTCCCTCTTTAGAAGCACGGTAAATGCTTCAGCAGGTATATCAACTTTCCCAAATCTCTTTAAACGTTCCTTGCCGCGTTTTTGTTTTGCAAGAACTTTCTTTTTTCTCGATACATCACCACCGTACAGTCCACTTGTCACATCTTTTCGATACGCACTTAAATCTTCGCGTGCGATAAACCGCCCACCAATCGCCGCCTGCAAGGCTACCTTAAAGTTCTGTCGCGGAATGATATCTTTTAGCTTTGCAACTGTCTCGCGACCGAGTACCTGTGATTCAGATCGGTGACACATGACACTCAGTGCTTCCACCATATCGCCAGCTACATAAAAATCTACACGCACAAGATCTTCGGCCCGATAATCCGCAAGCTCATAATTAAACGAGCCATACCCTGAAGTATGGCTTTTAAGCTTGTCATAAAAATCCGTCAGAAGATTTGCCAGTGGTGCCTCAAATGCTACTTGCGCCAAATGGTCATCAACATAACTCACATTGTTCTGCACACCACGCGCACCAGTAATAAGCTGAATAACGGCACCGACATATTCTTTTGGGACAACAATTTCACCATTAATCCACGGTTCACGAATTTCTTCAATTTCATTCGCGAGCGGCACATTACTCGCTGCCGTCACATCAAGCTCATCACCATTCGTCAACCGAAGCTTATAGTCAGTCGATGGGTTTGTCACAATTAAATCAATATCAAATTCACGTTCTATGCGCTCACGAATAATATCGAGATGTAGCAAACCGAGGAAGCCAACACGAAATCCATGACCAAGCACTGGAGAGTTTTCAGGCACATACTCTAGGGCACTATCACTTAATTTTAACTTGTCCATCGCATCCTTTAGTTGTGGATAGAACTCATTAGAGCTTGGGAAAAAACCTGCATAGACAAAAGGCTTTACTTCTTTGTATCCCGCCAAAGACTCAGGTGACTGCCTTGATAGTGTCACCGTATCACCGACACGTGCCTCGCTTGTGTCATGAAAGTTCGTCACAATATAGCCAATCTCACCCGTCTTAAGTGTTGGTGATGGCTTCATGACTGGAGATAATGAACCAACTTCAAGCGCCTCACCGCTGGCCTGTGTTGCTGCCATGGTTATGTCGGCACGCTTTGGCAACTCACCGTCAAACACACGCACATACAGGACTACACCGCGGTACTCGTCATAGAAACTATCAAAAATCAGCGCTCTTGATTCAGCGTCTTCATTGCCACTCGGTGGGTCAACAGTCTCAACGAGCCTATCGAGAACAGCCTCAACTCCCTCTCCAGTCTTTGCGCTTATCGATAAAATCTCCGATTCATCGCAGCCGAGCAGCGAAATAATTTCTTTCGTAACCTTCGGCACATCAGCCGCTGGCAAATCAATCTTATTGAGCACTGGTATGATCTTTAAGTCAGCTTCCATTGCCAAATATACATTCGCTATAGTTTGCGCTTGAATACCCTGCGATGCATCGACAACCAGAATAGCCCCTTCGCATGCCTGCAGACTTCGCGAGACTTCATAACTAAAATCAACATGGCCCGGTGTATCAATCAAATTCAACTGAATACCTTTGTATTGCATACGCACTGGAGCAAGTTTGATAGTGATCCCTCGCTCGCGCTCCAAGTCCATTTTATCCAGTAGCTGCGCCTTCATTTCGCGCTTCTCAACAGTTCCAGTCAATTCGAGCAATCGATCAGCGAGTGTACTCTTCCCATGGTCAATGTGAGCAATGATACAAAAATTTCTAATATTTTCTTGAGACATTCCACCTATTATAACAGAGGTGACTATTGGATTTTAATCGGACTTATAATTAGCTTCTTAATTTTCTCAATAAAATCCGTAGCCTCTTTAAAACCAAAGAACGCCGAAACGAATAAGTGCACTGTAAATACAACGAGCACAATCGCACCCAGTTTTGTTCCGAGAGCGAAGAAACCTACATCACTTAGCTGCAACGGCAACAGCTGAAGCATAATGAATGCAGTCACCATCGTAAAGCCTGTAACGGACACAAGTCTCAAAGAGTATTGGGCGAGATCTTTTGTAAATATCTTCGGATCGCGCTGAAATATCACAATACTTAATATGAGCACCTCAACACCAGCAACGACTGATTGTGCTATTGCGAGCCCAGCGGCTCCATACGCTTCTGGTCGTGCGAGCGTAAACACAAGTATGATGTTTAAAGCGATTGCAAATACAGAAATTATAAGAGGCGTCGTGCTGTCTTTGTACGCGTAGAAGTACCTTGTTAGGAGCGTAAATATGATTCTGAAGAAGATTGCGACTGCTAAAAACCCGAGAATTAATGCAATTTCAGGACTACCTCGCTTGAAAATTAAACGAGCAAGATACCCTCTACTAAAAAATGCGACGACCATGACCGGTATTGCAATCCACATTAAAAATTTCAATACACCAATAAACTCTTTGCGGAAAAGATCTGGCCTGCCCTGTGATAGTCGCTCTGTCAATCGCGGGAAAGCTGCTGTTGATATAGACGAACCAACGAGCAAAATTGGTGCAGTATGAAGAATGAATGCATTTTCATAGGCGCTGACAACACCAGGACCTATTGCAGAGGCTCGATTCGTTTCGACAATTGAGTTAACAGAATCAATACCTTGGTCCAAAGATCTCGCTGGCAGCTGCTTCAAAATGCCACGAAATTCTGGCGACTTAAAGTGTATTTTAGGACGATAATAAAACCCAAGGCCTTTCACCCCGGCAAGTGCTATGAGGAATTGAACAAGTCCTGCTATACCAGCACCCAATCCAACACCTACAAGTCCTAGCCAATCCCCAAATATAAAAATACTCGCAATAATGACAGCGTTATACACGACGGGCGTAATCGCAAAAACAAAGAATCTTCCAAATACCTGTTGCGCACTCGTTAAAATTCCCGACAACGTGAAAAAGAATGGATTAAATGCAATAAGCCGCATTATCGCGACGGCATCTCTGTGTTGTTCTGGGTGTAAATCTGCGACTATCCCCATTAATGGGTCTGCAAAGATGAGAATAAAGATACCAAGTACAAATGTTATGAGCCCCAAGAGATTCATGAGGCTACTCGAGAGTTTCCAAACACCTCGTCTATCGCCCTTGCTCATGTGATCACTCAACACCGGAATGAGGACGACACTTAACACACCTGCGGCTAATATGTAGAAGAAAAAATCTGGGACTTTAAAAGCTGCAAAATAGGCATCAGTATCCCCTAAGCCATCCTTCGCAAATACACCATTCACGAACATAGTACGCAAAAAACCAAGCACCTGTGCAAACAACATCGTAATGACGAGTAGTGATGCGGCGCCTGGTAGTGAAATACGGGAATTTTTACGACCAAGAATTCTAGCCATTAGCTACAAGTATATTCTGTTGAGACGATTAATAGAACCGTAATCTAGTACAAAGCCGCAGATTTCGGCATTTTAGTGCCTTCGAAGATTTTCTTTACTTCTTCATCTTCGATAGTTTCTTTTTCAAGCAATGCATCTTTAAGCTCATCGAGCTTCTTTTTGTTCGCCTTTATCACATCAGTTGCTCGTCGTGCTGCTTCGGAAATTAACGACTCAACTTCGTCATCAATCACTTTCGCTGTTTCGTCTGAATACGTCTTTTCGTGCATCATTCGCTCCATCATCATGCCTTCGTCGCTGTGAAAGACTTGGTTTCGAAGTTTACCGCTACCCATACCTTGATTAGTGACCATTTCTCGGGCGAGTTCAGCTGCCTTTTGTAGATCATTTCCAGCACCAGTCGTTACTCGATCAGTCCCATAAATAATCTCTTCAGCGATACGACCACCCAGCATACGCGCAAGAATGTCTTTGTACTCAACAATACTGTGATAGCTCTTATCCTCTGGTGGTATAAACCACGTGACGCCGCCGGTTCCACCACGCGGAATAATTGTCACTTTATGTACATCGTCACTGTCTGGCAGAACATGCCCAACAATGGCGTGGCCCGCTTCATGGTATGCGGTGAGCTCTTTATCGTGCTCGTTCATAACCTTACTCTTACGTTCTGGCCCAATAGCTACCTTCTCAAATGCAGCAGTGACGTCATCATTGGTGATGGTTTTACGATTATGCTTTGCTGCGACGATTGCCGCTTCATTCATTATGTTCGCGAGGTCTGCACCACTTGTTCCTGCTGTTTTTGCCGCGAGTGCATCAAGATTGACGCTTTTTTCAAGTGGTTTTTTCTTCGCGTGTACTTTCAAAATTGATTCTCGATCCTTACGGTCTGGAAGACTTATGTTTACCCGACGGTCGAATCTTCCTGGTCGAAGTAGTGCAGGATCAAGTACATCTGCGCGGTTTGTTGCTGCAAGGACAATCACATTCTGACCCTGCTCGAACCCATCCATCTCAACAAGAATTTGGTTCAGTGTCTGCTCACGCTCATCATGACCACCACCCATGCCAGACCCACGACGCCGTCCAACTGCATCGATTTCATCAATAAAAATTATTGCTGGTGAGTTCTTTTTTGCCTTAGCAAACAAATCTCGTACACGTGATGCGCCAACACCCACAAACATTTCAACAAACTCAGAACCAGATAGGCTGAAATACGGCACGCCGGCTTCACCCGCGACAGCACGCGCCAACATAGTCTTACCGGTTCCTGGAGGACCAACTAATAACATGCCTTGCGGAATACGAGCGCCGACGCCTTCATATTTCTTTGGGCTCTTTAAGAAATCCACTATCTCTTCTAAGTCTTCTTTAGCCTCGTTGGAGCCTGCGATATCTTTGAACGTAATTTTATCTTTTTCATTGCCATACAGGCGTGCTTTTGAACGACCAAAGCTCATAGCCTGGTTTCCTTGCCCTTGCGCACTGCGCATCATCCAAAATAGCAGTAACCCAATAAGAAGTACTGGTCCAAATGCAAATAAAATCGTTCGCCACGTATCACCTGAATTGTCCTGCGGCTTTACGGTGACGGCGACTTCCCTGTTCTCAAGACCCTGTTCATAGATTGATGAGCCAGGTTCCTTCCGCGATGTTTGAGACGGCTCTTCTTCGCCATCTTTCGTAATGGTCAATTCGTCGCCTTGCACATCAATAGCCGAAATATTGCCATTATTTGCGTCTTCTATAACCTGCGAAAATGCTATTTCTTCAAGCTCAGGATCTGGTGTATAGCTCGCAAAACCGATAACAAGGAATATTCCGATAAGTGCGATGAAAATTGCTGTTCTAATATTCTTAGCGTTGCCACCATTCTTCTTCGGCGGCTTCTTCATTTTTTTATCCATATAAATCGATTATACATCCCTTGGTGCGTTACTTCTTCATAATCCGTACGTTTTCACGCTCTGAAACTAGCCAGAGCGCATTATCGACATCAATTTTTTTGCCAAGTGGCAGTGTTTTGCACGCCATAACAAACCGTTCAATGGTCGCTCGATCTAAATCAGTTACGCCCATTCGAATCATCCAAGCTCGAATGATTTCTCTCTGAACCGCAAAGGAATGATGCACGAAGCTAGTACGGTGCAGCAGGTTCATTCGAGGTGTTGCCAGCTTGATAAGCTGATCTACTTCGACATAAATATCACTTAGACGCTTTCTGATGTTCAAGAAATCTTCTCTATGGCTTTCAAGTTTCGGCAAGATATTTTTTCGCACATAGTTTCGCAGATAATCTTCGTCTTCATTCGTTTCGTCTTCGCGCCACTGTAAACTATGTTTTTTCACATATGCATACAGCTCTGTTTTGCGCTTGTTTAACAGTGGCCGAATAATGTCACTCGGCGCAGACATCGGCATTAACCCGCGAGGGCCAGTCCCACGCAGTAGATTAATAACGATTGTCTCAAGTATGTCATCTTCATGATGAGCCGTAACAATTTTATCTGCATTGTATTTTGCAGCAACTTCTCGAAGAAATTCATATCGCCTTTCACGCGCGAGTGCTTCGCTTGCTTTAGGCCCAAGATTCCCATGTTCAATTTCAAATTGAAATTGCAAGTTTTTTGCAATTTCAGCTGTTAATTCTGCATCTTTGTACGATTCTGGCCGGATTCCATGATCAAAGTGAGCGATAACATACGTGATATTAGGGGTACGTTTCTCGGCCAACATGTGTGTCATGGCAACTGAATCCACCCCACCAGATACGGCCAGTATGTATGTCTGATTTTCCATTGCATATATAATACAGCTCATGAGCGGAGTAGATAACGAGAAAATAGCACAACGTATGATGGACTTGCAGCGTCTACTTAATCAATTCTTAGATATAGAGCGAATGATTTTCCTACCAGATGGGAAACGCAAAGACCGACGAGAAACTGATACTGAACATAGTTATCACCTGGCAATGATGGCGTGGTACTTATGCGACTCATTTCCCGAGCTCAACAAAGACAAGGTAATACGCTATGCGCTTACTCATGATCTCGTCGAGATTCATGCTGGTGATGTCATGGCAGTTGGTCGCACAAAAGAACAAGACAAGATAAAAGATCAAAAAGAAGCCGAAGCTCTAAAGAGATTGGAATCGGACTGGCAGGACTTCCCTGATATGACTGACACAATTCGACAGTATGAAGCGCAAACGGATAAAGAAGCTGTTTTCGTTAAAGCCCTCGATAAAATCTTGCCAATGATGCATAACATCATGTCCGACGGAAAAACCTGGAAGAAATATGACATCGACAGAAAAACAGTTGTTGAACTAAAAGACGAAAAAACCGAACCTTCACCAGAAATAGCAAAGATATGGCAAGTGTTTCGTGCAGAAATTCAGAATGATAATGCACTATTCAACGAAGGCAAAGCGACATAAAAATACCCACTTGATGGTGGGTGTTTGGTAGCAGGGACGAGATTTGAACTCGTGACCTCAGGCTTATGAGTCCTGCGCTCTAACCAACTGAGCTACCCTGCCATATTACAAATATGATTGTTTGATGATTTTAACAGATATAAAACTTCTTTGCTAGATTAAAAAACTTCTTTGGGTGAGGACTGACCCTGCAAACCCAAAGAAGTTTTGTTGTTCAGAATGATTTAATCATTCTAAGCTTCAAAGATTTTGTCGTAAAGTTTTACGAGAAAACTCTTAGAAACTGATCGTTCGTAGCTCATCGAAAAGATAGCCCTTTTTTGTTAGTTTTATATTTTTTATTTTTGTATGAACTTGACTAGTATGTCATACACTCTTCGTGAAAAACAAACCGGTTTTGTTTTTCTTATCCACATAAATTGTAGATTTCGAAGTTTTACTTCTACTTTTGAGGTAGAAGATTTGGTGAGTTGCGAGCAATTTTTTAAAATTCGCACTTTTTTGTTGATGAAAAGTGTGGGAAAAAATCGCTCGTCCTCATCAAACCGCTTCGCTCGCCTGCTCCAGTTCATGAGTAAGCAAGTTTTTGTGAATTCACTTCACGAATACTTGTGCATTTTCCGAAGGGAGAGCAGCCAGAGCAATCTGCTTTTGTAGTTGCCCTGCGCGTTGAGAGGGAAAATCATTCCCTCTCAAGTAACGCAGTGGTTAACAAAATGCACATTCATCGCCCTGTTTCTTCTCTTCCATTTTTTTGAGAAGTTCAGCGGCTTCATCAGCTTGTGAAGATCCGGAAGCTTTTTTTGCTTTCTTAGATGATGTATCTTCTTTTACTGTTTTTTTAGAACCGAGACCAAATACCATTTGAATTGATCCTTTCGTACTTATTTTTTGTTTTGTTGATTCGTTTTTTTGTTTTGATTCAACGCTAGCTATTATAGCTTATGCTTTTCTTTTTGTCAATAGTATTTTATGCGCGCCTATGGTGCTCGCCGCCTACCAGGGAGTCGAGTATGGGGTTAGCTGCTTTCATAGCGACAAACAAAAGCACTGAACCTATGGCCATGAAGACCCAATCGTGTGCCGACAACGGGCCAACTCCAAAATACTCAGCAATCGATGGAACGTACAATACGGCAAGCTGTAGCACTAACGATATAGCCATGGCAACGGTCAACATAGGGTTAGAGAGCCATTTAATCTTGTAATCAGTTCGTATATCAACTAGTCGTACCAGTTCGTAGACAACCATCGCAGTAAACGCAGCCGATACAGCCGCCAACATACTTTCGTGTGTTGTGTTGTACCAATATTGAATCAACATGGCGACAGTCATGAGAGATCCAAAAACAAAAATCTCAGTCCACACGCGCTTTGTCAGGATAGCCTCCTGGAATCGATGCGGCTTCGCCTTCAATACATCGCTCCTGGCTGGGTCTGAACCTAGAGCAATGGCTGGCAGCCCATCGGTGACAATATTAATAAAAAGCAGCTGAGCAGCGGTGAGCAATAAGTTATTAAAGAATAAAATACCAAATAGAATCACAAGAACTTCAGCGATGTTACAGCTGATGAGGAAATTGACGAACTTACGGACGTTATCGAAAATTCCCCGCCCCTCCTCAATGGCGTTGATGATGGTGACAAACTTATCATCAAGTAGAATGAGATCGGCTGCTTCTTTGGCTGCGTCTGTACCTGTAATACCCATAGCAATACCAATATCGGCAGCCTTAATCGCTGGCGCGTCGTTTACGCCATCACCTGTCATGGCTACTTGATGCCCGTGCTTCTTCAGAGCTTTGACAATACGAATTTTATGCTCAGGATTCACCCGTGCATAAATAGAAATATCCTCTACCTTCTCTTCAAATTCTTGCTGGCTCATTGCCTCTAGTTCGTTACCACTGATAGCCTCGCCTTGGATACCAATTTCGGCTGCTACCGCCTTTGCGGTCTCAATGTAATCACCGGTTATCATCACTACTCGCATACCAGCCTCAGTCTGCACTTGGTGAACCACTTGTACGACTTCTGCACGCGGTGGATCCATCATGGCTTGCAATCCAACAAAGACAAGATCCTTTTCTATCTGCGCTTCAGTCTTCGGTTCGGTCTTAACTTCTTTCTGTGCAAACGCGAGCACGCGTAATGCTTGAGAGCTCAGAGCCTTATTTCTTTCTTGAATGGCCTTCTTATCGGCCGGTGTCATTTTTACCTTCTTACCCTTCGCGTTAAGCATATGCGTGCATCGCGCGAGCGTTGCTTCAACTGAGCCTTTAGCTGCGACTAGAAACCCGTCTTCGACAGTGTGCACAGTACTCATGAACTTCCGGTCACTCGTAAATGGCACTTCATTTATTCGTGGGTAGTTTTTCTGCACACGTTCGTAGTTATAGCTATCCTTAGCTGCAGAAACAAGCAGGCTCCCTTCCGTAGGATCACCGAGAACAGTATCTCCCTTTAAGCGAGCATTATTGCATAGTGCACCGATTATAAGCAGCCTCTCGTGAGGGTGACTCGGCTTCGTTTTTTTACCATCTTTTTCAAAATCACCCACCAGATCATAGCCACCGCCTGTGACCTGAAGCGATTCCCCGCCAGCAACTATCTCTCGTACTGTCATTTCACCGCGTGTCAGCGTACCCGTCTTATCGGAACATATAACGTCAGTTGAACCGAGTGCCTCGACAGCACTCAGCTTGCGCACCAATCCATTCTTGCTCGCCATACGTCGCGCTCCAAGCGCAAGACTAATGCGAACAACAAAAGCAAGACCCTCTGGTATAGCCGCGACCGCTAAGGCTACCGCCGCAGTAAAAGCAAAAATCATTCGCTGTAAGAAGTCCTTATCACGGGCTTCATCAACGAGGAATATCACTACAAAAAACACAATTGTACAGATAATAAGAATGAGCAGACCGAGTTTTTTACCCAGCTCGTCTAGCTTGCGCTGCATTGGTGTTTGCTCAGTATCAACTGCATTCACTAGCGTCGCTATCTTACCGAGCTCTGTGGTTTGTGCAGTCTCTACCACCACACCCTCAGCTGTACCTTGTGTAACAAATGTACCGGCAAAAGCCATGTTCTTTTGATCACCCAGTGCAGCATCGTCTTTAATAAGCTGCTCCGACTTACTAACAGGCAGACTCTCTCCAGTTAAGCTCGCCTCGTTCACCTGGAGGTTTCGTACTTGTACTAATCGCAAGTCAGCTGGAACTTTTTGGCCCTCCTCTAGAACAACGATATCCCCGGGCACTATTTCAGTAGCATCAACCTCGATAACCTTTCCATCTCGTCGCACACTTGCTTTAGCACCAACAAGCTTCTTCAAAGCCTCAACAGTCTTTTCCGCTTTATACTCGTTGAAGAAGCCGATAATCGCTATTGCGAGCACAATAGCAAAAATCAACAATGCCTCTTGAGCACCTTCGCCTGATTCACCCTCAGGTGCATGGCCAGCTTCATGCACTTCGCACGCATTTTCATCGCTGCACCACAGTTCGTATGAGTTTTCATCGTACACTCCCTGTAGTTTTGCGCAGTCTGCATTGATACCTTGGCCAGGTAGTTCTACGCATACTTTTTCTTCGAACTGCATTCGCTGCTCAGCCGATGCCAGCTGGTGCGCTTCAGGTTCAGCCACCAGCCCAACACCCCACGAAACAACAGCGGCGACAAGCAAAATAATGACTAAGACGTCCTTAAACTGACCAATAAACAGCGTGAAAGGATTTATTTTTTCGGCTGATTCGAGCTGATTAGCGCCATACTGTTTTAATCTAGTAGACACTTCTGTGCTACTCAGTCCTTTATCTAGCGTGACGTTCTGCTCGTGGAGAACATCGTCTGCGTGTTTTTGAAACCATGTATTCATCTATCTATTTACCACCACTTTTAGGGGGAGATTATATTGCTCCCAGATATACATAATGTTATAGTCAATTTGAACCATAAGCAACATAAATTAATATTTGGTGGGCTAGAAACAAAGATGCATTCATTTATATCAATACTCGCGCAAACAGCCGAGAGAGAAGATATTAACGGTGACATTAAAGCACTCAGCATCCGAGTAATCGGTGTTGCGTCACTTGTGTTAATTGTTCTTCTCGTACTGGCAGCAATCACAGTAAAAAACAAGAAATTTCACGGATTAAAGACGCCATTATTTGTCCTCATCGCGTCAACGATTATCCTGCCTTCTCTACTATTAGTTGGGTCAACAGTGTATGTGAACGTGCAATCTGAATCAAAAGGTCCTGTCCACTGGCATACAGACATTGAGTTCTGGGTGTGTGGCCAAGAAGTTGAGCTACGAGATCCATATGCCTTCCTGTCAAACAAAGTAGGAACGAGTGTCTATCACGAACATGATGACAAGCGTATTCACCTAGAAGGCGTTGTTTTCGAAAAAGAATTTGATGCATCACTCGAGAAATTCATGCAAGTCACTGAAGGTGCCATCACGAATGATCAGATAATTATTGCCACAGACGAACAATTATTCGAAAATGACCTCGATGGAGATGTACCAAGAGGCGATGAGCAAATAGTACGCGACTTAGTAGTTCAGGATGGCGATGGCAAACCTGTCATTCAAGCACGCAATGGTGATAGTTGCGGTGAAGCCGGTACTGGTGAAGTGCAAGCCTTTTTGATGCGCTATAACGATGACGGCAGCAACACGTATACACAAACAAAACTCGACGAACCCAAGAAATACATCATGCGTGATGAATCAATTGTCCCGCCGGGTGATTGTCTCATTGTTGAATTTGATACTGCAAAGGACTCTACAGATAGACTCTGTCAACAATACGGAGTGCGTGATCAGGACCGCTGTACAGAATTTGGCGTCAGTGAATTTAATCCAGAATTGTGCAATTTGAAACAGGTTGAGATGGAAGGAGGAGACCGGTAATGTTAGATCTCCCACAACTAAGCATTGTTCTTGGCGCAGCCGCTATTGATTCAATTAATCCATGCGCTATTGGTGTACTCATCCTCATGGTTTCAGTTGTTCTTGGTCAGGGTGGCTCACCCGCGAGACTTCTTAAAGTCGGAGGTGCATACATTTTTGCCATATTTGCCACATACCTCATTGCAGGCCTTGGTCTCATCTACTTCTTTTCGAACATCCCAATTGTCTTAGCTGAATACCTCTCAATTGCCGTCGGATTACTCGTCATATTCGCGGGTATTCTTGAGGTGAAAGACTACTTCTGGTACGGAAAAGGTATGAGCCTGCAGATACCAAAGAAATATGCAGATAAAATCCATGACTGGTCGACCAGTAGTAAATCCGTGTGGAGTGTCATGCTTCTGGGAGCGTTCGTCGCAGCAGTAGAGCTACCGTGTACTGGAGCGCCCTACCTTGCTATCCTGACAATTCTTCGAATAGATTTCACAATTTGGGCATTCCTGCTAATGGTTTTGTACAACGTCGTATTTGTACTACCGCTTATTGTTATCCTTGTTATGGTTGCCAGTGGTACAAAAATCAGTACTGTCAGCAAGTGGAAGGAAGAGTCTAAAGGTAATATGCGATTAGCAATGGGGCTCATGTTCGTTGCGCTCGGTTGGATTCTGATTTTAATAGCTAATGGCACAATTAACTTCGGGTAGGAGATAGCATATGAGCCATACAAGCCACATCGTAAAACGAGCTGGCCATACAGAACCATATGACTCTAAAAAGGTCTATGCAGCAGTGTTTGCAGCCTGTCTTGCGGTGCGTGAACCTGCCGGCAGTGCGGAATTAGTCGCAGATAAAGTCATGAAAGATGTGAACCATTGGATTCAGAAAAAGCATGAAGTTACTGCTAATGACATCCGCAGACAAGCTGCAAAACACTTAAAAGCATATAACCAAGATGCTGCACATATGTTGCTGCATCATCGAATAGTTTGGTAGAGGAACAGAATGTATAAGACAAAACATGCACAGCCAAAGATAACTGACTATGATGTAATTGTTATTGGCACAGGATCTGGTGGTGGCGTTGGTGCGCATATGCTGAACAAAAAAGGCAAGAAAGTGGCTGTCGTAGAAGAAGAGACTATGGGCGGCGAATGCCCAAACTATGGCTGCATACCAACAAAGGCTCTCCTACAAGCTGCGGAGACGCTTGAAACTGTGAAACGAGCGGAAAACTTTGCTATTAAAGTATCTGGTGAGCCTAAAGTCGACTACCCTGCACTAAAGGCCTGGAAAGATAAGGCGGTATGGAACACAGGAACACACGCTGGTGAAGCATCTTACAAAGAAGATGGCGTAGCCGTACTCAAAGGACATGCTCACTTTATCGACCCGTGGACAGTGAATGTTGGAGGCAAACGTTACAGCGCAAAGAAGTTCCTTATCGCAGCCGGAACGAAAGATTTTATACCTCCTATAACTGGACTAGAAGAGACAGGTTTTGTTGGTTATCGCGAAGCACTTGACTTCACAAAGCCGCCGCAAAAATTATTTGTTATCGGCGGTGGCGCAATTGGCTGTGAATTCACTGAGATATTTTCAACATTTGGCGTTGAAGTGCATATTGCAGAGTTCGCTGAGCGGCTACTTGCTAAAGAGGATCCTGAGATCGGTGAACTTGTTGAGGCGCTATTTGAGCAGAAAGGCGTCACAGTACACACTGACTCAAAGGTAGTAAAAGTTGAGAAAAAAGGAACACAAAAAATAGTTCATGTTGAAAAACACGGTAAAGTCTCCAAAGTAACTGTTGATGAAATCCTTGTTGCGGCCGGGAAAATACCGAATACGGACCTCGGTCTTGAAAACGCGGGCGTAGCGTTTGATCGCCGCGGCATCAAGGTGAATCGTGAAATGCAAACGAGCGCTGATCATATTTATGCTGCTGGCGATGTCACCGGGGGATATATGTTCACACACACCGCAAACTACGAAAGTCGAATTGCAGCATCAAATATGTTCTCAAGCCTAAAGCACCTTGCAGACTACCGTGCTGTACCGCGCTGCGTATTCATAAGCCCTGAAGTCGCAGCAGTTGGTGCTACTGAAGCTGAACTTAAAGCTAAAGGAGTTCACTATCAAGTTGGCATCAGCGCGACAGGCTGGCTTGGACGAGCAAACACCTCTCAAGAGGACACAGGCTTTGTAAAAATACTAGCTGACAAAAAAGGACGAATACTGGGTGCGAGTATTGTTGCACCTCGTGCAGGCGAAATGATTCACGAATTGACCCTTGCTACCCAGTGGAAGATGAAGGCAAGCAAAATAGTCTGGACGATACACGCCTTCCCTACCTGGAACCAAGCAATTCGCTCAGCAGCAAATAAGATTACCTGCCGTTAGGACGAACTGATTCTGCTTAACCTTGGCATTTTGCTAAAACTATGCTTTAATTCTACTTGCAAGAGTCTTATAAGAGTGAAATCGAAATACAGTTCAGCTGAAACATCTTTCCTCCAAAGTACGGGTCGAATTGCCAGAGTAACTAACAGGAAAGAACAAACTAATGTTTAAACTATTTGTAGGTGGTCTTCCATTTTCAACTACTGACGATGAGCTCAAAGAGGGTTTTTCTCAGTTCGGTAACGTTTCAAGCGCGAAAGTTATCACAGATCGCGAAACAGGTCGCTCACGTGGCTTTGGTTTCGTAGAATTTGAATCTGAAGAGGAAGGTAAGGCAGCTATCGAAGGGCTTGATAACAAGGAATTCGGTGGTCGTACCATTCACGTATCAGAAGCACGAGAGCGAGATCGATAGATCCACTCGTTATTTATTAAAGCACTGCCTTGAGCAGTGCTTTTTAATTCTCAGAATTTTCTCAGGTTGCTGCGTATACTATAAGTATGCGAATACTCGTAGTAGAAGATGATCAAAAAATCTTGGGCGCGCTAAAACGAGGCCTCGAACGGCAGAGTTATGCTGTTGATGCAATCGCTGATGGCGACGAGGGTTTGCAAATGGCATTGAGTGAGCCATACGATCTCGTTATCCTAGATCGTATGTTGCCAGGAACGGAAGGTTTGGATATCTTGAAGAGAATGCGAGACTCTTCAATCCAAACCCCCGTTTTACTCTTAACTGCTAAGGACAAAGTGCTAGATCGAGCTGAGGGACTTAACGCAGGGGCTGACGATTATCTCGTCAAGCCTTTTGCTTTTGTAGAGCTTATTGCTCGTGTCCGTGCACTATTACGACGACCTTCAGAAACAATTGATACGACTATCTCCGCTTACGGAGTCACCCTAGACCGCGATACGTTTACTGCTACGAGAAATGACACACTTATTGAACTTACATCAAAAGAATTTGCACTGCTTGAATATCTCGTCTCACAACCGGATCGCATTCACACCAAAGACCAACTCATGCAGCACGTGTGGGATTACGATTCAGATATTCTACCGAATACTGTTGAGGTATACATTGGCTACCTCCGCAATAAAATAGATAAAGCTTTCCCTACTCTACCACCTCTTATTAACACTCGCCGAGGCTTCGGCTATGTCTTCGGGGAGAAGCATGCAAGCTAGCTTATTTCGCAACGCCACACTCAGATTAACTGCGATGTACCTCGTTATTCTAATGTCAATTAGTCTCCTCTTCAGTTTTGGCCTGTATCAAATTAGTTCCGATGAACTTCAGAAAGGCATTCGTAGGCCCAACTCCAACATAGAATTCGTGTTGCGAACCTTGAGCGGTACCGATGTAGAAGATATACGAAATACACTTGGAAAATTACGTGCAGATCAATTACAGAATGCTGAGAATCGTTTACGCACAAACCTTATTTTGATTAACATGTTTATTCTGGTGAGTGGCGGACTGCTTAGTTACATACTCGCGAGGCGAACACTTGAGCCGATTGAACGCGCACATGAAGCACAGAGTAGATTCACTGCTGATGCATCACACGAACTGCGCACACCAATTGCAGCGATGAAGCTAGAAACTGAAGTGGCACTATCTGATCCTAAGCTAAGCTTACAAGATGCTAAATTGCAGCTAGAAAGCAACATTGAAGAGCTCGACAAACTCACGGCGCTAACGGAGAACCTTCTTCATCTCGCTCGAATTGGTGCCGAAAAAATCGAGCTCGCTGAAGTATCAATAAAAGATGTTATACAGGCAGCTCTAGAACGAGTGCAATCAAAAGCGACAAAGAAAAAGGTTACACTGAAAAGAACAGGATCTAAGAAAATAACGACGACAGGTAATATGATTGCGCTTACAGAAGCGATAACGACCATATTGGATAATGCCATCAAGTATTCGCCAGAAAAGGGTGTGGTTGTTATCAATACAAAAAAGACAGCAAAGCATGTGATTATTACCGTTACAGATAAGGGAGCTGGTATTTTGCCAACAGACATACCCTTCTTGTTCGATCGATTTTATCAGGCTGATCCATCACGAACAGAATCACAAAAGCACGGTTTTGGCGTCGGCTTATCCATTGCCCAAGCAGCGGTCGAAGCTCACGGCGGCAAGATTGAGGTTGAAAGCGAGCCAGATAAAGGCGCTTCGTTTTCTGTCATATTGCCTGCATAATAAAGCTATGCCTAATCCGCACAAAACACTAATGAAGCTAGACAACTCTGTGTTTCGTGTCGCTGTAAAAGCGCTTATTCTTGACGGTGAATCGATACTGATTATCAGAGACGAATCGGATGATGACTGGGGCTTCCCCGGCGGTGGTATTGATTATGGCGAAGACACACTAACAGCGCTTGAACGAGAGCTACATGAGGAAATCGCTATTCCTTTTGGCTCGATAAAATCAACTCCCAGGTTAGTTCATGTAAGCGCAGGGCACATAAAACAAGATATACCTCGAGTAAATATTTTTTATTTTGTTGATATTGACCCATCTCTTGTGAAACTAGGTCCTGATGCCAAAGAAATAAAATGGATATCTATAAAAAACGAATTAGACACCACTGTATGGGACTCGGCACATGGGGATCCCACAGAGTTAAATAAATTACTAAAGTGCTCTCTCAGCTGATTCTCACTTAGCCCAAAGTAGAATCTAAGTAACACAGTTTATGCTGTTAAAGTTCATCAAAAGATGAATGCAATTAACAAAAGGAGCATACTATGCTTACAAAAAATATCATTAAGACTTCAGGTATTGGCGCGGCGATTATCGCTGGTTCAATGCTAGCAGTTACAGCTGCGAGCGCACATATGGGTAGTTTTAACGAAGAAGACCACCAAGAACACATAAGCGAATTATCTGAGAGATTTAATCTCGATGAGTCTGAGGTGCAAGCCTACTTTGATGAAAAGCGAGAAGAACACGAAGCAGAACGAGAAGAAGAGCGTGCCGAACATATCGCCAGTCTCGTAGAGAATGGCACCCTTACGCAAGAGCAGTCAGATGAACTCAAGAACCTACACGATGGGTTTAGAGAAGAAATAGATTCTCTAAAAGAGTCCGAGGCTGATAGAGAAGAAGTAAGGACACTTATGGATGAAAAGAGAGCCGAGATCGAGGCTTGGGCTGAAGCAGAAGGCATTGACCTAGAAGATATTCGTCCTGAAATGGGGCGCAAAGGCGAAAAACACGGTTTCCGTCAATAACCCCACGCGCAATAGACTCATATTCTCCTAATCAAAGAGCGTCGCTACCCACCGACGCTCTTTGAGTAGTTAGACTGCCTTTATTTCTTCGATGACTTTGATTTAATCGCAATCTTCTTCGGTTGCGGTAGGTCTTTGAACGGCACTGTTACCCTCAGCACTCCGTCTTCCATGTGTGCATCAATAGACTCTTGATCTGCGTGTTTCGGCAGTCGTATGCTTCTATAAAAGCTGCTGCTTGATTCACGCACAACGTACTTCTTTTTCTTATCTTCTTCTTTTTCATGCTTCTCGGCCCTCACGACTAAGTAGCCGTTCTCGACATGAACATCGATGTCTTTGTCTGCAAAGTTCGGCATATGAGCCTCCACGACTAATTCTTTATCATCCCTTGTGTAGACGTCTGTCGTAGGAAGGGCTAACGTACTTGCTGACGATGACCCCCAATCATCTCCGAAAAACTGCTTTTGCAGTGCTCGCATCTCTGCAAAAGGGTCCCATCTAGTTAAATTACTCATAATAATAACTCCTTTCGTTTAATGTAAGCTGTAGCTTAAGGCTACATTTTCATAATAGAAAACTAGCACTCACTTGTCAAGAGTGCTAGTTTTTAGTATGTCTACCTCTGTTGACAATAGCAAGATACTTTGATAATATAGAAAGCCATCACATCGCGGGGTGGAGCAGCGGCAGCTCGCGTGGCTCATAACCACGAGGTCGCAGGTTCGAGTCCTGCCCCCGCTACCAAGATGAACAACCGACTTTTTGTCGGTTTTTTATCTTGATGGGCCGTGAGGTCCGAATTGAAGCTGCGCGCAGTGTTCGCTAATTCCCCGTCAGCTTTGCTGACAGTCGGGCGAATTACCATATTTCCTGCCCCCGCTACCAAGTAAGAATTATAGATAGAGATTGATTCCTAAATCAGTCTCTTTTTTGTTTATAGAATTATCTTCTCTGTTATGTATGTTCGAGTCTTGTTTGGTGCTAAGATATTATTAAAGAAGTTGTGGGAGTAATTATGAATACACAAAAAGGATTTACGTTAGTAGAAGGATTGCTAATCTTTCTAGTTATAGCTTTAGTTGGATTCGGTGGTTATTACGTATGGAATCAGCAGCAGGATGATGAGTCAGAACAGACTGAGACTATGCAGGAACTACAAAATGAAAATGAAGCGAGCGAGGAACAAGAAGTCGTACAAGAAGAAAGGGTTGAGCAACAATTAACGTCCTCCGAAAAAGAAGATTGTACAGCAACCTATCCTGAAAATACTAACACCCCTTTCAACGATAAAGGACTTAGCATAAATCCAGTAACATACAATACTGCTTTCTTGGTTTGCGTTTACGAGCCAAACGAAAGACACTACGTGATTGTTGAAGATAGTCTTAGGTTTTACTTGAAATATACGGATAAAGAATTCTTTGAGTTTGATAGTGGTGCACCTGGTGATGAGTCATGGTTTACTTCACTTAATAAAGTTGAAAATGGCTATAAAGTTACTATAGATAGAAAAAACAGCGAAAATCTTGATATTTGTAAAGAAGTGCCTGAAGCACAAAACTGCGGAGGAGATTTTGAAGCTAATGTGACAATAGAGCACCCAAACATCCAAACTATAAGAGCAACGATTATTGATAATGGAACACAAGACTCACCAAATTATTCGGTGTATGAGGAATTGATTGAATCAATTGTTTTACCAGAACAATTCTAAGCAAATGCTAAACTTTTCCACCTACTTAACTCTTCCCATATCACGTTCCTAGTTAAAGATACCTGGACTACCAAGCATAAGCACTATAATGACAGAGGATTACATCCTCTGTTTTTTTATGATAATCGTGGTCGAAGGATTTTTGGCGTAGAGATAACACCAGCACTATTTCGTACAGCTTTGGTCGCCATGATGCTCAAAATTGATTTTGCCAGCATCATATCCATAACTTCATCTACATCGTAAATATCTAGTAGTGGCTTCACTGCTTGGGCCTGGGGTGATTCAAGAGTATCAAGCATCGTATCTAGCATATTTCTGTTCAACCCAACCATATCTGCAAGATCCGTTGCGTCTCCCATTTGTTCTGCAAAGTCTATACCTACAAAATCAGCACCCTTGACTCCATCAGACTTACTTCCATATACCATCATGCCGCCACCTAATAGAACTGGCCCTGAACTTCCTGAACCTTCTGTTAACTCTTCATGCATACCTGAAAGAAGACCCTCCTCAGAAAACATCATAACTGCAGTAGCTCTTATAAGTGGATTTCCTTCGGTATAGATTCGACTTACCTGTTCTGCGCCAGCTGTAAAAGCCTCAGCGTTATCCTGATTGACACCAGTAATAACTGGGTATTCAATGATGCTTCCTTCACGATCTAGAAGATAAGCTGTATACGCTGGAATAAAAGCAGCCTCTGGTGTTGAAATAGCCGTTACGAACCTTGCTGCTTCGGGATTAATAACACTTGCGACTGCACTCAGGCTCTCTTTATCAATAACTGCCTGAGAAGCTAGTTCAGCTTCAAGCTCTAATTGGTTAGTTAAAATCTCACTCATTGGTATACTATAACACGGTTTTTTATATATTACAATTTAGTTATATCCGTATTCTATGTGTCTCCACCGACTCAACTCAGCTAGAATATCGTTCCTAACTGAAGCCACCTGGGCTACCAAGATAAAGACCCATCATCGGATGGGTTTTTGTTTTTGTGAGATAATCGTGCATATGAAAAACTTTTTCATCGGTTTGTTATTTATCCTCATGATTCTCGTAGTAGGGTTATCGAGCTTCTATCTGTATAAGAAGAGTGAGGTCGACAGAGAAATCACTAAGCTTGACGGACAAATCCAAAATGCAACGGCGCTACAAAACGATATTTACACAAGCTGCATGGACGGGAAAGAGCAGACGCCGCAAAACAAGTCGATTTGTGAGCAAAACACTGACAAGCAAATACTCATCCTTAGTCAAGATGCAACCTCAAAAAAGAATAAACTCAAAGAGCTTTCAATAGTTGAAATCTTGAGATACTAAACATAAAAAATCTTATGGTAACGAAGAAATAAACCTGCTATTATCGGCTTCGCATGTTCGCATATATAGTTTCATTTCTCATCCTACTCAACCCGTTCGCACTATTCATATATATGGTCCCGCTCTACAAGGAGCAGGGCCTGGGTACGTTCTACCGCATCCTCGCTAGCGCCTGTGCGATTGCTTTTATAATTTACGGTGCATTTGTTCTATTTGGACAAGGATTGTTCGAGTTTCTACAAATCGACTTCGAGGCCTTTCGAATTTTTGGTGGCATCGTACTCGTCAGCTTTGCCCTAAGCTTCATCTTGCAGGGTAAGAAATCAATGATTACCACGAGAGGCGAGATAGGCAAGATCGCTTCAGAAGTGGCGCTCCCATTCATGGTGGGCGCAGGAACTATTACATTAAGCATTCTTATCGGGGAGGCGCTCAGACCAATAAAAGGTATCACTACCCTGCTGATTGTTATGCTCGCGACTTTTGTAGCTGTAGCAGCCCTAATGACCGCTAGGCATTACCTGCCTAACAAATACAACATCATGTTTGATAAAAATGCCGAGATTCTTCTTAGAATGAATGGGTTCATTGTTGGTGCATATGGCGTAGGACTAATTATTGACGGCATCACGAATATTATTTCTTAAGAAAACGCTAAAGCAGAACTATACTTATACACATAATGAGTAACCTACAAAAAAGATCAGTAATAGGCATCTACTTTTCCGATCCGAAGCCTATGGGCGCACCCTTTACTACCTTGACCTTTGTACAAGCATACCGGGGAATCATCGGCTACATTGAATCCCAAGGCGTAAAGGTAGTCATTGTTCGAGGTGACACCTACACAAAAAAGGGGGTTTTCACTAAATACTCGAGTTGGTCCAAAAAAAAGCAAAAATTTGTAACAATTGAAAAATCAATTCACGTTGATCTCTTGTGGGTCCGAGGCTCAAAGAATACTCACCGAAAGATTAATGATATCCCAACATGTAACTCGAAAGAGATTGATGGACTGTGTCGAGATAAGTTAGCAACGTATAATTTGTTCAAAGCGTTTTCCCCACGTACCTACATTGCGCATAGTTATACAGAAGCAAAAGAAATCCTACAAAAATTCACAAGTAAAAAAATAATAACTAAACCACGGTATGGAGAAAAATCTGAGGGCGTACATCTAATAGATGTCGATAAAGTAGAAGAGACGCTATACGATGACTGGAAAAATATACTCCTTCAAGAGTATCTAGACTCAAGTGGTGGAATCCCAGGATTGTTTGAAGGAACACACGAACTAAAGGTGTGGTTAATAAATGGTGAAGTGGCTGGGGCACGCTATAAACGACTTCACGAAGGTCATATAATCTCAAGTCAAACCAGGGCCACCAGTGGACCAAATACGCCTATTGACGTCCAAAAACTAGAGCCTTCTTTACATGATGCAATCGATAGTATTAAAACTGCACTACAGAACAATCATCCGAGCTTAGTCCGAGCTGATTTTGTGAGGACGGAAGACGGATATAGGCTCATTGAACTAAACTCTCGGCCTAGTGTCGCAAACTCCACACATGATGGAACAGATTTTTACTGGCGTATCGGAACAGCAATTGGTGATGCACTCGTAAGATCACTCCGTTCTGAAAAGGACACGAAATTACCCCTTATTGTAGCTGCTCCGCACGCCAAGACGACAATTCCAGCAAAATACCGAGATAGAGTCGCGCTCAGTGAGTATGAAGTGTGGCGGATGGGTGATCCATTCACGGGGTTCACTTCGAAGCATTATGCTGCTTTTGATCATATAAAAGGCGATGCCAACCGAATTTTGTGCGACTTATCCCAAGGTGAAAATCCAACACTGGCCTTCAGAGAAACGGACTTCTACGGAAACGAAGTATTTAAGGAGGGATTAGAGTTTAGCGAAGAGGAGAGAGTCTTATTTCTACGTAAGTACGCGAAAGCATATCGCTCAAAAATCCTTAAGTCGCTAAAAAAAGCACATAAAGCTGGCATCAAGCAGATATTGTTCGTCGACCACCACAACACAGCAAGTGATCACCCGGTGAGCAGAACTGGTACCTACATGCCAGCAATTACCGTATCAAACGGGGGAAAACGTACTTCTGGAAAGTATGATCCCGACACAGAACGACTCCTCTCTTGCCCACCAGACTACCTACAAACATTCAAAGAAAAATTTGAGGCGCACACATCTTTTACAGCGGAGATTAACTGCGTATACAAGCAAAGCCACACCATTAAATGGCTCCATGAAGAGATACAGCCCATGTTCCCTGAAATGAAAATCTATTGTATTTTTCTGGAATATGACTTGAACTTGATCCACAACCCGTTGTCTCGTCGAAACGACCATCTTGCTAAAGCATTGCTTCGTAACAATATTAATCGATCCCTAGACGCAATTATAGAAACACACTTTTAAGAGCCAAGGAAGAAATCAATCCAGTCCTCAAAATTTTGTTGGTACTCGGGTTTTTGAGTAGTTGCATCTTGCTGGTCATCCGGTAATGACTGCAAGCTTGCGAGAGCAACATCATTCGTGACGATATAGACTTCTTCGCCTTTAGCAGCCTTACCGTTGACCTTACGGGCTTTCAGTTCAGCAAACTCTGGAGTTTTGTAATACTCAATCTGTATTTCTCTGTTTCTATTCTCAAGCTCTAGGATTCGATTCTCTTCCTCAAGTACTGCGATTTTCTGTACGAGATCGTAATTCTGCTGGACAACCTTCGCGCCGTTCCAAACAACACTGAGCCCAATGACAGCGAGCAATAGCAGGCCAAGTAATCTTGAATCATCTAGCTTTTGTTTGGCTAAGAAAGACTTTATTTGAGAAATTTTTGTTTGTAAGTATTCCATTACGAATACATTTTACCATTAAAAAAACAGCATCAGTGGTGGGGCTGGCTGGATTTGAACCAGCGACCAATCGGTTATGAGCCGACTGCTCTAACCCCTGAGCTACAGCCCCACGGTAGATACTGTTTGATAGAGGTCATTATACTGAATTATAGGAGTAACTACCAGAGTAACAAGTGATATTACTGCGATAATGCTTCGAGCTGCGCAATAAAGTCGTCTTTTATACCCCCAAGTGCGGCGTCAATATCCTTGAACTGAAATTGCTCGTCAAACGTCGCCTCAGTAAATGGAATAGCAATCTCTGGGCCAACTATCTTCGTCTTTACCCAGTTTAGAATCTCGGTTAGGTGCTTTGTCGCACTCCCACCACCATCAATCCAGCCATAACTTACGATACTTACCTTCTTGTCATTCCACTCTGCATACAGATAATCAATCGCGTCTTTCAACGATCCAGGAATGCTGCGATTATACTCTGCTGTAAGGAAAACAAGCCCATCAGCTTCTGCAATCTCTGCTGCCCATGCTTTCGCTTCCGGAGTATCCACTGGGGCATACATCGGTGAAACACCTGCATCAAATTTAGGTAAGTTTATTTCTTTAAGATCCAGTAATGAGAGATCATAGCCTGCTTCACTCGCTGTTTTTACGAGCCAATCTGCAACAGGCTTCGCATTACGATTCTGTCGGGTAGAGCCGATAATAAGTTTTAGGTTCTTACTCATATTTTTATCTCCTTAAAATATTTGAGATTAATTATTTTGAATTTATTAAATGCATACTGTTCCCCTGTCACTACATTATGTATAGTGACTGGTTTAATCAGAGTCTACAGTACTTGACTATATTTTGTAAAGTCTCTACGTGGTAAAATGGCAGGGAACCAGAGAAATCTCACATGTCATTCACCTCCCCTAAACCACAAGTCAAGCAAGTAGAAAAAAGACCAGGCTGCATTCATGCTGCACTAAAAATTCTTGGAGACAAGTGGAGCCCCCTACTTGTCGGTCAATTAGTAACAGAAGCAAGAACTTTCGGTGACTTAGAGACACAATTAGCTGGAATCAGCCCGCGGACACTCAGTTCAAGACTTGATTCTCTACAAAATCAAGGAATTATTATTCGTAAACAGTACAATAGACACCCTCCGCGCTATACCTATGAGCTAACCGAGAAAGGTAAAAGCCTGACAGACATCCTCAGCTCTATGGCTGAGTGGGGCGAAAAATACTCTGATTAATCTTTGGTCTGAAGTTCGTATAGTAGCTACAGGTTATTTATCAAATCTAGAGCTTCGTCAGCTGTTTCTATTTCCATGACCTTAGCACGCAACTCAGCTGCACCCGGAAAATCAGAGATATATACCTTTGCAAATTTCTTCAAGGGATTAAATGGCTTCATGTTATTAGGCCACTGCTTGATATGGAGTTCGACGTGACGACGAAAATGCTCGATGCGTGCATCGCGATCGACTGACACCCACGGACTCTCTTTCTGAGGTCCGACCTCCGCAAAGGCATAGGGATCGTGAAAAATGCCACGGCCAATCATTACTCCATCTACGCCGTATTTTTCTATGATTTCCTCGCCGTGTTTTCTATTCGCAATGTCGCCGTTCATAATGATTTTTGTCTGAGGTGAAATCTTGTCTCTCAGTTCCAAAATAGGCTGTATAGCTTCCCAGTGTGCTGGGACCTTACTCATTTCTTTGGTAGTACGAACGTGCACCGTCAGCACCCACGGCTTGTAGCCTAAAAGGAATTCGTGCCAAGAGTAGTCGATCTTATCGAAACCTAAACGAGTCTTGAAGCTTACCGGCATATTGCCAGCCCCCTCGAGAGTTGCTTCAATCATTGCTGCTGCCTCAGGACGCAGTTCTAGCTGCTGCAATGCTGAGCAACAACCCGCTTTTACTTCACTCTTAGCAGGACAGCCGAAGTTAATATCAATTGCAGAAAATCCTGGGATAGTTCCATCTGCGATTTCCCGAGCTATCGTTTTGAAATTCTCTGGCTTTTTCCCCCAGATTTGTGCGACTACCGGCACTTCGTCTTGTGTATTATCGAGCTTTCGTATCAATCTGTCTCGGCCCGGACTACACAGCCCGTCAACGTTAACGAATTCAGTCATGGTGTAGTCTGGTGCTGCACAATCAGCGACAATACGACGAAAAACCGTATCTGTCACATCATCCATCGGCGCCAGAAAGAACAATGGGTCACCCTTCACCGACTCTCCTCTGAGACTTCATCCCCTAGTAATGCTCTTGTTTTTGCTATTTGCCTGCCAAAAATGTGATGCTTTCGATTAAGATAAGTGCTCTGAAAATCTAGAAACTCATGCCAATGTGCGACTCTATCTCTCTGACTACCAGTAGTCAAATGGTCTCTGACTACTTTACGAAAGCGTAGTTTTTTGTCATCATCCCAGTTTCTCTTTATCTGCAATATATCTGACATGTTCAAGAATTCCTGCCAAGAAGCAGACAGCAGTTCGTGCATGCGCGTAGGTGATTTATGTGCGAATCCTGGAGCTCTAGCTTCTTTTCTTAGTTCTTCTACATCTGCTAAACGGCCAGCTATTCCGTCTGCTATTTCATTCATTGCATCAAGCTTTGATTGAGCAATGTGACCTCTACTGCGTTCTGCCGCCGCCAATCTCTCTTCAGTCAAATCATGGCCCGCATTTACTGTTCTATCCATTGCTGTTTGAGCAAGCATCGTTGGGCTTCTAACTAAAGCTGTCCTTTCCGCCGGGCTCAATAGCACTCCATCAAACCTATCTGCTGCTCGATACTCATCTACGTCTACTGGTCCGAGAAAAATTTTCTTTATTGCTCCAACATTAAACCAATGAGCTTCTTCGTCTGTAACGTTCACATCCGGAGTGACGAGTGCGTCCGTATAGATATCACCTTTCAAAAATCGCCCAAATGCAACTACACGCGGCTCTTTAACTTCGTGATTTGGCATACCTTCAAGCTCGGGTTGATACCCTGTTGAACTATTCGTCATCTGTTGTTCTACCTAGTGCTCGAGCACGGTCTTCAGCTAGCCCGTCAGAACCGCTTGGTAAGTTCCGGTAAGAAAAAGGTTCCTCTGGTTTAATTCTTTGCGCTGCTCGCATTGCAATATCCTTTGCCGATAACTCAACTGAGACAGTTTGAGGATGATCAATTTCCAGCATTTCTGCATTTGTTAATCTATCCCTGCCCTCGACATCTTCGCCCTGCGCCCTTGATCTGTTAGGAACATGGGGGTCTACAAGTGCTGCATCACCAGAATCATTAGAGTCGAATTTAGGACCATCAAAAAGTAGTCGATTCATAATCATATTATATCACAGTTATGCTAATTATTCAACAGTTTAGTTCTTCAGGCGCTCGGTTTTCATATATGCCAATATGAAACCATTGATGAGCACGAAGTTGTAGAGAAAATCTTCAATCGGGATAGTCCCAATCCGCAACCCCATAATTGCACCATCTGTATATGTGACGACTGGTGGCCAGGTGAGCAATGTGTTAGAGATAAAGAACAGCAGCACAAGCCAGAACTGAAACACAATGAAGCGATATGAGTTCATGAAATCTGTCTTTCCCGCGACGAACCAGAATAATGTCGCTGCAGCCGTGACAATGAACGTGTATGGTCTATGTATTGTCAGCAAAGATGAGAAAAATAAAAACACGAGCACCGGACGATAAAACATCGTTGTATCAATGTAGCGTTCTTTCACTCGAAAACGAACGAGATACCACACAATAAGCATGACAACAGGCACCAAGAAGAAAAAAAGAATCTCCTCAATAGGTAGCCCAAATAGCTTTGGTCCGAGTATAAACTCCTCGTTAAATGCCCAGTGGCCATTATCTGTAGCGATGATATCCCAAATGATAAACGGCAATGATACAACCCCAAAACCAGCTAATAAACCCTGCCATTTCATAGAAAACAGATGCAATTTATAGTAGTAATTCAGTGAAATGATTATTAAGGTTATACCAAGTAAGAATAATGCATAGATAGGCATATTATTTCTCCCGCTTGTTTATAAGCGTTGCAACAACTTTACCAGATATCGTCACCAAAGGCACGCCTGTACCGGGGTTAGTAAACTGCCCAACAAAGTAGAGATTTTGTACATGCTTACTCTGCATTTTAGGGCGGAAAATAGCTGATTGCTTCAGTGTATGAGCTGGACCAAAGGCATTACCCTTGAATGCATTGAACGTCTCTATGAAATACTGATGCGATCTCACATGCTTAACGTCTGTATGTTTATCAATATCTACACCTGTATGCTTAGAGATCCTTTCTAAAATTTTATTTACTGTCCTCGTCTCCTGCTCCTTGTCTACCTTGATGCCGCTTGCCATGGGAGCCAATATGAAGATATTTTCTTTCCCTTTTGGCGCAACGCTAGGGTCAGTGACAGATGGCGCGCCAATATAAAACAACGGCTCTTCACTCCATACTTTCTGGTCAAATACTTCTCCAAAATGGGCGTCCCAATCAACATCAAAAAACAGATTGTGATGACGCAAAAATGGAATCTTCTTATTTATGCCAAGGTATATCAACAAGCCGGACGGTGACATGGTCATCTTGTCCCATTTTTTTGATTCTATTCCAAGAAGTTTTGTCTCAACATGCTGATAATCTGCATTAGCAACAACAATGTCAGCATCAAAGGCCTCATCGACTGTTTCAACAATATTGGCTCGACCATTCTTACGTGTTATCCCGACTACTTCACGATTTGTATGAATTGCTACACCTAGTTCTAATGCAAGCTTTTCATAGGCGGCTGCAAGCCTACTCATACCGCCCATTGGATACCAAATGCCAAGCCCCATGTCGACATAGGCAAGCAGCGAATAGAGTGCAGGAATGTTTTTAGGTGAACCGCCCATAAAGACAACCATAAATTCTAGAATTTTTTGTAGCCTCTCGTCTTTCACATAGCGTTTCACCCGCCGATGGTATGAGCCAACCAACTCAGGTCTTGATAGCATCTTTATCGCTGAGCTATTCAGGGCATCAGTTGGATTCGTCATGGCCAGCTCGAGAAGATTTTTTCGAACCGTGTCGTATTCTTCTTTGGTTTGCTTTAGGAACAGCTTTAATTTTTCCGACGACCCTTTTTCGAGCGCTTCAAATAGCGTAAACACCTCTGGTGCGTCATGTACATCATATTGCTCATTGGCGAAAAAAACCTTATAGGATGGATCTAGTTTCACAAGTTCAAAATACTCTGACGTCTTCTTACCAAAATCTGCAAAAAAATCTTCGAACACATCGGGCATCATGTACCAGCTTGGACCCAGGTCAAACGTATATCCCTTGTCCTTCATGACCATACCGCGACCACCAACATGATCGTTTTTCTCAAGCAACGTTACATCATAGCCATCACGAGCCAAGTAGCACGCAGCAGACAACCCACCGAAGCCACCGCCGATAATGACAACTTTTTTCATTACTTAATTCTATCAGTATCAACTATTCCCAGCGGAAGACTTTGAATGCGACTAAATAAACAACTACCGTCCAGCCGAGAATTATCCCGAGCTCAGATCCAAGATCAAGCAAGCTAGCATTCTCAGTAATAACAAGTCTAATGGAGTCAATGATCGGCGTGAGTGGTATGAATCTTGTAATGTTTTGGAGAATTTCTGGCATCAAGAATACAGGGAAAAAGACACCGCTTAAGAACATCATCGGTAACGTAACCAGTTGCGATATTGGCGCGGCCTGGTTCTCATTCTTCGCCCAACCACCGATTGCAAGTCCAATACCAAACAGTAATATTGTTCCGAGCGTCACGACAATCGCGAGATTAAGGTAGCTGCCCCGCATATTTAGATCAAAAATAAGAACGGCTGCAGCGAACATGATAACGAGCGCGATGAGACCCACAAATGCATTCGAAAGAACATTCCCTGTAAAAAACTGCCATATTTTTAGCGTCGTTGCTTTGTACCGCCTTAATACACCACGTTGTTTTAGCCGTGGAAATACTGTTGTCGGACCAAATATACCGAGGCTTAACAGCGTGAATCCAAGAATACCTGAAAAAGTATAATCAAACTGCGATAATCCCTGGGTGTCTGTTGAGCTTGCGGTCACCGTAAATGGCACAGATGTATCCACAAACTGATTGTTAATTTCTGCCATGACAGAATTCATGACTGAAGCCAATGTTTGGCCTGCGTTCTCATTCGACTGGTTATATGTGATATCTAGATTACCGCTTGGGTTTTGTTGCCCCTCCGCAACCGTACCGAATTCTGCTGGCAGTACAATTGTCGCGTCAAGCTGGCCGCGACTCATTTTTTCTTCCGCTTGTTCCGCTGTCGTCACATCCTCATCAAGCTGAAAGAAATCGTTTTCTCTCATCTGATTCTCAAGCTCCGTAGCAATTTCTGATTCTGATTCGTTAAATAGCGCCACACGAAACGATACGTTGTTATCTCCACTGAATATACTTCCAAAAATCAGCAAGAAAATAAGCGGAAAGACAAAGACAAAGAAAATCGCTACTTTATCTCGAAATAATCTCTTTACATCGATCCTTACAAAGGTCGTGATCGGTAAAATAGCCCGACGAAAATCACTCATACTATTCCCTCAAGGCCTTTCCGGTTAAATCTATAAACACGTCTTCGAGGTCTGCTTGCTCCACATGCTGCTCTTTCTTAAATCCTTTGGCAAGCAGGTTTTTAATCAGTTTCTTTGGCGTATCAAGTGCGATGATTTTACCTTCATCCATTATCGCAACGCGATCGCAAAGTATTTCAGCCTCATCCATATAATGCGTCGTCATAACAACAGTTATACCGCTATCACGTACTTCTTTTACAAGATCCCAAAGGTTTCTGCGTGCCTGTGGGTCTAAGCCGGTCGTTGGCTCATCGAGGAAGAATACTTTCGGTCCGTGCACAAGAGCAGTAGCAATACTAAAGCGCTGCCGCTGGCCTCCTGAAAGGTTTTCAGGATAGCTGTTGGCTTTTTCTTCAAGGTTAACCTTTTTTAACAGCTCAATAGCGTCAACTTTTTCACCATAACAAGATGCTAGAAAACTAATCAATTCAACAAGTTTGGTCTTTTCCTCAAAATTCGGCGTCTGAGGTTGCACACCAATGATAGCTTTAACCTTATCTTGGTTCTTTGCTACATCGATGCCGGCTATGATTGCCTTGCCGCCATCAATCTCTCGCATTGTTTCAAGCATTTCGAGTGTCGTCGTCTTGCCAGCCCCGTTAGGGCCAAGAATCCCGAATATTTCACCCTTTTTAACGTCAAAACTAATCCCTTTTACTACTTGAACCCCATCATAATGCTTCGTGAGATTTTCTGCTTGTAGAATTGGTTTTGACCCGCTTGATTTCATCACTTTAACTATATACCTGCTTGAAGTTAGTTTCCAATAAAAATAGCCCCCGACGAAAACCGAGAGCTATAATATAAGAAATAATTAGTACTATTTCTTGCGGCTAACAGTTAGGAAGCCGTTACGTGGGTTTTCATTAACTTGCATACCAGCAGGTACATCATCGATACCTTCAGGTCGCTCGTCTTTTGAAAAGTAATAGATTGTTTGTGTCTTTCCACCTCGGAGCGTAACGTCCTTTGAGTTTAGATAGTATGTTACACCCTTTGAGTTTGTGTGCTTATAAGCCATTGCTTACACCTTTCCCCTCTTAACATTAGTTAGTAACCACACGATACTACTGGTTAATAACACTTGTCAACTCTTTTTAACAGATTAAGCGCTACGTAAACGGATTGATTATTGTGAATAAGCAGCCACGTATGATAGCCCTCACCCTATAAAAAGTATTGCACTTGCGTACATATATGCATTACACTTATGTTTATAACACTATAAATTGAGAAAGGTTAGGTGGGAATAGATGGATTTCTCTAATAGAGGCAATCGTCCGCAGCAACAGCAACAAGCTGCACCTGCACAAACAGACATGAGCACCGGTGGAAGCCAACCACAAGCTCCAAAAAAAGAAAAAAAAGGCAAAGGTTTTGACTTTGGTAAAGTAAGCTCGATGGTGGTCGTATTTGGCGTCGCTATTATCGCGGCTGCACTCGTTATCGGTCTCGTATTTGGTAGTAACGGTAACCCTGAGGAAGAACTAATCAATGATGATCGATATCAGGCAGTCTTCCTTGATAGTCCTGACGGTCAAGTATACTTTGGTAAACTTGACGTCTACAACAAAGATCTATATCAACTAACCGATATATTCTATGTTCGTGTAGAACAGCCGATCCAACCGGAAGGCGCAGAGACACAGTCCCAGCCAAACATCAGCCTAGCAAAGCTTGGTAACGAGCTACATGGACCTGAAGATGTCATGTTCATCTCACGAGAGAAAGTACTTTACTGGGAAAATCTTAAGAATGACGGCCAAGTCGTAACAGCAATCACCGAGTTTAAAGCTAACGGTGAGCAACCTACACAACAGACTCCAGCCGCTAACCAACAAGGTGCAGCTCCAGCAGCAGGCACACAGCCAACAGGTACAGAGGAGCAAAACGATACTCCTACTGGATCGTCAGAAGTACCAACAGAAACTGGTACAGACAACTAAACGAGAAGTCGTAACCATTAAAACCCGCTCCAAAATCGAGCGGGTTTTTTAATTCTATCGTTAATTCCCAATATTGATTAGGTGACGAATATGTAAGTGTCTTATTAGATAGATAAGCGTTATGACACCAAAGCCTATAGCGAATAAAAGACTGAAGCCGGCAAGGTCAGGAGACCATCGAGGCGCAACGTAATTAAACTTATAGAATGATTCATCAATAACAACAGATTCATTTGTTTCGCTCACACTGTTTTCCTCGATATACTCAGCATTACACTGTGCTCGTTGAATTATCTGCCCGACAGGATGGCGAGCTGCACATATCCTATCCGCATCCTGCCTGACTTTCTCATTAGTCTTTCGAGCATCTTCGTTCTTTTTCTCAATTCTTGCTGTCTCCTCAGCAACGAGACGGTTGTATGTTCCGTTCAGCTGTATTGGTGGATATATACTATTCGGTCCACCTAGCTCTGTATTCATGTGTGCATGTATATAATCTTGAAGCTCTGCGAGTGCTGTCTCAACATCGCCACCAGCTTTATCAACCGCTTTGAGTGTGTTGAATCGCTCCACCGCCCCATTACTGTTAGTAACCATGCCAAAAATAAACAACCCAACCGACACAATAGTCAAAACGCCAAAAACAGCGATCTTTAGTATCATTCGATGATCGGTGCGTATCAATTCACGGTTGTTTTTCATGCTCATGCTAATTATACCTTCTTTAGCGCAGGAAATCGTTGGAGCAACATTCCAAATCCTACTACTCCCAATACTGCAAAGCTCACTCTCATAGCAGCTATTTCGTCAAAATGAAACATTGCGATATAAAGCGCAAAATAATACAAAGCTTTCGCAACTGCCGTCCAGACCTCAAACCATGTCATGAATACGATTCTGTAGCCATTTTCGCTATCGGCAGCATCATAGGCACCTTTCACTAGTGGCATCCTGTAAGCTAACATAATCGGCTCTCCCAACGTATTCACTGCGACTGCCCCACCTGCGGTTGTTGTTAGAGCACGCGATATCTGTAGAATGAAGCCCATGCCAACTCCATATCTAAGCAGCGCACCGCCTTTCCTACTATCAATAAATGCACCAAACATGCGTGCAGCAAATACTGCAACCAATACAGAAATAGCGGCAAGTGCACCGAGCTTGAAGTATGCATCTTCAGTAAAGATAAAAACGGCCAGAAACAATGGCCACAGCATATTATACGAACTATTAACCGCATTAAATGAGCCTAACGATACAAAACCTCGCATGTGCTTCTTCATCGGGAAACCTCTAAACACAAGTTCTTGATGCGTCTTTACAGGCTCTCTCGTCATGAATAATGGAACCAGAGAAACAACTAACACAAGGATGGATACGATGAGTGTTAATTCAGGAACGAATATACTTGCCACCACTCCCCCAACAAACGGACCTGCAGCCATTCCCAGCTTCTCAAACGCGTATAGCCACCCGAGCTCTTTCCCGCCGTGGCTGCTGTGTTGAATTTTTGAGAAGTCGACATTATATGCGATAAAAAACAGAGCTAGTGACGACGTATAAACAAGAGACAATAGCGCTAACGGCCATTGTTGTGATTCAAATGATAATAACATCCCTAAAAATAGTATCGAGGCTACTGTGCTTAAAGCGATGGTATGCTTCGGACCCACACGTGCAACAATCTTCGCAACGATAACAGAAACAGGTATTCGAAAAACAAACATGAGAAAAAAGAAAAAAACTATTTCTTGAATAGCAACCCCAACATCATAGAGATATACCGGTACAAAAATACCTATCATGCCAAAGCCGACACTACGAACAGTCATACTGGTGTAGATTTCAGCAAGCTCGTCAAACTTCATATCTCGCCAAGGGTGGCGCCGTGCAGCGATCTTATGAATTAATTTTTGTATCATTTTTGTTTAAACCTTTGGCACCACTATAGCAAACATCTCTGCAACAGGGTAGACTAGGAGCTATGCGCGGACACATATACTTCTCAGGAATTGGCGGAGCTGGTATTGGCCCTTTAGCATTAATAGCGAAACAAGCTGGCTATGAAGTATCAGGTTCTGATAAACAAGATTCTGACTACCTAAAGAATCTTCGCTCCAAAGGCATCAAGTCTATCCACATCGGCCAAACAGAAGAAGCAATTCGGGCTGTACACGATACAAACCAAATTGATTGGCTTGTATATTCGTCAGCTGTCGAAAAAGAGCATGAACATCATCCTGAGTTAGTCTTTGCTGATAAAAATAACATTCGGAGATCAAAACGAGACGAGTTTCTACAGAAATTATTGGATGATACTGATCAAAAGATGATTGCGATTGCGGGAACACACGGCAAAACTACAACGACAGCAATGGTTATCTGGTTATTCAAAGAACTCGGACTACCCGTCAGCTATTCTGTTGGTGGTAAATTATCGTTTGGGGGCGTGGGCGAGTTTAATCCGCAAGCAAAGTATTTCGTATATGAAGCTGATGAGTATGACCGAAACTTTCTAGCGTTTCAGCCACAGCTATCCATTATCCCCGGGATAGCATATGATCATCCAGATATTTACCCAACAACAGATGACTATAACAACGCGTTTCTACAGTTTATACACCAATCTGAACAGATAGTTATGTGGGAAGACGATGCAAACCGTTTAGGCAAACTAGAGTCTACGCAAAAAATGCTACTCATGAACAAAGAAGACTATCCTGATGAACTGATAAAACTACCAGGCAGAGTAAACCGAGAGAATGCCCATTTAGTCGCTCAAGCACTGCTGCTTGAATTAGAAAAAGAAGATATTGTCGAGCTTCAATCTTTGCTGTGTTCTTTTCCAGGAGTATCACGCCGCTTCGAAAAGCTCGCTGATAATCTCTACACGGACTATGCCCACACACCCGAAAAGATCAAGGGAGCGCTGCAGCTGACTCGTGAAATCGCAGGTGATAATGTTGTTGTCATCTATGAGGGCTTACACAACACGAGACAGCATTTTATTCGTGAACAGCTAGCTGACATATTTAGGGGGTGCAAAAAACTCTACGTCGTACCAAGCTATAAAGCACGTGAAGACGAATCACTCGAGGACCTCACACCAGAAAAACTCGTTCAGATCATACAATCCCCAGACGAAAAAATCCCAGCTGAACTAAACAATGACCTGAGAGAACACATACGCTCCGAACTAGATAGTGGAAACTTAGTACTTTGTCTTTCAGCGGGCGGTGGTGGCTCGCTCGACGAGTGGCTCCGAAAGGAGTTCGCTTGAGACTGGTGCAGCTAAACTGTTGGAGTGGAAAACTCGCAACACAAATAAAAAGATTCCGAGATGCAGAAAATCCAGATATTGTCTGCCTACAAGAAGATTATCTAACAATTGAGCGACCAGGTAGTATATTCGCTTCATCTAACGAGCTATTTCCGTCCGACTCCTATCCACATCGAGCATTTGGAAAAGTACAAAGCTACCGATTTATGCATCGGCTTGATGACTTCGGCAACACTATTATCAGCAAATATCCAATTATTTCATCGAAAGTTACATTCACACGCGGCAACAAACCTGTAGAAGACACTGAGATTGGAGACGGATCTGGATCATACAATACCCGTAACTTTATCCATGCAAAAATCGACGTAAACGGCCAAATCCTGCACGTTCTCACGCATCAGGGGCACCACGATCCACACTCCAAAGATGGTTCGCCCGAAAATACAAGACAGATGCAACGCATAGCAGATTATGTAGATGCCCTGGAGGGACCGGTTATACTTACTGGAGATTTCAACCTACACCCAAAAAGTACATCGTTAAAACCTATCCATTCGAGGCTAAATAACTTATGTACAGAATACGGAATTAAGAATACACGAAGTATACTAGCAAAACGAAAAGAAGTTATTGACTTTGTTTTTGTAAATAAAGCAATAGAAGTCAAAGATTATTGGGCGTCCGACATGATTGTATCTGATCATAAAGCACTTATCTTGGATTTTAATATCTAGAAACTGAAATCGGATTTTTCTCGGATTTAAATCCGATTTCAGATCAATACGTATTATCTTCAATCTAATCTGTTAGTTGGTCGATTTGTCTAGCGAGTTCGTGGTCTTTCTCGGTCACTCCTCCGTCACTGTGCGTTGTCAGCCACAGTTTTACATACCCCCAACCGAGTGTTACATCAGGATGATGATTCGACTTTTCTGCCAGCTCTCCTGCCTTGTTCACGAAAGACAAAGCTTCTCTGAAATTCTCAAACGAGAACTCACGATACAGCGACTGCACCCCGTCCTTATCTACATTTTTCCATGCTTTACCAGCCATACTCGCTATACTGCTTCCCTTCATGAATCTGCATAAGCGCGTCTCGGACAGGCGGAACAATATTATCGGGAAGATTATTAAAATCTAACCAGTCAAGAGACTCAGCCTTTTCCTCTTCTGCATTATATGGCTCACCTTCCCATTGTTTTGCCTCAAAATATACATCAATCCAGTCTTGAAACTTTCCGTAGTCCTGCTCTGAATGCCTGTGAACTGTATGTACGTATAGTAAGTCTTCTTGTTCAACATTCACACCAGCCTCTTCTTTCGCTTCTCGAACAGCTCCCTGCATATACGTTTCACCATACTCTACTTTTCCTGCTGGCAGCCCGTAATGGCCATCCATCCAGCCTGTATTCTTGCGCTTAACCATGGCAATCTCGTTCCCACGTCTCAAAATCGTGAAACATGCGATATAGGGTCGAGCTGTATCATAGATGTCGTCAAATTTCATCGACTGTCACCCGCCCCGCCGAGTTTGCCACGCTTTTGTCTGCTGGCTAGCTTCTCGATATTTGTCTGTGCGACGTCTTCGAGCTCAAAGCCTAAGTAGTCAGATAACGACGCTAGATACCAGAGGACATCGCCTAATTCTTTTTTAATAAGGTCCATCTTTTCATCACTTATCACTCCATCCTCATCACGAAGTATCTTTTTGAACTTATCTGCAAGCTCACCGGTTTCACCAACAAGACCAAGGAGTTTCTCCAAGAATCCGGTTGAATTAAGATCAGTTCCCTTGCCGATCATTAAATCTGTTTTTAGTGCTTGTTTTTGATATTCATTAAACTTCATTTATTTCCTCCAAACTACTTCCATCATACAGTAGAGTTGTTATACTAGACTGAATGGAAGACAGCTCAACATGGCAAACGATTATTGATTTCTTTTTGAACAATGTCCTTGGTGTTTTAGTCGTTATTGCAATTGCTAGCTTTGCACAGAAAACCGTTAACACATTCATTGGTCGTGCGGTTGAGCGAGCTGTTAAATCAAACCAATTTGAGTCAGAGAGAGATGAAGTGGCTCGTGAAGACACGCTAAAAAGCATCCTCTCAACCACAGCCACTGTATTCATATGGGCTGTAGCAGTCATGATTGTCTTGGGGCAATTCAATATCAATCTTGGACCACTTATCGCAAGCGCCGGTATCGCTGGTCTGGCAATTGGTTTCGGCGCACAATCGCTCGTGAAAGACGTTGTGACAGGTACGTTTATTCTGCTTGAAAACCAATATCGAGTTGGGGATGTCGTAGAATTAAATAAAGAAGTGTCAGGAACAGTGGAAAAATTCACGCTGCGTGCAACCGTACTTCGCGACTTGGACGGCATGTTACACCATATTCCAAACGGTGAAATCACTATGGCAACAAATATGACCATGGACTTTGCTAATATCAATCTAAACGTGGGCGTGAGCTATAGTGACGATTTAGCCAAAGTTGAAAAAGTTATTAACCAAGTTGGTGAAGAGCTCGCGAACGACGAAGAATGGAAAGATATTATCGTTGAAGCACCAGTATTTTTGCGCGTTGATAACTTCGGTGATTCGTCGGTAGACGTCAAAATTCTTGGCACGACTGTACCTATGGAGCAATGGGCTGCAACCGGGGAACTACGTAAACGCCTAAAGATTGCGTTTGATAAAAACGGCATAGAGATTCCATTCCCACAACGAGTTGTCCACCACCCAAAAGAATCTAAGAAATAATATCTTCAATAAAATCAGAGAAAGCTTGATTATCTTTTAGGTGCTTTAGCTGATCCTTGCACCACCAGCTCCACCTAGGCATATCATCTGTGATTTCAGCTGGCACGTTTTCTGAAAAGACAGAGTAGTCATCAGAGTCGCTCTCTAATCTCTGCATATATTCAGACCAATCCATCCATGCATGATCCATCACTTCATCTGGGTTTGGTTCTATATCAGAATCCGCTATTGCGACATATACCGGACAATATTCATGTTCAATAATGCCATTATACGGTGGTGTTTTATAGATGTAATCAGGGATGATTTGACGGATGTTCTTTACTTTCATACCCAATTCGTATTGAACTCGCCTGTTAATGGCATCCTCTCTGCTCTCATCGGGTGCGGGGTGGCCACAACAAGAATTAGTCCACACGCCAGGCCAGACTTTTTTTGAATCAGCGCGTTGAGTTACGAGGAATTTACCTTCTTCGTTGAAAATATAGCACGAGAACGCAGCATGCAGTTTCGTGTCACTGTAATGAGCAGTATACTTTTCTGACGTCTCACCCGTAGGGGTATCTGACTCATCTACGTAATATACATACTCCATACAATCATATTACCTTATTTGCATCTCTTTGTTTTAATTGTATTATATATGGATGTCGTCTTCACTATCACTTCCAGAACATCTAGGTGTCTACTCAGAACTAATCAATACGAGTGAGCAGTTTCCGAAGCTTGATATTGCTGCTATTGCGCAAGCACAGCGAGATGGTTTTGGCAAAATAGGCTATGGCTTTGCAATAGAAGACCCATTAGGTCGAGTCTTTACTGTTGAGCATAAAGCTAGAGCCGAAAATGGAGTGACAGATCACCAGGTAGGAATATTATCAGAAACTGTAATGGTTGATCTTACAGGAAATAGACTACAAAAGATCGAAAACATCGCGTCTTGTTTAGTAAGGTGCTTTCTTGACGAACAGCTACTAGATCTTCGGGAAGCACCTGATGAAGCACGACTTCTAATTACTCGCAACCAGCCATTTACTGTTCTAGACTGGCAAATGAGCGATGATGGATCAATACCCAGTACATTAGGTATTGTTTCAGCTCTTAGAGCTAATGCAGCTATGGCAAGCTATATTGCCTTGAATGCTAGAGACTCGGACGAAGCTAGGCCTGGACTATTTAGGCCAATACAAAGCTTGAGACAAGTGATAGAAAACGGTAATTACCGATCTGCATTTGATACCTGGTTGAACGACTACACTGCACATTACCCAGCAATGGCAGAACTTAGTTGGGACCCGATTCAGCTACCAGCAGAACTCGATACTGATACTGGCAACTGGGTTGATATAAGATTCAGTCAACTTGATTTAGCTAGTCATGAATAGAACTATTATGTTCGCTGGGCCCTCTGCAGTAGGCAAGACATTTATTGCTGATGAGCTAATGAGACGATATCCTGGTGAATTCGAGCAAGCAAAACTGTACACGACTCGCCTCCCCCGCGATGGCGAGATTGCCACTGATAGGATTTTTCTGAGTGAAGAAGAATTCGAGAAGAAGAGAAAGGACGGCGATTTTATTGTAGCAGAAGAATTTGGAGGAAATTGGTACGGATTCACTGAAGAATCAATTACGCCTAAGGGCAAGCACTTACTCGTCAATATTTGGCCGTGGCTGGCAGAGCAGTTTTCAAAGCTCGATCATGTACTAATTATCGGCATGATGCCTCGGGAAGACTGGGAGCAATTGCTTGTTGCGCGCATGAAAAGCCGTGGTGATACACCTGAAACAATTGAAAAACGAAAAAAACTGATCCAAAAAGACATCAATGACTTAGTAGACCAGAGACAATATGTTGAAAAGTCCGGAAAGATGTTTTCGATATACGATGACCAAGCCATTCCGGAAGATATTATTCCTTGGATAGAGGAAAAACTTAATCTTTGACTGTAGTAGCAAGACCACGTAACACTAGCTGTCGTTTCCTTGGCTTCACCTTTTTCTCGTAGATTATCATTGGGTTTTTATGGATTTCTTCGGCTGTCCAGTTGTAACCATCTACTGCGGTCTTAACCGCAACACGCAGTCGTTTTGGAATGTACGCTAGGCCTTTGTCTGCTTGAGACTGCCACTCTGTATATCTAGTCAGCTGCAGATTCATGAATGACTGGAATTTTTCAGGGTTTTTTTCAACCTCGTCCTTGACTAACGATTCCAAACCAAATTCTTTTAAATCCTTGTCCGGGAAATAGCGCCTACCGAGAGCAATATCTTCGTCAATATCTCTTATAAAATTAATAAACTGCATGGCGCGACCCTGCATCATTGCAAACTCATGTGACTCTTCTGGCAGATCAAGAATCTTTACCATAAATAGACCGATGACTTCTGCTGAGCCGTAAATATACTCGAGTGTGTCATCTAGGGTCTTGTATTGTCGTTTATTAACATCCATCTGCATGCTGGCGAGAAACGCATCGACCCACGCAGGATCACAGTTAAATCGATGCACAATGTACACAATATTTTGCAGAATACGCTCTGCTATTGAATCATCCAGCGGATCGAATCCGGCTAAATCTCTCTTCGCTGTCTTCCAACGATGGACAATATATTTAAATGACTCTACGTCTGGCTTCGGTTTGTCTACATAATCATCTACAACACGTACGAATGAATATAGCTTGAATACATCATCGCGGACTTTTTTCGGGAAAAATTTACTGGACCAATAGTAGGTTGTGCTGCCGTTCTTAAAAATATCTCTTTCAATACTCATCTATATCTATAGTACTGGCTTAGAGGATAGAATGAGAAATAATTCTAGAGATTTAATGAATCGTCAGACAAATCAGAGTCGTTGAAGTCTTCGTCGCTAAGTCCATCTACTGCTTGCTCGGCTTCTTCAATAGCGTTGTCGACTGTTTCTGGAGTTGCTGGTGCTACTGGCTCAGCAGGCTGTTCTTCAGCTGGTGGCAACGACTCAGTTTGTGCTTCATTAGCTGTACTATTATCTGTTGATTCTTGTGTGTTGCTGTCCGTGTTCAGGTACACAAATACTGCAATTGAGGCAAGCAAAAGTGCGACAACAAACGTTACAATAACGGCAAACGTCTTATTGTTCCTATGAGGGTTTTTATTCTGCTTCTTCATTTGAGAGGCTGAAACTCCTACAGCCGCTGGCTCTGCATTTGTCAGATTATTCTCTTCGGTAGGCTCGTCTTTAACAGGCGCCATAGCTAGCTCTTCTGGCGTAGATGAGTCGTCATGTGACGCTATGGTAGATTCTGGAGCAGGCACTGCCTCGTCTGGAGGACTCTCAGATTGTGAAACTTGAGATTCATCAGAATTACTCTCCATTGGAGCCTCTGAAGGTGTCTCCACAGGTGCTGGTGGTATAGCAGCAACTTCTTCAGCTGGTTGTGTAGGCTCGGCAGGAGCCTCGGTAACTACGTCAGCACTTTCGCTTGCCGGTTCTTCACTTGCGGGCTCGCTTGTAGCTGTCTCATCTGTAGGAGTATCTTCTGCTACAGTCGCTTCAGCTGTAGATTCTTCTGGTGGTGCATCAACAATAACCTCTATTTGTTGCTTTGGTTCGGCATCAGTTGGCGGTGCGGCTTCATTCACCTCAGGTGTTGAATCATCTTGCGGTTTTTGTTCTTCGTCCATGCTACACCCCCTTATTCGGTGCTTAATTCACTTTTAATTTGTTGCATTGCTGCTTTAACGTCGTTTTTCACATATTCACGGAATGATGATGCGAGCGTCCGTAAACTTGCACGCTCTTGCCGTGCCAGTGATAACCCAGCCTGAAAGCCTGCAACATCAGCTGTACAGTCTAACGAGACAATGTCTTCTATTGCCGTCACATATGTTCCTAGAGCTGACACCACTTCATTAGATCTTGACTGTAAATCATCATTTATTTGCTGCAGTGCAGTTGAATCAACACCTGCAGCGTCTACTGCGTTAATCACCCGCTGCACACCAGTAGTAACTCTTGTATGGGCTTCTATCCGTGCATCGGCTTTAATCCTATCTTGTTCTAGAACAGTTTGTAGTCGTGTTTGAGCTGCCTCACATCGGCCCTGTATACGCTCCTGTCGAATTTCTGAGAGTTTTTCTGTGGCCTGTTCACGATATTGCTGCACGCGAGTTTCTCTCTCCTGCTCTGCATTGCCTTCTTCTGAGAGGCGATTTCGCTCAATTGATGGTGTCTCTTCAAGTTCCTGAGCCATTGTGGTCGTCGTCAGCGCAGCGGCAACTACTAAAAAAGCAATACCTAGCTTAAAAATTTTTACGAGTAACATGCTCGTCCCACTCCTCTCATGAGTCTTTTTGTCATTGTACCATGATTCCGTTTATGGCAATACCACGCGGCCATCAGAAACCAGCAGTAACCCATCATCAACTAAGGATTTAACGACAGAATCCAGTCGCGAATCGTTTATTTCTTTGTGCATATCTGAAAGCATGCTCCTTTTTTGCGCTCTACGTAGTACTTCGCCTCTTAATTGTCTCGTTGAACCTCTAAAAGCAGCCTGTTTCGTGTAATGTTTGCTTTTTGTATGAGTTTTTATTCCTTGTTTTTTAAGGTAGGTGCCGTAATCCATTAGCCCCCACATAAACTCACGCGGATTCTCTGTGTCTACTATCTTTTGCAGTTTATTTCGCAAATCTTTGTCGTCAATATACTCTTTACCGGGATAAAAATGATGTATGAGTACGGTGCGGATATTTGTCTCAATGAATACATGCGGTTCGTTGAACGAGTACGTCAGAATGGCAGCCGCTGTGTTTTCACCTATGCCTTTCAGAGACGACAGCTCTTCTTTTGTACGAGGAAACGGATTGCCTGCGAGTTGCTTTGCAATGTCGTGGAGATACTTCGCCCGTCGATTGTAGCCCAATCCAGACCATAAAGTTAATACGTCTCCTAGGGATGAGGCTGCAAGTTTTTTGCAATTTGGGAATGCTTTAATAAAGGCATTATATTTCGGTATAACTCGATCTACCTGGGTCTGTTGCAGCATAAGCTCAGAGACGAGAATTTTGTACGGATCATACGTACCATCTTTCTCGGGTTCACGCCACGGCATCTGGCGCGAATGATGGTTGAAATATTCCCAAACAGCTTTCACAAAAACCTGTTCGTTTTGAGTCATAGATATATTGTATCTCTCTAGAAGAAGTACCGGGAATGATTACCAACAACATCAGATATCTTCTGCGGATCGCCGCCATCCAAATTCAGAATATAATCCGCTGTCTCTCCCGATGTATCAACCCGGTAAATTACGACATCGTTGCCTATCCAGTGAACCGGGTTGGTCACACCAGACTCAGTCAACACTACCAAATCTTCTTCCGTCTTTGTATCGTATACTATCAAAACTCCCTTGCCGTCACGAATATCGACCCAGACTGATTTCTCGCCGTTTGGATTGTCAACATACTTTCTACCAAGCGTGTCAGTTGGTTCTGTATCAATTTTCTGTGGTGCTTGTCCAATTTCTTGTTCATACCACTCACGATCAATTGCATTGAAATACAAAGTATTATAATCAGCACGCACTATTGACCAAACTTGTGTGTCGACGACTAACTGCTTGTTTGTACCGTCAGAATTAATACTATAAAGCTTTGCACGACTTGCAGGAACTGCTGCGCTAGATACCGAGTAGTACACTGAGTCATTCACGATCTTTACATCATTAAAGTAATTAGCACTTGCCAACTCAATTCTTTCTCTGGTTTCTAAATCAAAACTAATAACCTTGCTACGTTGCGGGTTGCCGGCACTCACACCTTCAATAACCGAAACGTAGATTAACTTGTTATCCATCCATCCGATAAGTTGCAGTTGTTCTGAGCGAGTTACTTTCTCTACATCATTAGTCTGCGTGTTTATGATAAATAAACCATCGAGAATGAAATTATCTTTATTTGTCTCGCCATCACGCGAGGATATAAATGCGATTTCATCTCGAGTCTGATGTGGTAGTACAAAAGGAATCTCTCGCTCCTGGCCTGTTGCCTGCAAAAGTATTTCTTCGTTCTGTCCATCTACATCAATTTTATAGAGATCGTACTCTCCGTTGCGGTTACTGACGAATGCATGTTTTTTACCTTGTACAAGCGAGATAGCATTCACATCATCATTTAATTCAGTGACACCAATAGTTTCATCACGGTAGCCTTCTGCGCGAATTGTGACAACAGTTTGCTCATCAAGCTCACCCACCGTCAACTGAATCCGTCCTTCTGCGTCAGTCTGTGCGATATCCTCGCCACTCTGTGCCTCAGCTTCAGTAATTGGCTGATCACTGAGCCAATCGACGAGCCTGAATCGATACTGTTCACCAGTTGCAGACAATGATTGAGGGCCAAGCGGATTGCTACCGAATCCAAGTGTTAATTCTTTTTCGAGTTTAGCATACCCCAGTTTGTCTATCACTAGAGTCGTATCACCTAGTTTCATCTCTGTAAATTCGACTAGCCCATCTTCACCACTTCGCGCTTCTACACCTGCAAGGGTGACAGGTATATTCTTCAATGGCAAGCCCGTTTGGCTGTCTACAATCGTGAGAGACGTGCTCACACGCACACCGACAAGGTTAAGAGCACCATAGCGCATAGCAGGCACGAAAGCAGTCAACGTGAAAAGTGCGAATAGTAACAGTAGCGTTCCATAGCGAGCCTTTTTGTTCCGCCACCAACGAACGAAGAAATATTTTATCTTACCAAACAATGATTTCTTTTTCTTTTCTTCACTTGCTCCTGCAGCTGCTGCCTGAGCCTGCTGTTGCTCAACGCTCAGCATACTATCGACCTCAGAGTCTAAGTCTTTTTCTTCAGGCTCTTCCTGAAGCTCTGTGTTGTCTACACTATCTTTATTCTCTTCTTCAGGGACCTCTTCTGTTTCACTTTCCATTGAGACATCATCAAATACCGCTGCTTCAGCGTCTTCCTCTCCGTAACTTGACTCAGGGACGACCGGCTGGTACGGGCCTGCCGGGCCTGCTTGTTTCTTTGGCTCCTCAGCAACTTCTTCTAGCTCTTGGCTGTCTTCAAATTCTTTCTCTAGCTCTTCTTGTGTTAATTCGTGATCTTCATCCTCAGTCATCTCGTCTAGTTCTGAATCAGATGCTGGCTCATCTTCTTCTTTCAGGTCAATCTTCTCAGCTTCGTCCAGTGTCGCAGACTCTTCACTATCCGAGATTGACTCATCTTTGAAATCAACTTTAATTTTTGTCGCTTCCTTGGCGGCAGAATCAATGCTTTTTTGAAGCTCGTCGAGCTCGTCGCTGTTTTTCTTCTTCTCAACCATCTTATGCTTATTTTACCACCAAGCGAATTTTGGCACTATTGCTTTAGTTTCTTTGCTAAATCAATTAATGATAGCCTGTCATCCGTATCGGGTCGTACGTTGCGAACGTCACATATTTGTTGGTACAGCCTCACAAGGTTCAGTGCATGTCCTCTATACTTCTCGAGGGCTGCTCGCAATAAGGTTGCCTGGATAGGACTCATGCTCGTTTCAAGGCATCCCAAGTCGCTTGCCCGATCCCGTATAGCATTAAATGCCATGCTTACTTTCGTCGGGACTATTATGCCGGCAAATGTAGTCGTCTGGCCGTCGACAAAGCCTGCAACCTCATGAGGGAATACGACCCCCTCTTTGGTTGGATCAAATTCATAGACTCGATTAGAAACTAATGTATCACTCGGTAGCGGAGTGGCATGCTCAGGATTAATTCTATTGTGCATAGTACGTAAGTTAGCTTTTATCTTAATGCAAGTATACACTGGGTATACAGAAACAGAGGTACTATTGTGCGCATGGCACGGCGGATACTTATCGTTGAAGACAACCAAGACCTGCGAGAGTCACTCAAGGATTTTTTGAGTGAGGAAGGTTTTCTTGCTACAGCGGTAGCTAGTGCGGAAGATGGTATCGACGCGGTCGATGAGAAATCATTCGATATCGCGATCGTCGATATTAACCTACCAGGAAAATCTGGTTTTAATCTTATCGAATACGTGAGGAGCGAAGGGCACCAGTATCCGCTTATAGCCATGACTGCTCGCGATGGCATAGTTGATAAGGTAAAAGGCTTTGACCTCGGTTTGACTGATTATGTGGTGAAGCCGTTTGACTTGCTTGAGTTGCGTGCGCGTATCAATGCACATACGAAAGCCGCTTCAGGCTCAGGGATTATTAAAACCAAACGCTTCGAACTCACACCCGATTCATTTGAGTTCAAAGCTGACAGTAAGAAAGTAGAAGTCACCACACTCGAGATTCGCATGTTAGAAATTCTGATGAAAAACAATCACGTGCTCGTTCCTGTCGATGATTTAATTGAGCATGCTTGGGGCGACCAACCAGATATGGTGAATCCTCCAGTTCGTATTCATATTGCAAACCTACGCAAGAAGCTCGGTGATAAAAATTTCCAAATTATACGAACAATTCCTGGTGTCGGCTATATTTTTAATGACCCGGTAGAGGTGTAGATTATGGAGAAATTACTAAGGTCTACTTCAAGAAAATTTGTGGCAACAATTATATTTATTGTCGTGTTCGTTGTTGCAGCTTCATGGGGCATTTTGCAAGTGTATAATAACCGAGAGATTGCTAGCCCTGCCGATATTCAAGAAGTACACAAAGCTGCTGATCATAATACTGCTTTTGGGGAATATCTCGAGGAACAGAAAGAGTACGAGGCGCATTTTGTTACACTCGCCAGCTCTATTAAAGAGCAGGAGGCTGAACGTGTAACGCGAGGCTTGGCCATCACATTTGTTGTTGTCGTGACGCTCGGTACGATTATCGCATTTTTCGCAGCACGCAAACTCATGAAGCCAGTTCGTGAAGCCTACGAATCGCAGGAACGTTTCTTGCAGGATGCAGCTCATGAACTGCGCAACCCATTAGCCGCAATGACCGCTGCGCTTCAACAGACAAAATCGAATACAACACTCGTGAAAACTTTCAGACGCCAAACGAAACGGCTTATAGGAATAAATGAAGACTTACTGTTCCTTGAAAAACGTAATAAACAAGCGCCTGAGTTGCTGAATCTTTCAGAATTGTTAGGTGACGTCGTTGAGGAAGTACAGCCAATTGCAATTAAGAAGAAAGTAGCACTTCTTTTAGAGACTGATGGTGAGATTATGAAGACAATGTCAGCTAGCGACTACGTCCGGTTAGTCCGTAACCTCATCAGCAACGCTGTAAAATACTCACATGAAGAGTCGGTCGTATTCATATCCCAGAAAAAATCGAAACACACAATCGAGATTATGATTCGAGATACCGGTATCGGCATACCGAAAAAAGACCTCGAGCACATCGGTGAGCGATTCTTCCGTGCAAGCAATACCGGCAAGATTCATGGCACGGGCCTAGGACTGGCTATCGTGCAGAAAATTCTGAACACCTACGGAGGATCGAGAGAGATTGAAAGTCAATCCGGTAAAGGCACAACCGTAACCATTACCCTCCCCTCTTAACACTAGCTTTACGTAAAAACTCACTGACTATACAATCAAGATGTAAGAATTGAGGTATCACTTAATTAAACCTTGAAGGAGGTATAAAATGGAAAGTGGCAATAACAAATCAATTATCGCAGCAATCATTGCGGTACTCGTGCTCATCGGTGGCGGTATTGGCATCTATGCTCTTACGCAGAACGATGACGAGGAAGAAACAACAACATCAGAAGTTGCACAGCAACCAGCATCAGAACCAGCACCAGCTGAAGAAGCGCAGACAGAGCCAACAATTGTTGACCTCGCTGTAGCAACCCCAGAACTCAGCACACTCGTAACAGCTGTTACCACTGCTGGTCTCGTGGAGACACTATCGGGCGACGGACCATTTACAGTCCTCGCGCCTACTGATGATGCATTCGCAGACGCGCTAGAAGCACTCGATATCACCGCAGAAGAACTGCTTGCTCGAGAAGATCTAGCAGATATACTTTCATATCATGTCGTATCCGGATCAGTACTCTCTTCAGACCTAAGTGACGGTCAAGAAGTGACAACTGTACAAGGCGGCACGCTTACTGTAGATATTACTGATGAAGGAGTATTCTTCGTCGATGCGAACGACGGACGTGCTCAAGTAACAACTGCTGACGTCACTGCCTCTAACGGTGTCGTACACATCATCGATGCAGTACTGCTTCCGTAGTCCGTAAAACTCACAAAGTATTTACAGAATCATAACTCGCGAATTCTTCCCAGGTTCGCGAGTTTATTTATTGGGTTAGTTTTCTTGCCGCTGGCAACACTATTTCTGCAATTTTCTGATGACCTTCATCGCTCAAATGCAGATGGTCGCGGAAGAACATTTCGGGCTTACCCGCTATTTTTGATACCACCTCAATAAACGCAATATTTTCGTGTTCGCATATTTGCTCAAGAGCCTGACCATACTCAGTAATTCTATCCCTCGAGTATTCATATGTCTTTGGGTACACATCATCCACACTTGGGTCTATTGTTGTGAGGCCAACACACAAAATCTTATCTGAGTATTTACGAAAAAGCGTGAGAATTTCACGTATATTTCTGCGATAGTCATCAATAGAGGTCTGAGGTGTTTTTTCATTTCCCTCCAGTTTTAGCCTAGAATCGTTTACACCTATCGAGAATATGAATCGTATATCTTTGTCAGATATTCTTGCTGACTGTACGGTAGACTCAATGCGCTGAAGTAAGAACTCACTTGTATCTCCACCAATACCAAAATTAAGAATATTAATCCTGTCTGCTCCATTAACATGTTCCTCAAGAAAAACATGTTTTATTCGATCAACCCATCCACCCTTAGTGTCATATCCACCGAAGGCAATCGAATCGCCAAACACTAATATTCTCATTGCGCTCCTTCCATTTACAATTCTGAGATGTCGACTTTATTTTTCCTGTTACCAAAATGAATCATTGATGTAAATGTAGTAGTTACTATGATTAAATATATAGGAAATGCTAAGTTCTCAAAACTAATATTTTCTACAGAAAACAGCCCTAGAAACGCAGCTATTGTTGAGATGAGCCACATTTTTTTCGACTCAGATGTTGGGTCGTAATATATTTTCCTAATAGTTAGGAATGATCCGATAGAGTCAACGAACAACGCAATCAGTAAACTAATAATTGCGTTACCAGTCACAAGCAAGAATACCAACGCAGTAGAAGCAATAAATAGCGACCATCGGTCTAAAGCGCTCTTACCGCCAACACCAAATTTTACTGAAAGAACTAGTGCAACCAAAGGACCTAGGAATGTTCCGAGTGTAAACCAAATCGCGCCATCTTCAATGACGGCTGAAACAAAATATATAAACCCTAGGATTGACCACAATAGCCATGCAATTCTTTCAGGCTTTGTATTCCCCTTTAAGACGTCAATGACATACGGAATCATTGCTAGCATTGATAGTGCAAATGACGCGTAGCCAAGGATTTCTCGCACTATTCAGCCTGGGTTGTCTTAATTGAAAGTTCTGAAAGCTGGACTGCGTCGACTGTATTCGGTGCTTGCATCATCGCGTCGACACCGGAACCATTCTTTGGGAAAGCAACAATTTCACGAATGTTATCTTCGCCCATAAGCTCCATAAACATTCGATCAATACCAAACGCGGCACCTGCATGCGGCGGAGCGCCATACTTAAATGCACCGAGCATGCCGCCAAAACGGTCTTCAACGTATTTTTCGTCGTAACCAAGGTTCGCAAACGCTTTGTACATCACTTCGGGACGGTGGTTACGCACACCACCAGAACAGATTTCGTAGCCGTTCATCACCATATCGTACTGATCGGCTAAAATATTTTCCTTATCATCTCGCTCTAAATCTTCCATACCATTCTTCGGCATACTGAACGGGTTGTGCCCAAAATCTAACTTACCGTCTTCCATCTCATAGAACGGAAAATCAACAATCCACGCTAGGGCAACAATATTTGTGTCCTTAAGCTCGAGTACCTCGCCAAAGTGGCTGCGTAGCACGCCGAGAGTCTTGTTTACCTTATCGCGAGCATCAGAGCCAAAGAACAACATATCACCGTCTTGTGCACCTGTCTTCTTAACTATCGTTTCCAGCTCATCATCGTTAAAGAACTTCGCAATTGAGCTCGTTGCTTTGCCACCCTCCACAGTCATATAGGGAAGGCCGCCTGCTCCAGCTTTTTTCGCCATATCAGTGAGTTTGTCGATTTCTGAGCGACTAAATGACTTCTCAACCCTGATCGCTTTAACGACGCCACCCTTTTCAATCGCACCAGAAAACACGCCGAAACCGCAGCCTCGCAGCTCTTCGGTCAAATCAACAAGCTCCATACTATAACGAAGGTCTGGTTTATCAGAACCATACCGGTCCATTGCTTCTTGGTACGGTATTCGAGGTATGTCTTCAGTCTGTAGCTTCTTCCCAGCAAAATTCGTTACTAAGTCTACAATGAGCGGCTCCATCATACTTCTTACTTCTTCTCCGTCTTCAACAAAAGACATTTCAAGGTCCAGTTGATAGAACTCGCCATATAGTCGATCAGCCCGTGGATCTTCGTCACGGAAACAGGTAGCCATCTGATAATAGCGAGGAACACCGCCAACCATGAGAAGTTGTTTAAACTGTTGGGGTGCTTGCGGCAATGCATAGAATTGTCCGGGGTGAAGTCTCGACGGGACGAGAAAATCACGCGCTCCCTCTGGACTAGAGTTTGCCAAGACTGGAGTCGTAACTTCTATAAATTCATGCTCGTCCATGTACTTACGCATCCATGCAAAATACTCTGCTCGTTTTCTGAGCATGTATTGCATTTTTTCACGTCGTAGATCTAGGTAACGATACTTCAACCGATGTTCTTCATTTACATGCTGATTAGAGTTTACTTGCAGTGGTAAGGCTTCTGACTTGTTCAACAGCCGCAGGCTTCCAACCATAATTTCAATTGTGCCAGTTGGTATATTTGAGTTTTTGAGTTCGTCGTCGCGCTCTGCAACTGTACCAGTTGCTTCAATGACAAATTCATCCCGCAAGCTTTCTGCGAGTTTAAACGACGAAGAATCTTCGCCAATAGTAAGCTGCACTATCCCCTTATGGTCGCGAAGATCAATAAAGATCAGGCCACCGTGATCTCGCCTCGAGTGTACCCACCCTTTTACCACGACCGATTGACCGACTCGGTCAACTGTCTCAGTCGATAATGTTCGTTTCATAATTATTCCTTTAGTAGTTATCCGTTTTGTTGCAGCTCATTTGGGCCATGCGCAACCTAACCCGCATCCGGTTAGGAGCAGAGCCCAAAATTATTATCGTGTGCAATATAACGTCTCATTGAGGCATAGTATATCATTTTTTATCTGTTTTGGCGTGTTCTTGGCGCTGTTTCTTTTCCTTTTCAGCAATCGATTGTGCAACTTTTCGCAAATTATCATGCTCATCGAACTCATCTACTATTTCTTTGCCAATTATTTCCTCTAATACATCTTCGATACTCAACACGCCAACAAATTCTTCGAAATTATTCACGACAACAAACAAATGATGTTTCAGTTTTATAAAAGCACGAAGTGCGTGATCTAGCGACTCCTCTTCGTGTACATAGCGAACGTGTGGACTCATAATCTCTTTTACCACTTTCGCTTTTGACTCCATAACAAGGTCTCGTAGGTATAGTGTCCCAACAAAATTCGTATGTTTCATATCAGCGACAACTGGAAAACGTGAATGACCAGAGTCGTGTAGCTCACCCATGAGAATAGGGCCAATTTCATCAGTTTGCGTGACAAGTTTCACCATGCGCTGCGGCGTCATTACGTCTCGTATTTTTTTGTCGCCAAACTCTAGTACTTTACGTATCATTCGTGCCTCATCGGCAGCAATATCACTATTCTTCGACAGTTCTTGCCCATCAAGCATTTTCTGTAGCTCTTCTTTGCTGTAGATAACCTGTGAATCATTGCCGACCCAATTATCAAACAAACTACCCAGCCTTTTCGTAAACGGCTCTGTGATACTCATAAGCTTAGATAAAACAGGGTATAGCTTTGCGGCGACATACACGACATTTTTCTTGATGTATACCATCGGCAACAGCTCACCAAAAAATAAAATAACAATGGTGCTCAGCAAAACAGCAAAAAAACCACTGACTTTTGCATTTACGAGGACGACGATTGTTGTATTTGCCAAAATATTTGTGATAAGTAATGCCGACATAAGCTGAAAACGCCTCGAAAACAACGAGAAGACTAGCTTTGCGTTCGCGTCACCGAACTGTGCCTTTCGTTTCAGCTGATACTTGTTGAGACTAAATACACCGGTGCTGACACCTGCACTAATCGCTGACACACAAGTTGCAAATAGCAACAAAGTAATATAGAAAACGTCATTCATATTTCATATTCTCGCTTATTCGTTAGTAACCTGCAAGGCTCGTCGTTTATAATAACGTTAGTTAATGGAGTAAAAACGTGAAGCAAATAATAATAATTATCGTTGCAGTAGTTGGTGTCATTGGCGCGGCAGTGTTGCTTGGTGGAGGTGACGAAGAAACCGCCGGCGCAGTATCGAATAACTTCTATGGACCAGAAAGCGCAGAGGTCGTCGTAACTGAATATGCCGATTTTGAATGTCCAGCATGTGCTCAATTCTACCCAATAGTTAGTCAGGTAAAAGAACAGTTTAAAGACCAGGTTAAGTTCGAATTTAAGCACTTCCCGCTTGTATCGATTCACCCAAATTCAATTGCCGCGCATCGCGCAGCACAAGCAGCAGCTCAGCAAGGTAAATTCTGGGAGATGCATGACCTATTGTTCCAACGACAGAGCTCATGGGCTGCCCAGAGCACCGGTAGCGGCGGCTTCACAAACACCAATGCAGCTGAAACGTTTAGAGGCTATGCTGAAGAATTACAACTTGATCTCGAACAATACGATACAGACGTACAAGCATCAGAAACAATCGGTACGATAAATGCTGATATTTCACTCGGCAGAGAAAATGGCGTTGAAAGTACGCCGACGTTCTATATCAATGGCGAACTATTTGAAGACTCAAACCAACTTGCATCAGTCGAAGGTTTCACCGCGGTGCTAGAGGAAGCATTAGGTCAGACGAGCGACGACTCGGAGCCTGAAGCGCCAACACAAGAAGAAGCAACCGCTCCAGAAGAAGAAGAATAATAATAATAACCTTCGATAAATTAAAAAGAGAGCATCCCGCAGATTGCTCTCTTTTTAGTTAATACGCCTTATTACTGGAACGCGATATAGTTTTGCCAACGTGCTCGTTTTACAATAACTTTTATCTTGTACGTTCGACTGCGGGGCGCAGATATTTTGACAGACATGAATAAATCACATCATCCCTTCTCTCGCATTTGTTTTAACGTTTTTATCTTCCTTTGGCGACCTTAGACGTATCTACTAAGTTTCCCAAAACCTCGGAAAGTACTTCTAGTGTAGCACAAGCATGAGCAGTATTGTCAATATATCTTCCCTGATGTAAACTGTTAATAGCAAATTTAAAATAAAAAATATTTATGGAACATAGTCTATTTCTCGAGCTTAGCCTTATTGTCGCTATAGGAACAGGCGTCGCGCTAATCATGCGCCTACTACGCCAACCGCTTATTATCGGCCATATTATTACCGGGTTACTTGTAGGACCAACTGTTTTTGATATCGTCACAGAGAGCGAAACATTGACTGTTTTCTCTGATATGGGCATCGCACTCCTATTATTCCTTGTTGGACTAGGATTAAACCCCAAAGTCATAAAGGAGGTTGGAAAAGTAGCAGTACTAACAGGTCTGGGACAAGTTGCATTTACGACAAGTATTGGATTTTTACTAGTTACTGCATTAACAGATTTAAGCAGCCAAGCCTCTTTGTACGTTGCAATAGGTCTAGCGTTCTCAAGTACTATTATTATCCTCAAGCTTCTAAGCGACAAGAAAGAGCAAACACGATTACACGGTAAGATCGCAACTGGATTCCTGCTTGTTCAAGATATTCTTGCGACTTTCGCGTTGTTATACGTCAGCGCAAACAGTAAAGGGGGCCTCGATACAAATGATTTGATGCTGCTTGTCATAAAAGGTGCGATGATAGTTGCTGCCTTGTATCTATTCGTTTCGCGTATACTCCCCCTACTTCAAAAAACAATCGCCGGCTCACAAGAAATGCTATTCCTTTTTGCAATATCGTGGGGTATTGGTATCAGTGCAGTCTTTTACAAAGCTGGCTTCTCGCTTGAAGTTGGAGCACTAGCAGCAGGCGTTGCGCTCGCACAACTTCCATATGCCCAAGAGGCGGCATCACGCCTAAAACCGCTTCGTGACTTCTTTATAGTGCTATTCTTTGTCGTCCTAGGTTCTAAGCTTGATCTAAGTAACATTCTTGAAGTCCTTCCTGTTGCGTTGCTATTGTCTGCGTTTGTGCTTATTGGAAATCCAATTATTGTGATGTCCATTATGGGATTCCTTGGTTACACAAAGAAAACGAGTTTCAAGACTTCGCTTGCAGTAGCACAAATTAGTGAGTTCTCTCTTGTTCTGTTGCTGCTAGCAGAAAAATCAGGACAAGTAGACGCCGAGGTATTGTCACTCATGACGGTGGTTGGTCTCATCACGATTGCGGTATCTTCATATATCATTCTGTACGATGAAAAAATTTATCTCAAAGTAGAAAAATACTTATCAATTTTTGAGCGCAAGAAAACGAAAAATGAGCATAAACGCAGACGCGATAACGAAGTGTTGCTCTTCGGTTATAAGAAAGGTGGACTAGAATTTATAAAAGTCTTTAAAAAGCTCGGCAAACGCTTTTCTGTCATAGACTACGACCCAGAAGTCATTGAATCCCTTGAAAAAAACAATGTCCACTACCTATACGGTGATATGACAGACCTAGAACTATTAGACGAAGCAGGCATCAGCAACGTTAAGTTAGTTGTTTCTGTTGTCACTGACTTTGAGACGAATAAGTTCTTAATCCGCACTCTCGACATTATGAATCCTAACTGTACTCTTATCTGTCACGCAGACGGTATCGCAGAGGCAGCCGAGCTATACGAGATGGGCGCAGGTTATGTCATGCTTCCTCACTACATTGGCTCAGAAAAAATTGGTGCTTTCATAAAAAAGAATGGCTTTAAGAAAGCTGAATTTCGCAAGTTCCGAGATAAGCACCTCGCGTATTTACAAACGCATTTTAACGACAGCGAGACAGAGACACTTTAAGCTTGATATAAACTGTGCTCTTCTATGTACAGAGCTACCGACTCCGGGACCCAAACTGCCTTGTTATGCGCTTCTAATCGGACGTCAGTTGAAGAATGCTGCGGGTGTGTTGAGGGTACAATAGCGGTAGCGACACCAATATTGCGAGCATGCTCTGATATTCTCTTTTCTGTCAAAACTCCCCGCTCAAAAACAACAATATAGTGCTTGAAAATTTCTTCTAACCCCGGCCACTGTTCGGGGTTCATGTGTATGAATACATCTGCGCCAAAAATAAAATATAGCTCGTCTTCGGGGAACAACTGCTCAAGAGAAGGCAGTGTCTCACCAATAGTAAAATGATCACCAATAGTAACTAATTGAGAAATTCTGTCGTCACTACTTGTTGCCACATCAACCATCTTGCGTCTATGCGCAACCTCTATTGGGTGTTTATCGCCCCAGGGCTTCTCTTCTACAAGGAAAAAGATTCTATCTAGACCAAGCATTTCTAGCGCTGAGCGCGCAACTTCAATGTGTCCTTCGTGTATCGGATCAAACGTACCTGGAAACAATCCAATCCTTCTCATGCTATCAGTATACAATTCTTACTGTTCAAGTGGCATGCCTTCGCAGCATTTTGTCTTGTAGTAGCATTGCGGACATTCGTAATGACCATGCACCGGATACAGCGGATAGTAGTCGCACATTTCGCAGAAGTATTCGAGTGAACACGTCTTCTCCTTATGGTTGCTTTGCTTAGGCTGCGACGGTAAATTGTTCATTTTTCCTATGCTCCTGCGCTTTTTTGTAAATCCCACCTTTGTCTGTAACAGTATCGCCTTTCATCGTCGCTCCACACCCACCACGAGTACAACGAGCAGTTCCTTTTTCGTCTCGAATAATTGTTACCTCATACGGTTTTGAAGCGTCGGAACCATCGCTATTGTAAGGGCAGCAGTAGCAGAAAGTCCCGCTGTATTCACACGCGCCGCCATCTTCAGTTTGCTCAGATTCTTGCCAATCAAATACAGACTCAGTAAAACCTTTATATTCGTCATTAAATGGATCATCTTCTTTTCCAAATTCAGTTGAGCTACTACCAGCGCACCCACCACCACCACCATCAATATTATTGCTTGCAATTGCTCTCACATGCATAGCGAGTAATTGATTTTGATTCATACCTTCATGTCGAGCTACTGCGATCAACCTCTCGACGTCTTGCAATTGTTGTAACTGCCTTGTATCCCCACCTAGTTTTTTCAAGACATACTCTGGGTTTGACGTTAACGCTGCACGCCCTGCCAGGATTTTTTGCTGTGCACTTTCAAGCATCGCCGCTAACTCTCTGGTCATTCGATACCCTGCATATGGCAGCTCGTGACGTTTCAGCGTAGCAAGATCTTTCTTGCTCCACTCATGTTGCAGTGAATAAACGAAGCTCTTTATTTTCGAAGTTGCTTGTTCGTTATAGAGACTCTCTGCGAGCTCTTTATCAAACACCAACCATTCCTTCGCTTTTGCTTCAGCTTCGCGCTGCATCGCAGTTTGATCTCCATAGTACTTCTTAGACTGTTCGATAACCTTCATACGTATCTGAGCATCATCTATGTACGGTATTACAGCCTCTATTACTGAGATTGGACCATGGGGTAACTTATCCATATCGATATCGAGCTGGTCATGCAGCTTCATAATTGATAAGGCAGACTCAGAATCTTCAACACTCATCGACCTACCGAAAATATTGTTTGAATCTTCAAACATTGCCACCCAAGCTGACAGTGGAATATCCCGTACAAGGATCGACTGCAGAACTCGTTTTTGTGATCCGTCTGGAAGAGTTTTTACCCAGCTCACACGAATAGCATCGTCGTCACCGAGGTGCTCACTGCGAGCTACTTCTAGACTTGCATCCTTTCGGCTCATACGTGGTGATACAAACACCCGCATCGTACCGTCATCCTGATGCGTTGAGGCCCTGTACGCTTCGTCAATCTCTACTGCTACGCGTTCTCTAGCTGACTCATGCGCATGAAAGTCATAGCCCGATACGGCCACCTGTACCGCTGTCATCCCGAGCCAACGCACAATTCTTTCTTTTGTGTTTTTTTCTATATCAATATCATGCTCAGTTGTCGTAACCGCATACGGCATAGCCTGTTCTTGCATAGACGTTTCCATGTTTTGTAAAACGTCTTTAGTATCGACAAATTGATTTGGCCCTACGCGAAGCGCAAGTAAATGGTCGACTTCCGTGAGCAGTCGATTCTGTGCAAGAAGCTGCTCATCTAATCGTTGCATCTCAAAATCTACATACGCATCTTGAATACCAGGATCTTGTAGTAGTTCCTGTTCGTATTTATCTAAACTCACCTCACTCAAGTGTTGCCCGACACTCATTTAAAAACCCTCTTCCCAGCGTTGGTAAAGAGGGCTTGAAGATACAAATCTCTCGTTTTCCTGCTCGGGACTTTAACGCCAGATCGGACTTTAACCGTTGCGGCACAGTGAGGGAATTACACCCTTCTTCCGGCGATTTTTGCTTTTAAGCGCTCGATTGCTCGAAACTGCTAGTAGTGTACACTCAATTCTAAACGCTAGATATAGTATTTTTTACTTTTTATTGTCCCTTAACTAGTTTACTGTATGAGTATGCGAAATACGTATGTCCTAGCTGAAGATCAGCGTGTCGAAGTCTCTCCGGAACAATCTCAAGCAATCCATGAACACCTGGCTCATGAGATTAATTCGTCAAAACATGCTTCTCGCTTCGGTGTTAGAGAATTCCCTGAAGATCTCGATCGTCTTGGAAGGCCCCACCCACTGGATGCTTCGTACTCCTACCTGCCCGCACGCGAAGACATAAGCCCTGAACATATCGAGTGGTTGTCTAACACTGTAGGTAGTCTTGTCATGCTTCCCGGGGACTGGGAGGCACTGGTTACGGCCTTCTCAGAAATATACTCCAGCGATGACGTTCAGCGCCACAAAGCACTAGGCGGCAATATTCTATTCATCTGTAATCACCAGACATACGCAGATTTACCTTCATTATTAGCTGCATCAGCGATTGCAAAACTCATGGCTGGTCAAGATAACCCACAGCACTCACAAGATATAATTACGCACAGACTTATCAACTTATTCCAAAATGATCTGATTAAAACACTGTATGAACCGAGTGATTTTGAGCATCAAGGTGGCTTCATCTCAGATGACGTACTGCTAGTTGCAGGCGGCCAAGTTGGCACACTTCCGAGCAGTGGCTCGGGCTACGATAGATTTATTAATCGAGTTCCTCAGGGAGGTCAGCTCCGAAAGAATTTGAATGGGAGCACCGTGCAAGCCTATAAAGCATTACGTAAACTATCCGGTCGCGATATATTCATGGCACCAGCAGGGACAGAAATGGAGGTTAATCATGACATACAGCGCGATATTGAAGCTACATATGCCTCTGGAACTACCAAACTCATCGCTGGAGGAAGACATGATGATATGAGCGACGTCATGGTCATACCGCTCTATATTTATACCAATCCATTTACAGGCAAAAGAGACACGCTACTCAAGCCACAACCAACACCGTTTGCGTTTCTCGCTCCACGGTTTATCGAGAAGCAAAATGATGTGCATCAAGCAGCTTGGGAAATTAGCGCAGCCGGTAGCATCTTTAAACCATCCGGAAAATACAGACCAAGATATAACCCACCCGGACCAAATATTTTATATAAAGATAGACATTTGGAATTCATCTACACGCACGCGGCGTAATTATTGCTTCAACTCGTAGACGACAACGACTGTCTGTCGATAGTCGTCTTGACCAGGAAGAACTGGTAAGCTAGCTTCGCTACTACGCTGTAGATCTAGCTCAGCTGCAATAGGGTAGCCTCCGAATATCGAATCTCTTCCCTGACTAATTTCTTGCACATCACCGAGTTCAGCTCCAAATAGTTCTGCCTGTTTTGCCGCCTTTTCTTTAGCATCAGCTGCAGCCTGTTCCACAGCAAGCGCATCTAACTCTTTTTGCTTCTCATCACTAAATGTCGTTTGAGGTGTTAATTGTCCTTCGGCGTCAGTGGTCAGTAGATAATCTTGTATAGCCTGCGCTTGATCGTCGTCTTTTGTCGTTATTGTAAGGTTTACGGTCAAAATCCCTTCTTCGTCCTCTTGCCAGTACCAAGCGTCATAACTACTTGCATCAAGCTGAATCTGTTCCTCGGCTACTCCTAGGTCCTTCAAGGAGTTCACGATAGCGTTCGCATCTGAGACAAGTTCCTCTCGAAGTGCATCTTTATCTGTACCCTCTTTGCGAAAGTACGGATAGAACGTAAACTCATCAGGCGTTGCTTCAATAGTTGTTTCACCGGTGACCGTAATCGTCTTCACCGCATCAGAGCTCGATGTAGTGCTCCATGGCTGAGACCATAAAACCAACCCAAATACTGCAATCACTAGCAAAAACTGTGCTCCTTGAAACAATCGTTTCATGTTTACACTAAACGTCATATCTCCCCCTTAAGCTTTAGCAGTATTTTACTATACTAAGAAGATAAGAACCAACACAGCAACGATAAATCGATAGTATGCAAAAGGCGTTAGTCCAGTTTTCTCAATAATTCCGAGCATGAATTTGATTGCAAATAGACCACTAATGCAAGCTGCAATCATACCAAATGCTATTTGCCATCCACCCGTCGACAGTCCATCGGACTCTTGAAGAAAAATTCCTAGTGCTGAACCTGAAATAATTGGTACCGCGAGCAAAAATGAAAATCGTGCAGCCTCTTTCTTCGTCAATCCTGCTAGAACTCCCGTTGTTATCGTGATACCCGAACGTGACACGCCTGGAACAAGCGCTAACGCCTGCGCAAAGCCAATAGACAACCCCTGACCTGTTGAGACTTCATCCGTTTTTTTTCTACTCACTGAAAGCTTATCTGCAATTATCATGAGTACAGCAATAATGCTCAACGTTATAACAACTACGATTGGTTCTCTGAGGTGGTCGTCGATAAAATCAGAAAAAACAAACCCCAACAAAGCAGCTGGAAGGGTTGCATATACCAATAACCGAGCGAGAGCTCCTTCTTTATTTTTGGTTAGCACATTCTTTGCGAGCGTTAGTATGTCACGCCAAAAGTAATAGATAAGTGCGATAAGTGTTCCGACGTGCAAAGCAACATCAAAAGCTAGCGTGTTTGTGGTCGTACCAAATATCTCGTGAGCTATCAGTAAATGCCCAGAGCTTGAAACAGGTATAAACTCCGTTAAACCTTGCAGCAAACCAAGAATGATTGCTTCTATAATGCTCATCACACCAGTATATCCTCTTCTTCTAAATCACGATAGGTGCTACACTTGTTGCCTATTATGTCTACACGATCATCCAAAGAATGGCGAAGCTACAAAAAAGACAGAAGATCTTTCAAAGGGAAGAGAAACTGTGTTTTCTGTGAAATTGACAGCTCAAGTGAAGAATTTATATCTGAGACTAAGCATTTTAAGATCATTATTAATAAATTCCCCTACTCACTTTGGGATGACCAGACTGTAAATGATCACCTAATGATAGTACCGAAGCAACATACCGACACACTAAGCGACCTAACCCCTACAGAAGCCCAGGAATATGTGCAACTTATAAGTAGCTATGAAAAAGATGGCTACAACGTATGGGCTCGAGCTCCACAAAGCACCATTAAATCAGTAATCCACCAGCACACACACCTCATTAAACCAGGCAAGAGAACTATGAAGGTGCTTTTTTATATCAGAAAACCATACTTCAGACTTCATCGCTGACCAGCTAAAAGGTGATGTCTTGGACTAATTTTGCGAGTTTTTTGACTTGAGTTTCGAGACTTGCATCAACTTCAGTATCTACAATTTCGATAAAGTAACCATTGCCTGTCTTTGGATTAGATATAAGTTCAGATTCTTGCAAGTTACTAATAAAGACGCTCACGCGACCATCTCCTTTTGGACATAATTCATTTTCATCTTTACTGCATTGTTTTATTTTTCCGGTTGCGACTTTTAGCCCTTCACCATCTTCATTGAATGTAAATGCCAGATCAACGTCTGCAACAGTCTTACCGTTGCAACCACCTGGACGTGTGTTCTCGTACACCTTTATCGTTTCTGCACCTTTTTGGTATGTGTCGATAATTGCGTCTTTGCCTGTAACACATGACTTTTCAACATCTTTTGAATCTTTTTTCTTCCATCCCTCTGGCAGTTTTAAATCATACGGTTCTATCGTTTCATCTACGGGTGGTTCATTTTCGACAGGTTTTGTTTCTGGTGTCTCTACGGGCTGAGGTGTGATGGACTCCGCTTGGACTTGTGGCTGGGCTGCTTGTTGCTGCCCCAACATGGCAATAACTCCGGCTTGTCCATTCGTCTGCGGGTCTGTTTGTCGCGACATAGTTTCATCACTATTCTGCATGAATATGTAGCCACCAATTACAGCTGCAACAACGGCGATAATAACCATGGCTAGTGCAAATTCTTTTTTATTTTCCACTCATTCCTCTTGCATGCAATTATACAGGATGTGGACGATTACATTCGCTTAAAGTACGACGCCATAAAAGTTTTCGAGCAGTTTATACACAACGTATGCTGGCCAGGCGAGCGCTTTTAAGAAACCAGTTAACACAGCGCCGAAACCAACTGCCGCTTGCATCCAATACACGAGCGCTCCTACAAATCCAACGAAGTAAAGTGCTCCACCACTCGAGTGAGTGGATGCATTATTCTTTTTACTTTTCTTATCCCAACCTTCAAATTTTGACTTTATATACCGCTCAAAGTTTTTTTCAAATTCCTTCTCGAATTCTTTATCTTTCGTAGATTTTGCTGCCATGTTGTACCCTCCGTTATGTCTACTAGTATATGTGAATCGTCAATTCTAGACACGCACGAGCACAAGCGCAGTCACAAAAAACACGATATGTAGGGGCATTGTGATAGCTGCAATTACTGTTGGCTTCAGCACATAACCATTATATGTATATATGCTCGCAATTAGCGTGGCTACTACAAACCAACCAAGATAATTGCTCAGTGGAATACTTCCGTCCCAACCCCATAAACCAAACCGAGTTGCAAAATGCTCAAGAACTAAGTCGTACAGCGCTGCCAGCAAACCAGCTACAGGGATTCTATACAGCCGCCACTTTTCTGGAAGAACCGACCAAATAACGAGCATCACGAGCGCCCACATAACACCGACCATAATAGGCACATCGAATATTTTCGGACCAAGTACTGAACCATATATGTAATCCCCAAATATAATGCCTGTTTGCACACCTAATAATTCAGCGAAGAATCCGATGCAAGCAGCAACACCAATAATAGATTTGATATGAGGAATCGACCAGTACCTATACACAATTATTGCGGCGTTCAACAATATATAAAGTGGAGTAAGCCGAATAATCGTGTCAACACCGAGAGCCAGCAAGACTATTCCGCCAATTGTCAAAATGATAAATAACACTTCGGCCCAGTAATTTTTGAAAATATTCACCGCCTAATCCTACCATTAAATAACAGTGCAATATATTTGCATTTTTTTCTAGCTGTTCTTTTTTTCAAGCATGCTATATTTAGCTCATAAGAGGACATAGAAATGACAATTAATGTTAATAAAAGCAAAGTTATCTCGATATTAATGGCCCTAATTCTAGTAGCAACAATACTAGCTGTTATATACCTTTTCCTACAACAAAGTCAGACGAATAAATATCTATATGAGATACGTGACGACTACTACGGAAATACCGAATATGGTCAGGCCAGGATGGCTGAAGCAACGGCATCATTTGAAACGCCAAGTGATTTCGATGAGAATGACCCCGCAAATAACTATTCACCTGAATTCACCATACTTTCCCAGGAAGTAAAAACATTAAGCGTTCCTGATGGTTATGATTATGATACTGATGAAGAAAAATTTAAAGACAGCAGTATTCGCGTAGTGAAGGTGCAAATAGTTAATGACACTGACTCAATCTACAACTACTACGAAGGCGACGTAGGATATACCGACGATAACGGTAGGATTACTCGATCTACGACTGTCTCAACAGAAGACGATCTTAATCTTGATGACAATAAAGAGTATTTGACGCTAGAACTCGCACCAGGAGGTGAAGCTGAAGTGTATCTTTACTTCGTAGACACTGGCTCTGAAATTCAACAGCTGCAGACATACAACGACTATCTGATATAGATTAAAGGATTATTTCGCTCCACTAATCCTGCTATCACTTCTTGCGCCACGCGCCTGTACCAGTTTGCTCGTAGGTCTGCTTAACTGCAGACCAAGCAATCCTATGCGCTATCGACTCAGCATTTTCTTCGTCTCTGTGAGACTCCATTGCATTATTGAAAGTGCTTTTATATATCTCTTGCGCATGAAGCGGCAGATTGTCTGCTACTCCTTTTGGTAACGCCTGTAATGTCTCGTATTGTTTCACTTTTTACCTCCTTCTCAGATCTAATACGTCAATTAAGTAGTAGGCGAGCATTCCTATAATTGCATACACCATTAAGGCAAATATTGTCGAGAACTCTACGACAAAACCTTCTACATTTGCACTGGGGAATATGCCTCTGAATGGCCCGAGAATCTCTCCAGATACCTCATAGACCCAATTCACAAAACCATTTTCTGCATTAGCGCCAAACAATTTTAATACAAACCGTAATCCTAATAGTACCCCGACAATTGCCAACATGAAATTGACGATTGCTCTGGCTACGTTCGCGAGGACGTTCACGATTCTCTCCTTTCTCGTAATTCTTTCATAACTTGTTTACCTAGTTTATTAGCACGCTCTCTTTGAATCTTCCGGTTTTTATTACGCTCAGCTCGCAATTGTTTTCTGAGCCTAAACTTCTCCTTAGATTCGTGAAATCTCCTCCTGACGATTTCGAGCACATATCGCGCGGCTCGAAACCGATTCTTCTGGCTTTCAGATAATCCTCTTTCCTCCGGACGTGTTGTTTGAGAATCAGGCTTCTCCTCTTTCATAGTTCGTCTGTGAGGTAGTGGTTTATATAATTCAGGCTGCATTAAACATGCTTCTCGCTATGAACAAAGTGATTAACGAACCACCCAGCGCAACAACAAAACTATATATATTAAAACCAGTAATGCCGTCGCCACCGATAATATTTACGATGAAACCTCCGATGAATGCTCCGATAATACCAACGATAATGTTACCGATTATTCCTTGCTCCTCGTTGTTTCCAAATATCATTGATGCTACCCAGCCAGCTAGTCCACCTAAAATTATGAATGCTATGATTCCCATTATTGTTCCTTTCGATTTAAATTAATTTACACTCCGTTCGCGACTTGCATTTGTAATGCATCAGCAAATGAACGGGCTTCATGTTGTGGAATAAGAAATAATTCAGTATTGTCGTCGGTCGTAGTTATATATACTTCCGAAACATCAAACATTTTTTCTAGTTTATTTTGGTGCACTCCGACACTATCAACAGTGTCAAATGCATATACTGTACGTCGGCTCTTGAAGACGCCTTCTGATATTGCTATCCCTTTTAAAGAAGTGCTTATTCGTGTGCTCAGCAGTCGAATTGGACCGACCGTGAATCCATACAGCACACCACCTAATAGACCGAGACTTACTATGGTCTGCGACCAAAAAATTGGGTCTAAATACGCGTTAAACAGTACGCTTTCAGCAGGGTTCTGCATAAAGTCTATGAAACTAATTATTGATAGAATGACCAGCGCAGAAAACCCAAAGAGCATTGACATCTTTAACGTTCTGACTAGTGCCACATACATACTTGGCTTAACTCTTTCACTCATGGCATATACCTCGTTTGTTAATTTGATAACTCCAGAATAACTGCGCTTTTATTATTTAACAGTTAGTAGATATACAGGTGCCGTGTGATAATACGTGCAGGGAAATTGTTAGATATGCAACAAATAAAAGATATAGAATCAGTTTTCACTGAAGCACACGACCGAGACTATCCAAAAGGCCAGATTTTGCTGTACCAAGGAGAAAAAACAAATAGCGCCTTCAGAATAAAAACGGGCTATATCAAAATGTACGATATTACTGCCTCAGGGGAAGAAAAACTCCTACTGATTCTCGGGCCCGGAGATGTATTTCCACTTATATGGCTGTTCGATTCATCTGACCCGCTTCACTACTTCTACGAATCTATAACTGATGTCAAAGTATCAGTTATAGAACGTGCTGCTTTTGTAGAACACTTGAAATCAAGTCATGCATTCTCGCTACACATGCTCCAATATTTTGTAGAACGAACGAGTGACATCATGTACAGACTAGAGTGTATTGAAGCGACGAGCGCGAAACACAAAGTTGCGCAGGTTCTAGCGTATCTGGCGAAATCTCATGGCGAAGAGATTGCGCAGTGCACAAACCGCGTTCGTGTTCCGACCACTCACCAAATGATTGCTGATATGGCAGGCCTCAACCGCTCAACGGCGAGCATCCAGATGAAAGAACTAGAGGATGAAAAAATGTACAAGGACACCGCCAATGGTGGATTTATTATTCATACCGACAGAATTACTGAATTTTTAGAAAAACAAGATTAGCAAAAAATACAACCTTTTTACCTTCATAGAGTCTCACAAGCTCATTCAGTATAGCTAGCCATGCCTACTAGGTGATTAAATTTAACATTTTTTTGAAGTCTTCGCTTATCTAGGATGATGATACAAACACGAAAGGAACATTATGGCAGAAATTTTTGGAACTGACGGCATACGTGGAAAATACGGGAGCGAACATATTAACCCAGAAGCATTTTATGATTTGGGGGCAACACTCGCTTGCCAGTTACCCATTGCAAGTGAGGTAATTATCGGGCATGACTCTAGGCAGTCCAGCCCTGAATTGGCTCAAGCTACTGCAGCGGGTGTGTCGGCAGCCGCTTGCTTACCTTGGATAGTAGGATTAGCACCCACCCCTGCCGTTGCTAAACTATCAGAATCAGTTGGTGCCGGAATAGTAGTTACTGCTAGCCATAACCCCGAGTATGATAACGGCTTTAAACCATTTATCAGAGGAGATAAACTTGACGAAGATACAATACAATCTTTTGAGGATCATTACACAGAGCTTCAATCACTAGACAGGAATCGTTCGTTGCTACACCAAAACGATGCCGTCTACTCAGGTGCATTGGACTCCTACTACGACTCATTATGCCAAGCTTTTCCTGAAGGATCATTACTAGGTAAACGAGTAATTCTAGATTGTGCAAACGGAGCTATGAGTTATGTAGCACCAAAATTCTTTCGTGAACACTTGGGTGCTAACACAACGACAATAGCTACTCACACTGGGGCACCTATCAACCAAGGGTTTGGGGCTGCAGACCTGCAAGGGCTTACACAATTTATGACTCGTGTACCAGACGACTTTGATGATGGCGAATTTTTAGGTGGATTCTCATTTGATGGTGATGGCGATCGAGTTATGGGTGTCTCACCTAAAGGACATGAGGTTAACGGGAATCATTGGATGCAATATCTTGCAGATGATCAACGCGGAATTGTCGGTACTCTTTATACAAACAATGCTTTACGTGAAAACCTACGGATAAGAAGAATTAGTTTTCATGAATGCGATAACGGCGACAGCAAGGTAACCAAAAAACTCCGTGAACTCGGGCTACAGCGTGGAGGAGAGTTCACTGGACACTTAATAGATAGGACGCATCTCTCAAGTGGAGATGGTTTATATATGGCTGCTCACATGGCTGTATTGTTGGCACAAGAAGAAGGAACATTGGACGATGTGTATAGTGGGCTGCCACTGTGGCCAGAACGAATGAAAAATATTCACTTACCTCCTGAAAAACTATCGATGCTCAGTGATGAAACAATTGAAGAGGTGATCGACCAGCAACTGGGAGCGCATGACGACGCCGGAGTAGTTGTAAGACGCTCAGGAACCGAACCTGTCCTGCGGGTTTGGGCTCAAGCTAAAACAGAGAAAGAAGTGAGAGAGACAATCAGCAAACTAGAGCGTGGATTTCACTATCTCTAAGTCTCAATCAAAGTAATTGCTTCTCGAATATTAATGCTATAGTGGAGCTATGCTTTCGCTATTCGATCACGAAGTTAATGATTTCATTAAACAGCACACTCGAGCGGTGCTCGCAACGGTAGATAAAGACGGCCAACCGCATACCTCAACCATTTACTACGCGCTTGCCGATAAAAGCGAAATCTACTTTGTGACGAAAGAACAAACGACAAAGGCAAAAAATCTTCTTGAGAATGATAGAGCGGCTTTAACGATTAGTGACAACGAGAAACCGCTTGCGGTCAACATAACGGGAACAGCTCGCAGACTAGAAGACATGAAGAAACGCGATGAAGTAATGCAGCATGTTTTTAAAGTCTCATATGATAAACATAGCGACTATGCACCTATAGTCAAACTTCATAAGGGTGCGTTTAGTGTCTTTCAATTCCATCCAATTCAGGCAAAAATGACCGACTTTACAAAGCCAATGGGTCAAGTCAAAGAAAAATTGAAAGATTATTAGACAGAGCCTACAAGCAAAACATTTTTTTGCTCGTGAACAACGTTCGGATCTAACTTATCAATATGGTGCTTATTTCTTATTTTGTCTAATCATTTCAATAATGGTCATTGCCAGCAAACCAACTCCAAGACCAATAAGCGTCCCAGCCAGAAAATAGCCAGTAAGAAATCCTACCCCCATACCGATTAATAAACCTGCAGGTACGAGTGCGGCGCTTGGACTATCTTTTTTCATATGAATCTCCTATTACATTCTGGTTTTATTATGACATACTTCATCTTTGTAATATCCAAGCCCAACCACGTTCATGCAGGTAGTAGAAAACCATCTTTGCAAAGAACTCAACACCGCCTATTTTCAGTGCTGTATCAATCTCTCCTGTAAACAACCATGCCAACATAAATGTTGTTAGTGTTGCGATAATTCGCCAACTGAATGTCTTCATTATCGAGACCGAGTGCGAATAAGCTTTGATTGTGTTTTTATTTTTCTTCATTCCACCAGTATCTCACATGCTAGTCACGAACGTGTATGACGACGCTTCCCTTTTTCCGTCCTGAGTCAACATAACGATTTGCTTCAACAATTTCATCGAGTGAAAACGTCTTATCAATTGTCGCAGTGAGCTGATCATTATCGAACATGTTTGCGAGCTCCTCTAAGTCAGACGAAGACTCTTTCGCGACGTCCAGACTATCAACCGTACTGTACTTTCCATTTGATGCGAGTAAATGTGCAGCGCGCGATTTTGATATCTTTCCCACTGCATCAAACACCACATCAAATGATCCTTCGATGTCTTCAATAGCCGTTTCTCTATAGTTGTATACCTTTGATGCACCAAGCTCTTTGGAAAGCTTTAAACCATCTGGACCACTAACCGCAGTTACTTCTGCGCCGAGGTACTTTGCTACCTGGACCGCAGAGGTACCGACTGCACCGGTAGAACCATACACCAATACACTTTTGCCTTTTCCAACACCTGCTTTGCGCAAAAAATACAAAGCCGTATTGCCGCCAAATGGAATGGAACTAGCTTCTTCGAAGCTTGCTTTCTTTGGTTTAAGTGCAATTGCGCGTTTATCAGGTAACACACAGTATTCTGCAAAAGCGCCAAAACTAAATCCAGCCATTGCATACACTTCATCACCAACATTAAATCGACTAACTGCATCACCAACTTCTGCAACTACACCAGCCAGTACACTGCCTTGGATGCGCTTTGGCTTTCTTAATCCAACAAGTAGACGAATAATAATACCGCTCATAAAGCCTTTTATGCCGTCACCGCCATCAAGAGCTCGCATACGAACATCGCCAGAATTTAGCGATGCAGCTTTAACCTGTATTAATATCTCATTATCTTTTACTTTTGGCTTTGGCACGTCTACTACGCTCAGAACTTCTGGCGCACCGTATCCCTCTGCTACTACTGCCTTCATATTATTTCTCCTTCTTGTTTGTTAATAGTCGATCGAGTGACTCTAGTATAAGTTCAAGCCCAAATTGAAAATCCTGTATCCCATCATGCGTACCTTTGATAATTGACTGAGTCATGCCGTGCATATTCGGATACGTTTCTTTTGGAATCATTGGTAGATATTCCTTTGCTACTGATTGATATTCATGTGGTTGAAGCGGAAAATTCTGGCTCTGCATATTGTAGCCATATATATAGCTATCAAGTGTGTTCCAAGCGTAGTCTGTCATTTTGTAGGAAAACCCTGCGTGCAGCAAGTAACCGATTGTTGTGTCGACGTATCTAAACATATTCGGTCCGATGTTAAACCCCGCAACAAATTCTTGTGCAGCCCACGGATGTGTAATCAACGTGGCACGCATGATATCTGCGCGTTGTCGCATAGCTTCCTTCCAGTCCTTACAGTCGTGTAAAGCCGGAATGGTTGGCACAACCGCATCAACCATCGACGAGATTAAATCACTTTTATTTTCAATGTGATGGTACAGAGACATAGCCTCAACATCTAGCCGTTCAGCTAGTTTACGCATTGAGAGTTTTGATAAGCCGTCTTTATCTGCAATTCGTATCGCTTCATCAATAATTTTCTGACGAGATAACTTTTGGCTGGTAGATTGTTTTGACTTCATAATATTTCGTGTTAACCTTACACTGTAAGTTTATCGTAATAAAATCATTTTGCAAGTCTAAAAGGAGCATTTATGACAAAAAAATACTTATACAGAAAAGCAGGACTAAGTTATGTAGGAATATTCTTCCTGGCTATGTTCGCAAACTTTTTCGTACTCGAAGGAGTCAAAGAAGATCCGGTCGGTATGGTATCCGACAGTATGACGCTGGTTAGTTTTGGTGCAATTGCCTTCCTCGCTGCTGCTGTTTTGGATACTATTGTCGCTTGGGTGCTCAAAGCACTATATGAAAAACACCCACTCACTACACCAAGCACTTATTTCCGCCTACTACACGCTGCAATCATGGGAATTGCAGTATATGCCCTGGTAAATACACGTGGCCTTACAGATGCGGATGCAATTCTCGCTCAAGTTGAAGTATTCGATACCATGTGGCTCATCGGACTTTTCTTCTTTGGCGTGCACCTCATTTTGTTGAGTAAAATACTTAGGTCTGTTGTACCAAAATGGATTAGTATCTCTCTCTTTATTGCTGGAATAATGTATATGCTAGACACAACGCTGCAATTTACCTTTTCTAACTATGATACTTACGCTGATACCTTTCTCGCGCTCGTAGCTATTCCAAGCATTCTCGGTGAAATGGCACTATCAGTTTGGTTGTTGCTGAAAAGTTCTAAAACTATGTAACAATAAAACTAAGGAGTACAGCCAAATGAAATCAGTAGATAAAAAAGACAAAACGAGACAAAGAGGCTTAGGGCTTGCAGCAGGAATAGCAATTGGTGTTATGCTAGCAGTAGCTACAAACAATAACGGCTTGTTTGTTATTGGTATCGCAATCGGAGTCGCACTAGAGTCGACTCACAGTAAAAAATAATCGCCAGTATAGGCAACAGGGAGAGATACGATGAAATTAACAACAGCAAAAGTAACAGGACTATTTTATCTAGGCCTAGCAGTAACGGGTGTTTTTGCATTCTTGTTTGCAAAAGATCAACTCTTCGTCGAGGGCAATGCGCTAGAAACGATGACGAACTTATCAGAAAACGAGACGTTAGCTCGTTTGGGCATCGCCGGCACGATATTAATAGCTGGTTTTCAGGCCCTCGCTGCAGCATGGTTTTTTAAGCTATTCAGAAAGAAAGACAGCTTTGCGGCTGGTTTGATTACAGTGTTTGGTATGGTGAATTCAATTATTATTCTTGCAGCTTCTGCTTTCTGGCTAGTAGCACTCAATACAGCTCTCGCTGGCGGCATGGACTCATCAGTACAAACGCTATTCGAAACTCACGATGCACTGTGGCAAGTTGGTGCCCTCTTCTTTGGTTTATGGCTACTGCCAATGGCTTACATGGCACGAAAATATAACATGCCACGAGTTATGGTCTGGTTCTTGGTAGCTGGTGGTGTCGGCTACGTGATTTCGACGTTTACATCAGTAATACTGCCAGAACAGAGCACTCTCACTGAAGTGCTACCAATGCCTGCAACCGTCGGTGAATTCTGGATGATTGGCTACATACTGTTCAAGAAAGTAAACGATTAATTCAATGGAAACTATAGGGTGGATATTGCTTGGATTGCTTGCAGTCCAAGTTGCGTTTCAGGCAAAGTTGGCTTTAGGCGCTCCGCTAGGCCATATTGCGTATGGCGGCAGGAACAAGGGTACTTTACCAAAGAAATACCGCATTATCAGCGCTTTCGCTGTTATCGGTTATGCATTTTTCATGAACGTTGTCATCATGGCATTCGCAGCAAGTAACAGTACATATTCTGATGGCTTTGTTGACTCCGTTCTCTGGGTCATGGCCGTATTCTTCGGACTTGGCACGGTTGCGAATGCAATTTCACCAAGCAAACCTGAACGATGGTGGGCAGTATATACACTAGCTGCACTAATCTGTACGCTATACCTATTAGCATCAACTTCTTAGGCGCAATAGACCCGAAAGAGCACCTTACTGTCATTCACTGATTGGTTTTTAACGTCCGAAAATGACTAACATCAAGAATACTGGCAATGACACAAGAAGAAATGCCAATTGAGACAACATGACGCTATTCTTATTCAGCTTCAGAACCATGAAATTAAGAAGGCTATGCAGCGGAATAGTACATAAAATAAATAATGGATTAGGTACTAATACTAAACCGAAACTTATATGCACTGCTGTAGCTGAAACACGTTCGAGCGCACCCCAAAACGGTGTAGAACTTTCAAACGATTTGTCCATGCCCATTTTTGCAAGCATTTCTTTGGCTTCAAGAGATTTCTTATCAGTTTTTTGATTTAAACTCGCAATACCAAACAGCTGAACAAGCCCGTACAACACCTCTATAGCTGCCCATCCTAGTCCAATAGAATACCCGTTGTCTACAGTCAGACCAATCACCAAGAGTACCAGCATACGAACAAATTCTTCGGCTGGTCCTGAAATGCCTACTACATACTTACTAGCAACCTCTTGGTCGTTTATCCGCTTTTGAATGAAAAGAATAAATGGCAACCTAAGCAGTAATGCTACCCACCAGCCAAGAGCACCAAGCAACACATGCCCCATACTAATATCTATCTCTAACCACGATGCTATAAAAACAAACGGTACTATAGAGAGTAAATAAAGGGGTGTTGCGATAATTGAATTTTTCAAAAGCACGTTTTTCATTAGACCAGTATCTCACATAATGAAAAACTGTAGAGCTTAGCTATTCTTCAGACTCTACATCATCAGAATCAGATAAATCATCTACCTTGTCTTGTCTATCTTGTTGCCGCTCCTGCGAATTCATATTTATTTCATCAATAGAATCAGAAACGTTGTTCTGAGTTTCTTCGACTTGTTGATTTAAACGCTCTATTTCGGCTTGTTGTGCATCTTGCGTTCTATTAACATCTTGCCAGTATAAGAGGAAGGCAACTCCCAGTCCAAGTAGCATTAAAATTAGAATAACTGTCAACACGTTGTGAGAACCAGAATCACTTGTGTTCGATTCGTCCATAGAAATAATCTCCGTATTCCTTTATTGATATGGATACTTTTTAATCTCTACTCTAGTATTTTCTTTGCCTCATCACCATGAGCTACTAGTGCATAAACGACGAGGATTGCTACAACCAACATAACAATGGACCATAGTGGATAGATTGGTATAAACGCAAAGTTTGCAACAGCAGCAATAATTCCCAAAATAATTCCCAAAACTCTTCCCCACATCTTTCCAGACATGACTGCGAACCCTGCACACAATACTAGTAGACCGGCTAAGAGGTGTATCCAGCCCCAAGAAGTATAATCAAGAACCCAGATATTTTTTTCACCAATTACGTATACCTCGTCTTTGAATAGTGCTACCAGGCCAGCTATAGCATGCATTATCCCTAGGAAGACCATCATCAGCCCACCAAAATATACCCATCCTATCCAGCCACTAATATCACTTGAACTACTCTTTGCCATTTCGCTTCTCCTTATTATTCAAATGTATTATCGTTCAACTAGGCAAATAATAGTGTGATTATCATCACAGAATATCCGTCATACAAGAAACCTAGTTACTAACAGCTACTTTACTTCGATACCTTCACTGAACACTTGCTCTTTTTCGATACTATCGTCAGAGCGGTAGCGTATCCATTTCCCATGTTTTTGATTGTTTTTAAAATGACCAACGTTCCATAGATAACCTTCTTTTTTGAAAAACTCCCACTTGCCCTCAAATGAGTCATTAATGTACTTGCCGCGAGCTTTTATCTTCCCATCTTTATGGTAAAACGTAAGAATATCACCTTTTTGTTCCTTTACGATCTGTCCGTTAGTATATTTTCCTTCCGTTTTCATGGTTAAAGTATAGCAACAAAGAACTCGGATATAGCCGTGAGGACCTATTGATATCTACAAGCAGAAAGATTGGTACTATTCTGATCTTTATTGAAGGATATGCTCAAGTGGACTTTACGGATTAGGTGTCTTATTTGAACCATTTAGCTGCGTTCGGTCGTCGATGCGGACAACCAGGCCAACAGCACGGAGTTTTATCACCATCAAGCATTTCTTCAATCGCTCGCTTAAGTCTCTTATCGCGAGTGGCTTGTTGTTTCGCCATTGTTGTCCAGCAAACCCATTCGTTACGCTGTATGTCAGTTAGACTGTTCCAATATTCAGTGAGGTTTTCTTTTTGTAATGCTGCTTTTAGCTCATCTGTGATGTCGTGGAATGCAGTTTTTTCGGTAATCATAATCATAGTCTACTTACTTCGTTGCTCGATTAACAGCGTCAAATCAAATATACAGGAGTAGGTGTCTATTTGTACCAAGCACGTACTGTAGTCAGACAATACACAATTATATTTCATGTAAGCATAGTCAGACTCTGGGGTATGAAAAAACCGCAGCCATTAGGCTACGGTTCTTTTCATGGCTCTCTGTAGTGGAGGAGGTTAGAAATAATATGTCTAATTTACAGAGTTTGTAATTGACCCATTAGGGTTATCAATTAACTTCGTACCTTCACTGTCCTCGTAGCATTTCTCAACAAATTCACTATATATAACTGGTTCATTTAAATTAGAACAAACTGGTGCATCCTGTCCGCTTGCAGAATCATCCCAACTATTACCGTCATACACCCAGACTTTTTTGGCTCCAGCCCCACAAGATCCGCTGCTCGAGAGCGTTTCCTCGTCAATACTCGATATACCACCTGCTACATTCACATTACTAATTATTGATATGGTATATTCCGCAACACAACCGCTCAGCTCATCTGGCGTATTTTCCCTGACGACTTCTCTTAAATACTCCACAAATGATCCTGGAGTTTCCGCAGGCAAACTATCAACATCTTTTTCGTTAACAATAACTGCCGGCTCTTCAAGCTCAAGAAACTCATTACCACTTAAACTATTACTGGATAAGTTGGCGGTTTCGTCCCCTGATTGGCCCACTGCTTCGCTATTCATTGGCACCTCTTGAACTGTCTCAGTAGTATTTGTCTCTTTATCATCTTGCTGCGACCAAACATAATAGCCACCAAATCCTATGACTGAGATAACTAGGACTATGAGCAGTCCCTCTATTAGACTGAATCCTTTTTGTGTATGCATATGTATTCTCCCCACTGCTTTTATTAGATATATTTCTTAATCTATATAGTACTACCAACAAAACAAAAACACTATGTTTCCATAGTGCTTATATGACTGGATAGCGCTACGCTTTTCCGTTCGGATGCAGAGAAAATACTTTGTGCTTTCTCTGCTTACACCTCACTACACCGAACCACTTTTGCTTACGCAAAAGCCTGGTTCTCATCCAGGCTCAGGGGTATGAAAAAAACCGCAGCCATTAGGCTACGGTTCTTTTCATGGCTCCGGAGACTGGATTCGAACCAGCGACCTCGAAGTTAACAGCTTCTTGCTCTACCACTGAGCTACTCCGGAATATTAAAGAAAGGTACTTACTTAATAAATTCTCAAGTACAGAGGTAGATTATACGTCTAAAGCCGATAACCGTCAATCTATTGAATACTACATTCTATCAACGAGAATTGACTTCTTTGCGTTGAATTCATCGTCAGTGAGTATGCCCTCACTGTGAAGTACCTTTAGCATGTCGAGCATTGCCACTGGTGAATTACCTTCAGCTTCTGATACCTGCCCCTGTTGTTGCTCGTACGCATTTTCACGCATAGCTGCACGTGCATTAGCACGTCTTCTAGTACGACGTCGCGCGCCACCTCTTCCACCTATTCCAAGGTCCATATATCGAACTCCTCTATGTTACAAATTAAGTGTACTCCTTCTCGTATAGAATTTACATGTTGCTTGCATAGCGTGATGCTTTTGGTTATAGTAATCTTAGAAACTGTTTAAACAAAAAGTTTAGAAACTAAAAAAGGGCGCGAAAATGAAACAAACGAAACACTTTTTTGTGTGGCTACCTCTCGCTGTAGTCATATTTTTGCTGGCTTCGCTAGCACTATCTACAAACATAGCTTCAGCAGCCGGTGAATTCACGACAACTTGGAAAACTGACATTGAAAACAGCGGCGATGCTTCGATAGAACTATCCATATATAGAAACCCGCGTTACAGCTATAACTACACGGTTGATTGGGGTGACGGCACAGTTACAACCTACATAGATAGGAACGCAGCTCATACATATGACTCACCCGGTACATACCAGCTGAAGATATCTGGTAGTTTTCCCCGCTTATACCTTGCAAATGGCCCCGATGCGCATAAGCTCGTGTCAGTAGATAATTGGGGCGACATTGCATGGCAGTCTATGTCTCGAGCGTTTGAGGGGGCACGAAACATGACTATACGTGCAACCGACACTCCAGACACGTCAGCTGTAACAAATTTTAGCTTTGCATTCAAAGATGCCAGCCAATTTACCGGTGGGATAGCAAATTGGGATGTTTCGAATGCGACTGACTTCAGATCTATGTTTGAGAGCGCAAGCTCATTCGATGAGTCGCTTGCAAACTGGAACGTGGAAAACATGACGCTTGCAACCAGCATATTCGCTGAATCAGGCATGACCACTGCATCCTATGATGCAACACTAATTGGGTGGGAAGCCACAGCGGCTCAAAGAGATGTGAACCTATCACCAATCGGGCTACCCCACTGTCAGGCTGCAACATCAGTTGCCTACCTTACAGACGTGCTTGATTGGATAATTACAGACCAAGGACAAGATACTTCATTGTGCGGCCCAACAGATATTGAAATCTCATCTGGCCCACTGTCAGTTTCAGAAAACAGCAGTAACGTCGTTATCGGAGTACTAAGTGCTGTAGATATTGAACAGGGACAGTCGTATGCCTATTCTGTTGGGTGTTCTCAATCTACAGATAACACCTTCTTCTCAATGAATAACGACGAGCTCGTATTAACAACTACCCTGGACTACGAAAACCCGCAAGACGAAAACGGTGACAATATATATGCAGTATGTGTCAGTGCAACAGATAGCGATGGCTTCAGTACCAGCAAAGAATTTGAAATAACCGTTTCTGATGTTGAGGAGACACAGCCAGAGCCAGATGCCGACATTGATGATGAAGGGGCAGTACTTGGGGCTTCTACCAATTCAGACAACTCATCTTCAGATAACGAAGGTGGTCAAGTGCTTGGGGCTTCTAGTGAAGAGTCAGTTCTTGCAGAAACAGGTCAAGCAATCCTGCTTGCGCTGTTTGTTGGAGCGGGCTTAAGCATCCTTGTAACCATACTCGTACGAAAAACCTCAACTACCTATTCCCTTCGTAAATAGCCCACCTGCTTTGCTACAGTGTACTCATGCTCATAGTATTATCACCGAGTAAATCAGTTATGAAACAGCCGCAACCTGACGGTATTTCCATGACGAAACCATTATTTCAGAAGGAAACAAGTCTGGTTGTCAGCAAATTACAAAAGCTAAGCCAGAAACAACTCATAAAAACGCTTGAAGTAAGCGATAGTCTCGGCGAGCTGAATTATGATCGGTATCAAAAATGGAGCAGCACTCCAAAGCGAGCTGCTTTGTGGATGTATGCCGGTGATGTCTATAACGGTATTGACGCCTACTCAATGACGTCACCAGAAATCGAACGATCACAGCAACGAATTACTATCGTAAGTGGATTATACGGACTACTAAGACCTCTCGATGCTATCCAGCCGTACCGCCTCGAAATGCGGCTACCTTTCAAGGTAGATAATAAATCCAATTTATATGAATACTGGCATAACAACATTAAGACGTATCTAGAAAGTACGAGACAAAAAGTACTATTACTGTGTGCGAGCCAGGAATATGCTGTCGCGATCACCCAGTCATTACCAGTAGGCGTCACCACAATTCGTCCACGCTTCATGCAAGAAACAGATGATGGGCTAAAAGAGAAAGGTCTTTTTGCAAAGTATGCACGTGGAAAACTAGCTCGTTGGGTTATAGATAATGACATTCAGAAACGAGAAGATCTAGAAAAATTCGCTGAAGACGGATTTTCATACTCAAGCGACTTATCTACTGACAAAGAAATCGTATACATAATTCCAAGAGGATTTTCTCTCAAAGGTCGTTTCGTCAAAAAATAAGCATGACTGGTAAAATAGCACTATGCCAAAACTAAAGACATCCGTTTTATCAGCTGTATTTTCCATCATGCTTCTCATTGGTGCTGGAACTGTAATGTTCCATTATCTCGAAGATTGGACCTGGGCAGAAAGTTTCTACTTCTCTGTCGCAACCCTAACAACTGTCGGCTACGGTGACATTCATCCGACTACCGACGAATCTCGCGTTGTCACTGCGCTATTTATTCTAGTTGGTGTTGGAATTGTCATCGCTGCACTAACAAGTATTGGTTCACGATATCTCGCAACACAAGAACACCAACTCAGCGACAGTATCACGCGTCGCATGACTCGCCGATTAAGTTTTCGTAGCAAAAACTCCAAGCGTAAAAAGAAGTAACAAATGAAACGCCAAACCCTCATTCGCATCGCTTGGGGTGGGCTTATACTTCTAATTATTGGTGTCTTAATTCTAACTGGATATTACATACGATCTATCAATAACGAGCAAGTTACTCCAGTAGACACGTCAATCTCTGAGCAGCAACAGCAAGATCAATTAGCAGAAGGGCTCGAAAAATTAATTGAAGATGAAGAGGTAGACGACATAAACCCAAGCAACCAGACTGCGGTCCTAGAATCCATTCGCGACAACGGCAATGAATTCGCTGTAGCAGTTAGGAGTTACGACGCTCCGGCCAACAACTTCACAATTGAATTTGTCGGCACGATTGGAGACCCTCAGACGGGCAATCATTACGAATTCGTGGTCAGAGACGATACATCTTCAGTAATCATAGGCACACTTGTGAAAGAAGCAGAAAATACCTACAGCTTAAGTTACAGCGGTACGGAGAACATCACTGGACTCGATGAAGCAATCGTCATAGAGTCAGGCAATACTCAAGAAGATGTCATGGTAGGAGTCTTCGAGCAATAAAAAAGAGCCCCTCTCGCAGAGTTGGGCCCTTCTTACATATAGTGTAGCAGATTTATGTTGTTACACTAATAATGATGCATAAACAGCCAGCAACTGAAGTGTTTATCGTATACAATACTAATACATGTTTGAAGAATATCTCCGTTCAATAGACCCTGAGCAACGCGCCGCCTTACAAGAACATGTTATTGCTGTGGTCGAAAAAGAAGCTCCCGGCGCTGAAGAAGGTTTAAGCTATGGATTGCCAGCATTTTTTCTAAAAAAACGCTCATTAATCGGGTTTAGCTCAAACAAGCACGGCCTGAACGTCTACCCGTTTGATCCGAAAATTGTTCAACTTGTAATTGATGAGTTCCCGAGCCTAGATCACAGCAAGGGAGTCATTAGATTTACACCCGAGAAACCCATTCCAAAGAAAGCAGTGATACTAATGACCCACTTACGACTCAAAGAGATAGGTAAATAGGTTACACTACATATAAATGAGTACAAAAAACACAGCTATTTCTGTAAAAAACCTGAAAAAATCATTTGGAGAAAATGAAGTCCTAAAGGGCGTGTCTTTTGATGTACCCCAGGGTACAATGCTTGCGCTACTGGGACCAAATGGTGCCGGTAAGACTACTACTGTTAAGATCCTAAGCACGCTGCTTAAAGCAAACGGTGGTAGTGCAAGAATTGAGGGTCACGATGTAAGCACTGATCCTGATAAGGTAAGGGGTGTCATTGGACTTACTGGACAATCGGCAGCAGTCGATGAACTGCTCACCGGTCGTGAGAACTTAATCATGATGGGACAACTCTACCGTCTGACGAAAAAGTCTGCAGTCGCAAGAGCCGAAGAACTACTAATAGAGTTTGACCTCACAGAAGCAGCTAATCGCCCCACAAAGACATACTCAGGAGGGATGAGACGTAGGCTAGACTTGGCAGTTAGCTTGATTGCAACACCACCAATTATTTTTCTCGATGAACCAACAACTGGACTAGACCCACGTTCACGTTTAGTTATGTGGGATATCATTCAAAGACTCATGGACAACGGTACAACGATCCTACTCACGACACAGTATCTTGAAGAAGCCGACCAGCTCGCTGATAAAATTATCCTGATTAACAACGGTATTGTAGCAGCCGAAGGAACAGCAGCCGAACTAAAACAAAAAATAGGCAAGGATCACTTTATCGTTACATTCGCATCAAAGAAACATTACGATTCTGCACGTACAGCCCTGAAAGGAAAAATTACGCAAACGAACGACGATGAACTACAGATACACATTCCAATTAAGGGTACAGGTAAAGATATCCAGGCTGTTTTGAAAACACTCGATTCAGAGAAAATTCCTATCTCATCTACTGACATTCATAAGCCGACACTTGATGATGTATTCCTAAATATCACAAGGAAGGAAAAGTAATATGCTGACGAAATTGGAATATAAACACGCTTCAAAAGTCAGTGCATATATTTCTGACACAGCACTGATGATTGGACGAAGTAGTCGTCATATCCTGCGTAATACCGACCAACTTCTTGGAGCATTCTTCCAGCCAATTATGTTTTTAGTACTTTTCGTGTCAGTTTTTGGCGGCGCCATTGAACAATCACTCCCTGAAGGAGTTAGCTATGTAAACTTTCTCATGGCTGGGATTATCGTCCAGACCGTGGCTTTCGGATCGACCACCACTGCGATTGCACTCACGAATGATTTGCAAAAGGGCATCATTGATCGATTTCGCAGTCTGCCAATGAGCAATATGGCAGTACTTAACGGTCATGTCATATCTGATATCTTTAGAAACTCAATCTCTACGACTGTGATGATACTCGCTGGTTTAGTAATTGGCTTTCGACCTGAAGCAGATTTCTACGGCTGGCTTGGGATTATTGGGCTACTTCTTCTTATCACGCTTGCCTTCTCATGGCTCTCAGCGATAATCGGTGTGCTTGCAAAAAGTGTTGAAGCCGTACAGTGGCTCACTTTTGTCATCATATTCCCACTGACGTTTGCATCTAGTGCGTTCACACCAACCGATGGCATGGGCACAGTGTTACGCGTATTTGCTGAAAACCAACCGATAACACAGATGGTTGAAGCAGTACGAGCGCTCATACTCGGACAACCACTTGGTGACTACGGCTGGCTGGCAGTTATGTGGTGCCTCGTTCTTATCGCTATCTCAATCCCTATCACATATGTTCTGTACAAGAGAAAAACGACTGAATAATCACACTCTATACTTTGTGTGTTTGAATAATCCTTTTTCAGGTTTATAGACAGAGTCTGGGAAATTTTCCTGCAATAACCAGACACAGCCGTTTATGGTTTTTGGGTGTAGGTCTGGCAGATTCTTAATCAGCGCATCTCTTAATTGCGTATACCGTAGTCCGTCAGGATCTTCCATAAGCAGCTTTAGCGCAGCAGCATTAATCATACCGGTCTTTGTGTTTAAATTAATCTTCTTATCAGCCACTATCTATACTCCGGATTTTGATCACTGGCGTTCGTTACATGCTTCCAACCAGAAGTGGTGTTACCTTTTGCAGGAACCCCGCCATGATCTTTTAGGATTTTCGCCATGTGCATCAAGTTCCATGCCATAAAAGTCGTGTTCCTGTTCGTGAACTCGTTGTCATAACCAGCAGGACCCTCAAGCTTCTCGTCGCTCCATTCAGTATCTCCGTAACTTGGACCCGGACCAGCCTCACCCAGCCATGCAGCGTCAGCTTGTGGTGGGATTGTGTATCCTATATGACTCAGGGAGTATAAGGTCTCCATAGCAACAGCTTTAGCTCCATCTTCATTTCCCGTCACTAAAATACCGCCAACTTTTCCATAATAGGCATACTGATCTTTATTATTAAGGTCGCCACTGTATGCATATAGTCGCTCAACGACAAGTGTCGCAACAGAAGACTTTACTCCCAGCCATATTGGTGAACCAATAACCAAAATATCAGCATTCATAATACGCTTGTGTAGCTCAGGCCAGTCATCTTCTTGTCCTGTTTCTTTACCATCCTTAACCATGCCAAATGCAATATTATGATCCAATGCATATATATGATCGACGGAGACGCCCTCTGCCTCCATGATATGTGCAGCGCGATTAATTAATCTTTGCGTATGCGATTCAGACTTATCCTTTTTAATCGAACAATTTATAAAAACCGCTTTCAGCCCCTTGAACTCACTCATACAAAATCTACCCTTTCTATACACTCTATTGTATCCACAATCGCGCTACTGTCTAGAATTACTTATGCGAAACGCTTCTATTTTGAACATACAAAGGTAATTGGCTTCTTGTACAAACTGACTTCCACTGGCGTTTTCTCCAGCGTGTCACCGTCTATAGATACTGGCTGGGGTTTTTTCGTTTCTATTTTCACTTTAGTAGCTTTGATGCGTTTTAGGTATTTTTGATTTTTACCAAAAGTTAAAGCAAAAATTATAACTGCAAACAACGGTGAGAGCTTTCCGTTTCCGAGCCCATATGTAATTACTTCGAAATATGGCTCACTTCCGGAAACACGCGGTGTTAATTGTACAGGCTCATGAATGTGCTGGTTCAGAATTACCAATTCAGTGCTGACATATTCTTTGCTTTTTCCGTCTATTGTCACTGTTATGTCTGGAGCATCAACTTGATTAAGAACCTGCAACAGCCCGCGTAAGTACGCAATTTTACCAAAGCGCTGCTTATCTTCACTTGTCACTTCTGAGAACATGCGCGACGTTGCACCGATATTTACACCCAATAGAAAATCTCGCTTATTTGCAGAACATAGGTGTCGCTTTTCTGTCGCTTTACCCAAGGCAGCTTCAAATGCTTTATGAATATTTCGTCCAATACCTAACGACTTTGCATAATAGTTCGCTGTACCAACAGGCAAGATAGCCAGCTCAACTTTAGGACTTATGCGTCGTATCAAACTAGCGGCTAAACTCACGCTTCCATCACCGCCACCAATTATTAATCGATCTACTTGCCTATCTTCTAACGACTGACGAATAGTGTAATCCAGATCGGTTCCATCACAGAACTTCAACTTAAGCTTATGGGTACGTGCTAATTTAGATAGTAGCTTCATCTTGGCTGGCGCTTTGCCAGCATCTTGATTGACGATTAGCGCTGTCATAATTTAAATATCTGCAATCTTACTTGCAATGGTGAGATAGATCAGAATATAAATCATGCCTTCCCATAGGTGAATGCGTTTTGAGATGCCGCCTGCCATAAGCAAAAGTGCCGATAATGCTAAGCCTACAATCATCCAGCCAACAAGTAGCGGGTCTACATACTGTGTCTTCATCACGCTTGCGACGCCACCAATCAAGAGTATGTTGAACATGCTTGAGCCGATAACATTACCAACGACAAGATCGCCTTTTCCTTGTTTTAGTGCCTTTAGCGAGACAGTCAGTTCAGGCAACGATGTGCCGATTGCAAGCGCAAAAAATGTAAGGACTTCAACAGCTATTTCAAGCTCTGTAACAATCTCGAGTAGACTATCAACTGCTAGCTTCGACGAAAGACCAAGCAGCGCTACTGATGCAATCAACACAACATATGTCGCTGGCGTCGTAAGCTTTTTATTGTGTTCAACTTTCGTCTCAGAGCCTTTAGATATGGAGGCAATTAAACTAACTAATCCTTTATGGTGACCCTTCTCTTCTTTATACCCAAGCGAGTAAACAACATATCCGACAAAACCTAATAATAAAGTTATACCTTCAGAACGCGTTAAATCTCCGTCAACGAGCATAATACAAAATAGCGCAGTTATGCCGACAAGCAACGGTATATCTAAATCAATGAGATCTTTATCGAACTTTATCGTTCCTAGTGCAATGGTACTCAAGCCAAGAATGACAAAAATGTTTGCTATGTTTGAGCCGGCAATATTCGAAATTGTAACGGTATCCACATTATCGGCGACTGCAGCTATCGAGGTCGCAAGCTCCGGCAAGCTTGTACCGAAACCAACGAGTAGCACACCAAGAATAAATGGTGGTAAACGAAGCGTCACACCAATTTTTTCTGCAGCACCCAAAAACCAGTCGGCGCCTTTTACAACTCCAATGATAGCTCCTAAGAGAATGATTATTTGTATTATCATTTGCTCTATTGTATAGCGGCGAACGAATTTTTACCAGAGGTGTATACTAGATAGTAACTAAAGGAGTGTTTATGCAAGAAAGTTCGAACCCTGTCCTCAGCGACAAGGCAATCAAACGGCTTAAAGCCACGATTACAGGCGACGAGGTCATGACTGTTAATGGCTCATTAATGAAAACAGGACTGCTTCTAGCCCTATTGATTGGTGTAGGCGCTTGGTCTTGGACATTTACTGAAAGTAATCCGGATTCTGCTGGCATACTCACGCTTGGTGCATCTATAGGCGCGCTTGTTACCGCGATGATTATTATCTTCACAAAACCAAGCGCTGTTCTTGCTCTCATCTATACAGCATTGCAGGGCGTTGTCATCGGCGCTGTGTCTTTCCTATTCAACAGCGACATGCAGGGGATTGTACTACAAGCTGTATCTCTCACCATTGCAGTCACCCTGTCTATGCTCGTCCTCTACACGACCGGCCTGGTGAAAGTCACAGAGAAACTCCGGTCAGTCATCATTATCGCCACCGTCGGTGTCCTTTTCTTCTACCTGATAACTTTCTTGGTCAGCCTCTTCTCACCAAGCTTCTATGACCTCGTGACAACTGGCAGTACAGGAGTCGTTTTTGCTGGGATTATCGTACTCATTGCAGCGCTCAACCTCCTTCTCGACTTTGACTTCATTGACAAAGGCGCCGAAAAGGAATTGCCAAAACAATTCGAATGGTATGCAGCCTTTGGCCTCATGGTCACCCTGATCTGGCTATATATTTCTATTCTGCGCCTGCTTGCAGCAAGTCGTAACTAATTTCGGGCCAGACGCACCTGTCTGTATTTCTGTATAATCTCAACTCGCCATTCATACATCATGTAAAGAAACGTTCCTCCGACAGCAAGCGATATCACTAGCCAGTTTATCTGGCCAGGAACCTGCTCGATTGGAACATCCATAACAGATTCAGCTGGAGTTATGTTTGAGCTTGCGTTCAGTGTTGTGACCGTGCGACATCGATTAGTCTCTGGGTTGCGCTCTTGCCCCTCCGGACAAGGCTTCAAAGAGGAGGTTGAAGAAATTGATCGGCAACGATTTGTTTCTGGATTCCTAACTTGCCCTGGCTTGCATGGTGTTAGAGTGCTTGATGAGCTTGAAATCTTATTGCAGCGGTTCGTCTCTGGATTACGAAATTCATCTTCGTCACATGGAACTAGCTGGCTCACTGCTGTTTCAATATTTTTACACCGGTTCGTTTCAGGATTACGAAACTTTCCTTCCGGACAAGGACCAAACGTACTTGTTGTTGAGGCAAGCGTTTTTTCAACAGATACTACGGATAACTTATTAGAGTTTCCGGGTGTTATTTGGTTTGTCCAGATCCATTGATCATCAATCAACGACCACGACTCATCGTCTTGAGCGTCGCTATAGATGGGCGACTCACTGACAAGATTACCCGCCGGAGCAACAAGTCGCAGCTCAACCCCACTGCTGTTGGGTAAAATTAAACCTGTTTCTGCATCAGAAAACGTTATATACTCACCAGCTTTAACAAAGCCTGACTCTAAGACGACCTCTTTAGTAAACGTAGGACCAACTTGCAACACATACCCAAGAAGCTCGACAGTTTTATCGCCCGGGTTATAGAACTCGATAAATTCTTGCCCGGTATCTACGCTTGGTGCATTTGGATATAGCTCAGTGATAACGAGCTTAGCATCTTCTAGCGGAATGACTGTGCAACCTTCTTCAGGAGTTTTCTCGTATCCATCAGGTGCTACCAGTTGTAGGCCATCGATGTTTAAACAAAAATCTTCATAACAATTCTCTTCTTCATCCGTTGCGTAACCCACCGGTACTTCCAACTGCAACCCATCAATATTCAAACATACATCAATTAATCGTTCTTCTTCATACACACCGCTCGTGACTACCGAGAGAATCGTAGTGGATGTAAAGTCAACATTGTTCATATCTGTGTCTAGATGTTCAGCCTCAAAATTTCTTGATAGCACTTCACCAACCAGATGTCTATTGACAGCTACACCTTCAGGATTGACCGCACTGCCCCATCCGACCTTATCTATCTCAATGCCTTCAGCATCCCACAGGCGCAAATGCCCACTTGCCGACGCCATCCCGCCGCTCATTAAGTAATCTGGATTGAAAGACATGTTTATATCGACAAAGCTTTGCGTCGAAAAACTAAGAAGGCCATCGGCTTCTAACCATATTTCTGTGGTTTCGTCTGGAGCTTCAACGCACACTTCAAATCCAACATTATCGTTTAGTGAACTATACTCGATACACCAGTTAGTGATATGAATTGGTTCAGAGGACGTATTTTTCAACAACACAAACTCTTCTGTCGCTGCGCCACTTAACGCACCTTCTGTCTGCACCTGCATGATAAGCAGCGAGTCTGAAATAGCATGAGTTTGTATAGTAGAGAATAGGCTAGGTAAAGATAATCCAAAAGATGCTAACAGCAATAGGATGCGTATCTTCACACATTAACCCTCATACGTGCAATTTTCCGCTTATGGCAACCCAATGTCAAATTTAACTATTTCATGATGAATTTTGCAAAGGTCGGACCTCTGCAAAGGTGCACTAGTGCCAGTATTTATTCGACTATGTTGTACTGGCGGAAATCATATTTCGTACGACGCTTCAGAAAAACCATGAAAATAAAGATGGCTAGATACCCCAAAATAAGCGTAGTCATAGTGAAAATAATTTCAACGCTTGCAAGTGGACGCTGCGCTAGCCAATCAACAACGGTGGTCATATAACTCATAAGTGCTTGGGCTGGCCATCCAGCATATGATGCTATCACCGGTACAAATACTCCTACAATTCCTGCGATAAATGTTAACAGCATTGCAAGTGGAATCAGCGGCAAAATAAGAATATTTGCTATTAGTGCTAACGGGCTATACTGCCCAAACACAAACGCAATGAGCGGCAGCGTCAGTAACTGCGCAGACAATGTTTCGATAAATACTTGTCGAATATTACCTGGCTTTTTATCACCCCAAAAGTAGGCATGGATGAGTGGAGACAACATTATGACACCGATAAATGACGTAAAAGATAGTAACCATCCGATATCTCCCCAAGCATACGCAGGATTTATAAATACAGTTACTCCTGCACTCACACTGAGCAGTACAACTGGGTGAAATTTTCGACCATAATACCAAGCAAGCAAACTCAGCCCTGTTATTAGTGCCGCTCTACTCATACTTGGACTAAACCCTGTGATGTTTGCGAACCCAAAAACCATGAACCCAGATAGCGCAAGTCCCGCAAAGCGAGATAGTTTTGCAAAAAACCGCCTCCCAAAACGAACCAAAATACTCAAGTTATATCCACTCGCTACAACAATGTGGGTTAAGCCGAGTAGTCGTAATTCGTTATCTAACTTTTCAGGCATTGCTGTCTTTTGTCCGAGCAAGAACCCAGCTCCCAAGCTTGCCTCGGGTTCTTTTATCCCTTCTCGTATACCCTCAGCGAACCAATCACGAGTATCACGCGCCACATCAGCATAGTCTTGTCGCTGTACACCCAATAACCTCGTTCTATACATCGCAACGGCGATATTACCGAATCCTTCGCTCATTCGCCCTTCAACTGTTACGACATCTGAACGTATAATATCGGCTTTTTCAGAAATACTCACCCACACTTCACCACCTGCTTCTTTATTTTCGACGATAACATTCACGAGCCTCAGCCGCATATCACCATCCACATCATAGCTAGGATCTTCTGCAACACGGCCGGTAATGATAGCTATTTCTCCTACATACGCTTGTAGTGGAGCTTGCTTCAATAGTTCTTCTGCACCTTGATGCAACCCGACAAACACCCCAGCCGTGATAAACAATACCGCTCCAATAATAGTCCTATTAATAAAACCAACAAAAACCAGACAGACAGTAACTACTAGCCATTCCACCCCGACAAATAAGAGCGTGTATTGTGACAAGAAAGTGCCGACCAATAACCCAATGCTTGCTAGTGCTAGCAACCATGAAGAGTGATACCTTTTACAACTACGTTTCAAGGGGGAGCCTTTGATCTCCACACCCGTTTAATACACGTTTCATAGCAGCTTTCTCGGCCTCAGTCACCCATAAATCATACTTCTGCTTTACTGCAATCTGTCTAGCTACATACCGACATCGATAAGCTTTATTTGGCGGCAACCAGCTTGCTGCATCTTTATCACCCTTGGCTTGATTAGCCGGGCCGTCAACAGCAAGCAGATTGAGCGGGTCGTTGGCAAAGACAACTCTATCCGTAAATTCGAGCTGTTGAGCTCCCTTTTGCCACGCGTCACTTAGTGCTACCACATGATCGATCTGCACCTCATCACTTGTTGATCTACCACGTACAAAATTAATCATCTCTCCTGTATATGGATCATCAAGCATGCCCGACAAAACTGTACACTCGTCTGTTTCGAGCAATATATCCGTCATGCTTTCCTGCAATACGGTATTCCTCATGTCACAACCATCAACTGTCGCCCAACCAGAGCCGAATTCATCGCGAGCATAACCGGTCTTCGGCGCTCGACCTTTCACGTCGAGCTCATCAAGCACAACGCGAGCTAACTTAGTCTCGACATCGTGCTCAGAAAGCACATCACTCTGCTCTATTCCATCACCAGGTAACACAAATGGAGCAAACCCAAATACGATGATAATGAACAAAAGGCCGCCTGCAAACACTGTTCGTCGCCTACGAAATACATCGTTCATAACTAGTAGTGTAGCTTATCTCAGCTTGTTATCTGATTGATTCGGCCCGCGTAGGCACGTGCCACTTCCTGGTGGCCAAGTATCTTCAGTGCACCGACAAGCACATATACTTCGTTAAGAATCTCTTCAGACACTTCGTTTTCCAGCTTCTTGAATCGCGATTCAACTTCATGCATTAATTCATGCTTATGCTGCTTTTCAGTTGTTGCATCCGCCTTACCACCGACTACTTCGATTGAGCGTGCAGATTTTCCACGCTTAACCAGATGCCCACGCTTGATGAGGTTATTCACGTGAAGCGATACCGTCGCGACAGATGTGTAATTGCAACCGCGCATGATTTCACGATAGCTTGGTGAATAACCGTGCTCATTTATAAAGCCTTTTATGAATTCGAGTGTTTCATACTGTTTCTTAGTTGGTCGTGTTTTATCGCTCATCCATGGCTCCTCTTTAGTGGTGTGCTGACGTTATATGTTTGTGTACATTTCGGACACGAGGCTTCACAACAGTTTTCTTGTGCTTACTACCTTCCGGAAAAACCCAAACCTTGTACCAAAAATAATTCCAAAACGTGAAGAATGCGCTGGCGATAAACTGGCCGATCTCCGGTCCGATGCCAAGCTGTTCACGTAGCGCATACAAAATAATATAGTTAAGTAAGAATGCGTTAAGCAGCGTATAGACGACGTAGCGACCAGCCGTGAAAGCAATCTTCCCAGATTTTTTTGTACGAAATACCCAGTAACGCTGCAGGAGAAAATTTAGTGCAATACCGACAGCATTACCTATGAGATTCGCCCAAAACAAACCAATATAATCATCGAGCCCAATGATAAGAATATAGCCGCTCCAGAACCAAACGCCACCACTAATAAGATACTCAGTAAACTGTACTGTCAGCTTTTTTAGGCGTTTTTGGTCTTTTTTAGATAGTTTTTTCTTTTTAGCCATAACAACTATGGCTATTCTAACTCTTTTAGAACAAAAAGCAAACACTGCCTATCGAATTCTTAGCAGCTGCTCTCTAGCATCTTTTGAGGATATAGACTCCTGAACAATTAGTTCATAAAGAATCCGCAAGCCAGGAATTTCTAGAAGCTCTGGATGGGTAGCAAGCGAACGCAGGGTTGATACTGATTCAACCGTCTTTCCTCTCTCAGCCATTGTTTCTAAAGATAATTTTACAGAACTTCCTTGTCCAATTAATGCTCCAAAATTACGATTACGAGTATTCCCTGTTGCGCTCATAAACATATCGTTACCCCAACACTGACTACCGATACTAAATGTATCTGGTCTTGCGCCTGTCTTTACGCAGACTTCACCTATCTTTCCTGCTAATACTGATATGATTCGTGTTTCTGTACCGTAATCAAATTCTGAACCACGCGCTATCCCTGCAGCAACTGAAACTACATTTTTTAAGGCAGATGCCATTTCTACGCCGTACAGGTCGTCTGTAGGATTTACATACAGATTATCCGTTGTTAGCAGAGCTGCAAGTTGTTTAGCAACAGACACATTCTCAGAAGCAATATCGGCCCCTAATGGTTGATCATCAAAAAAATGAGCAGCAATAGTACCCCCGGCAAATAAAGCATATTCGTATTCTTGGGTGAGTTCACGCTCATAGACTTTGGACAACCTTTCTCCAGTCTCAACGTCTAGCGCCTTTGCTGTATTAAGGAGTATGACACCCGGAGATAGATTTCCTTTAATTGTACGTAATACGTCTCTCGTGGTGCTAGATGGTGTTGCCATGATAAGTAAATCAGCTTTATCTACGGCCTCCTCAGGATCGTTTGTATAAAGTACGTTTTCGGGTAATTCTTGTCCTGGAAATTTAGGATGTGATCCGTTTTCTAATAACCCGGCAACTTCATCTCCGTTATGTGAGTAGGCAATAACGTCTAGAGAGCCATCGTTTACACGGTCAACCTGACTCAAAAAAGCACCACCAAAATACCCTAGACCATACACACTAACAGTCTGAATCGGGTCACGTTCTTGTTGGGTAACAGATACTTCACCTACAGTCATAGACAACAAGTATACAACTTTTTGTACAATTTTACAATACTTTACAGATAGAGGCGTCATTAAATTAATGCTAGAATACAAGCAATGAAGAACAGCGTATCTCTACTGTACAGCTTTGTCCTCCTTGTTTCAGATTTCCTTGCGCTGACCGCTGCCTTCTCGCTTGCCTATATCATCCGTGTAAAGATCGACGAACGGCCACTTGTTGAACCTGTTACAGCATGGGGATATATCGGCGTCGTTGCTGTTCTCCTTATTTTCTGGATCATTATTTATGCGCTTCTCGGACTGTACAGGTCTGAAAACTACGAAAATCGCTTCAGAGAATTCTCTCTATTATTTGTCGGTACATTCGTCGGTATTCTCTTCCTTATTGGCGCTGAATACGTACTCGATCGAGCAATCTTTCCAGCACGTCTGGTCACAGTGTACGGATTTATCCTTGCCTTCCTTATTACTCTGCTATTCCGCACGATTGTTCGTGCTACACGAACAATCTTGTTCAAGCGGGGCAAAGGCATTAGTAACGTTATGCTAATTGGGACGACTGACATCACCGGAGAATTAGCACATACATTGGCGACACCAGGACTTGGCTATAAAGTCGTCGCTGTCGTCGGCGACAAACGGACGAAATACGCTCATATCGACCCCGACATTCAATTTAGTAATTTTGCCGAGGTGTCTAAAAAAATAAGCGCGCATGACGTACATAGCATTGTACAGACAGAGCTTTTCGCAGACTCAGAGAGAAACGATGAAATCGTCGCGTTCGCACAAGAACACCATATCGCCTATCGTTTCGTACCTGGCAACAGCAGGTTATTTGTAGGAAATATTGTCGTAAATTTGTTCGAAGGGATCCCAACAATAGCTGTCCACCAAACGGCACTTGTTGGCTGGGGTCGGATTGTAAAGCGACTGTTCGACCTGTTCTTTGGAATTATTATTACAGTTCTTGCAATGCCGTTTTTGTTCATTACATGGTTGTTGGTAGCTGCGGCTGGTGGAAATCCAATTTTTAAACAAACTCGTATGTCCCGCTTTGATCAAGAGATTGGTCTCTATAAATTCCGCACACACAAGCATGCATACAACGGCCTAGACCCCGAAGATGCTTTCGCAAAGATGGGTAAACCAGAGCTTGCCAAAGAATATCGCAAGAATGGTGATTTCCTCGAAAACGACCCGCGTGTCAGCAAGGTTGGTAAGTTTCTGCGTAAAACCTCCCTCGATGAGCTGCCACAGCTCTTTAACGTGTTAAAAGGTGATCTCAGCCTCGTTGGGCCAAGGCCACTCATACCGAAAGAAATGAAAATGTTTAACAAGAAAAACGTTATCCTCAGCGTGAAGCCAGGAATAACCGGCCTCGCTGTAGTATCAGGTCGAAAAAACATTCCTTATGAAGAACGACGAAAACTAGATATGTACTATGCGCAAAACTGGAGTTTTCGGCTGGACATCGTTATTCTAGCTAAGACAGCCGCTCAAGTCATAACCCGTATATTTTCTGGAAAGGCCGACTAGGTATGAAAATCGCGATAGCTACCTACTGGATTTCTGGAGCCAGCGGGTCAGAACGTCTAGTAGAGCAGCTTCACCAAGCATTCCCTGACGCTCCAATCTACACTTCTACATATGAACCAAAAGGAAGTAGTCTGTTTAAAAATGCCGATATTCGTACCAGCTGGATGCAGAAATTACCAAAAGCCATACGCAAGCATCAGCTACTCACACTACCGCGACAATGGTATTTTAGCCGTCTAAAGCTTCATGGCTATGACGTAGTCGTGTCTGCTGGAAGTTCTGAAGAAAAAGCCTTGCGAGCACCCGATGGTGTACATATAAATATTTGCTACACTCCAACACTACAGTACTGGATAAAGCCTGATAACTATCTTAAAAAAGGCAGCGATGGGCTCAATATAGTCTGGCGAACCGGACTAAAAATTTTACTTCCGTATGTGAAGCGGTGGGATTATAAAGCTGCTCAAAGACCAGATAAAATCTACGCAATTTCAACCGCAGTACAAGACCGCATAAAGAAGTTTTACGACCGCGATAGCGAGTTATTGTACCCACCAACGGACATCAGTAGATTTCAGAACGACGGTACGCAAGAACGAGAGGGATTTGTCGTGTTTGGCCGTCATGTACAACACAAGAGAATTGACCTTGCAATTCAAGCCTGCAATGAACTCGATAAAAAGCTCGTCGTCATTGGTTCAGGTCCAGAAACCGATCGACTCAAAGCCATGGCAGGCCCTACCATTGAATTTAAAGGTCAGCTACCTGATGACAAGATTGGCTACTACGTGGGTCGCGCGGAGGCATTCATATTTCCTAACGAAGAAGACTTTGGAATCGTTGCCACCGAAGCTCAAGCGGCAGGCACACCAGTTATCGCCTACCGAGCCGGCGGTTCATTAGATACAGTTGCCGAGGGAGTAACAGGCGAGTTCTTTGATGAACAAACAGTTTCCAGTCTCAAGGAGACTATCAAAAACTTCAACTATAAGCTCTACAACCGTCAAGAAATTTTAAAACAAGCAGAAAAGTTCTCCTCCGAAAATTTCCGAAACAACATTCAAAAGATAGTTGAGGAAAATTCATGAACGTCCTTGTAACAGGTGGTGCTGGGTTCATAGGCTCAATAACAACTACCGAGCTAGTTAGTGCTGGTCATAAACCTGTAATAGTAGATAATTTTTCTAACTCACAGAAATTCGTACTAGATAACATTGAAAAAATAACAGGCAAGAAGCTCGATTTTTATGAGATCGATGTTCGAGACACGGACAAGCTTCACGAGATACTAAAAACAAACAATATTGATGCTGTTATTCATTTCGCTGCATATAAGGCAGTCGGCGAAAGTGTAGACAATCCCCTGAAGTACTACCAAAATAACCTAGATGGGCTACTATCGGTTCTCGACGCGATGAAGAACGCCGGTGTGAGTAATATTGTCTTCAGTTCATCAGCCACTGTGTATGGTGACCCAGATACAGTGCCAATCACAGAAAATGCAACGCTGAAACCACCTACTAATCCATACGGAGCGACCAAACAAATGGCCGAACAAATATTGAGAGATGCCTCGAACGCTCATGGCTTAAACGCCGTGCTGCTAAGATACTTCAACCCAATCGGTGCGCATCCTTCAGGTCTTCTTGGAGAGCTACCAATCGGCACTCCAAACAATCTTGTCCCATACGTGACTCAGACCGCTGCTGGTATCCGGAACAAACTCACAGTGTTTGGCGATGATTATGATACACCTGATGGTAGCGGTGTTCGTGATTACATTCATGTAGTTGACCTAGCCAAAGCTCACATAGCCGCGCTAGATTTCCTAGACTCAGAAAATGCAGGTGTAGACGTATTCAATATTGGTACGGGCACAGGATCAAGCGTACTAGAAGTAATCCAGACATTTAAAAAAGTGAATGACGTTACTGTTCCATATGAAATAGGTCCAAGACGAAGCGGCGATATTGGGACGTGTTACGCATCAGCTGAGAAAGCTCAAAAGGAACTTGGCTGGAAAGCTGAATTATCGCTAGAAGATGCGCTCAAAGACGCCTGGACATGGCAACAAAATCTCGAAAAATAACAGGGAAGTATCAAGACTGTCGAAAGCGGATTTAAATCGGATTTAAATCGGATTTTGCTTGCTTTGCGTTCTTATAGTTATCAATCGCTGCTTGAATGAACGCTTTTTGAGACTCCATGAGATTGTCCGGAAGCGATTCTACGTTGTACCACTCCCCTGCTGTGGTCGGCTCTTCTGGTTCTATCCAGTACACCTGAGCATGCTCTGGTCCGCGTTTACTCTCATGCAGAATACTGCCGACAAAGTGAGGGTTAGAAAATGCAGTTCCCTGCAACTCATCATTCAAAATTCTATCAAACGCCATATAAGTGTTCTGTGCATTGTCTCCTGGGCGAATAACTGTGCCTGGTGTATGTACCTCCCCAGGCCAAATAGGTGCATTGTCGCCCCGCTCCAACAGGAGCACTTCAATCTTCCCACCCTGTGACATGCGTAGAGGCACAAACTCAATGATAGACAACACAGTCAACCGAGCCAACTGCTCAAACACTTTGTACGGTTGAAATCCAGGCTTCAATCTCTTCAGCAAGCCTACTAACTCAGCTTCTTCCCTATCTGTCATGCAAGCTACTCTCGATTAGTTTCTCTATTTATCCTACTAGACGAGTCACGTTTTTCAACTTCTTGACTACCGACGCCAAACACCATTTCAATATTACAATCAATGCAAGATTGCTTTTCATTCTCTGGCAAGTCATGGTTCTGCGGGTCTCTATCCCCACCATTAGCACAGATAAGCTCATCATCTGGATATAGTTCTCTTATTTTCCTGAGAGTCATTGCTTGCCCGAGATCTTCATCGACTGACAGTATAACGTCATCGACATTTTTCAATGCGCTGACTAGACGCATTCTATTTGTCTCGTCGAGAATTATTTTGCCCTTTTTAATTAACTGGGCCTTGTCGTTATTCACGACAACTAATAGTCTATCCCCCAACTCTGAAGCAGCTTCGATGTAATCTAAATGACCACCATGAAGTGGATTAAAATACCCACTAATAATTACTCTTTTCATGAAATGTGCACTATGCCCTCGATGGCATAGGCTGTATCCTCCCAGGATCGCACCGAAATACAATCAATGCCCATCTCTTCAACTGCATAATCATTGCCACCTGGCTCCAGTTTGTCTCCAAAAAATAGCACATCTTCTTTATTTAGTTTATTCGCATCTAGCAGTTTTTGCATGCCGTAGCCTTTATCTACACCCGGCATGGTGACGTCGATTGATGTAGCTCCAGCAACACGTATGCTAAATTCAGGGATTTCCTTCTCAACAATCGCAGCAATCTCCCGACGTTTTTCACCCTTTGGGTCCCACGATTCTTTGAGCTCTAGACCCTCTTTACCTAGTTGAGCCACGACCTCTTGCCCTAGCGGGGATAGAGTTATCTGACTTTCTCTATCTTCTATTGTTGGACCATATGTCTTGTCGACTCGGTGACCCGATTCGTCAAGACCCTTTTCTAATGCTGAAAGTATTCTTTTCTTCTGTTCATTACTGAAGTCTTCTGCATATTGCAATGTCCACTCATTATTTTCAAACCGATAGTAACGAGTACCGCTCGTTGGTAGTAAGTGCAGCCGTTCAAGGCTCGCCGGCTCACTAGTAATCTGTGTTAAAAACTGTCGTTGAAACAACTCATATTTAGCACCAGATATGACACACACCTCATACTTTGCTAATAGCTGGTCAAACAACGCCACCATCCGTGGGTCAAAATGAGACTTGCTTGGCGCTAGTGTCCCATCTAAATCAAAAGCTATCAATTTCTTCAAAAATACTACCTTTTATAACGATTTATAAACGATTTTCCTAGTGAACCAGGCAGCGCTTTTGAAACTATACGTATCAAGAAGTTCTGATCATATTTAGTCTTACTCATGATGTATCCGACGCCTAGGTCACCGCTCTTCAACTCAGCTCGCAAATGCTTGTTCATAATGTAGTTGCCATAGACTGTTTTTTTGTCGTTGCCACCATAACTCGTGTTACCTTGTGCATCTTTCTTGAATTTACGATGGTGATAGAACGCCAGTGCGAATCCTGGATCTAAGAAATCAACATCGTACTTCTGTAAGAATCGTATGCCGAAGTCCCAATCACCCATCACCGGTAATTCTTCGTCATACCCGCCCAATTCATCGTAAACCGCCCGCTCGTAAACGAATGTGATCGGAGTCATTTGGTTCTCTACACACTGACGATAAAGATTAATCGCCCTCATGTCAGGCATCCATTCAGATTCTTTTATCTTTGTAATAACGCCGGTTGTTTCATCAAGCTTCTCTACAATTTTATTGGTCCGTACCACCACTCCCTTTGATTCAGTCGATGAGAGATGAGTGAGCACTTGCTCGACACATTCAGGATGCCAAGTATCGTCATCGTCGTGAATTGCAATATATGTCGATGAAACAGCTGTAACTCCAGTGTTGCTCGCCTGTTCCATCTTACCGTTTGTATTGATGTGAAGCACTTTCGTTTCGTAATCTTTCCCTGCATGTTGTTCGACAATAGCTTCGACACTTTCTCTATCTCCAGCATCATTAACAATCACGTGCATAAATGACTTCTCAGTCTGTTGGGCAACTGATTTAATTGCCCGTTTTAAGAACGTCGGCCTATTATGTGTGCGTGTCACGATTACTAGTGGTGTTTTTTTATCTACCATATGACCGTATTATAGTTGAAACGTGTTAGATATGCACTGATAGCAGATTTATGATTTAAAAATCTTCTTAATCACACGCTTAGACGCACTGCCATCATCTAGTGAGCAGAATCTCTGCTTAAATTCCTTAAGTTTATTAGTATATTTCTTCTCGTATTTCGATAAATCCGATAGGGCCTCAATAACACCCTCGTTTGTTTCAACTATTTCTCCCGGGAGCTCATCGAGGCCAATGTAGAACCCGCGCAACTCATTTGCGTAGGCTTCTTTATCATACATATAAAAGATGATGGGTCTTTGAAGCACAGAGTAGTCGAAAAAGACCGATGAATAATCAGTCATTAAGCAATCAGCAACTATATATAGCTCGTTGATGTCTGAATAGTCACTAACGTCATATACAAAGTTTTCATATTGAGAGAAGTCAAAATTGTTGGCGATAAAATAGTGAGCCCTGAATAATATTATCCAATCATCACCTAGATTTTTTTGTAATTTTTCAAAATCCGCACCCACTGAATACGTATAACCCTTTTTTAAGTCGTGTTGGTTGTCGCGCCAAGTGGGGGCATACAATAATACTTTCTTATTCTCAGCAATACCTAATAACTTCTTAATTCGTTTTTCATCTTTCTTGGTATGTGTAACGAGATAATCGTTCCTGGGGTATCCATCTTCAAGTATATTCACCTTGTCAGTGTTAATCGAAAATGCAGAAGTTAGCTTCTCTGTATAGAATGAGCTAGGAGAAAGTAGATAGGACCACTTTTCAGCCTCTTGTTTATATATTGCTGCTAAATTCTCAGTACTGTGCACTGCGTTAGCGCCTACTTCAATGTCGGCACCGAGTCTTTTTAACGGAGTGCCATGCCACGTCTGGATATATACATGATGCTCACCTGCTTGAACACCGTCTTGAATCCTAGAATTTGAAACCCAGTATTTAGCACTTGCTAGCACCTCATAGTACTCAGGGGTGTTATACACGACTGTGGTTGATCTTAAATACTTATCGAATAGTTTACTGTCTGTGCTCTTAATGTTTTCGTTTTGTATAAGCTCCTCTGCAAACTGTCTCCGTGCATTAAACTCTGATGCCTTTTTCTTTTTAAACACCCATATAAAGTTCCAGTCATCAAACTTAGGGTTGGAAATCATTTCTAAATATATTGCGAAAGGAGAGTCTGAAAAACCTCTGCCCATAAAGGACAAAAATACAACTGTTTTCTCATTGGGTATCGTATCCTCAATTAGCTGCTCGAAGCGCTTTTGAAGACGTTCGTTTCCTACTTTTCTAACTATATTATGCACTCTAGTAGAGCGCTTAGCAGCTGCGTTAACAGCTGCTTTTACCTGTTTTTTCATCAAGCACTTTCGTTTAGCTTAGCTCCTAGTTTACGGCATAGGCTTAGTTTTTTACAAACTGTGCTAACAAGAGCCTGAGCCCCAGCTGTAACAATCAACTTCATGCCTTAGCGGAGACAATAGCTCTACTTCGCGCGAACCAGAATTCGGTAAAATTCCCTTAGTCTTTCCCCAATACATTTTTGTGGAGCTACTCGATCCCTTTCCCATATAAATTTTTATGGTATCGCCTGGATCGAGCGGACGATTGCCTACTGAAACAAGCTGGTAAGGTCCGGTTCTAATTTTCCAATTTCGCAGATTCTGGACAGCACTACTCGTATTCTTTATACGAATCCACTCACCATTAGGATTTTTTAAGTCATTACCCGGCGCGTTATAGTTCACTTTATCTATACGAAGCCCGAATGAGTAGCCGCACGATATGTCACACGGCCATTTATGTTGTTGATGAATTGTATTCTTTGAATTACGCAGCTGTACGTAGTCCCCTTTATTGCTGAGTATCCCGCCAGATTTTCCCCAATAGTAGTTATAGGTTGTATTGCTTCCTTTACCAATACGTAGTCTAAATCGTCCATTAGCTGATATTTTAGTGCCGCTAGGGAAAGTATATGTATGTCCTGGTGTATAAACTTTATAGCCTGATAAATTTACAGTCGACGCACTCGTGTTATGAAAAGCAATCCACTCACCATTTGGATTTTTCCTGTCATCGCCAGATGCATTAAAGTTCGCATAGATTCGAATGGCACCACGAATATTTTCGTTTGGACATCTATTCACACTCCCCCATGTATAGCAGTCGATTTCAACTGAATCAGGGTTTAATATTCTTACATAGTCATTGCCTGAATTGTTCAGTATTCCAGAGCTGTTACCCCAATACTTAACACTTGAAGAATCAGAGCCCTTTCCGATATATATAACAAACCTTTTACCTGGAGCGATAGAGTCATTAGAGTCAAATCTATAGAATTTACCGCTTTCTTTAATGCGCCAATTATTTAGATTGATCGTAGTGTTGCCTACATTCCTTAGACGAATCCATTCTCCGTTCGGATTTTTTGAATCGTCACCAGAAGCATCGTATTGTACATCTTCTACTATGAGTGTCTTTTGTGGCTGGCATGAAACCGTACAGGGCCAGAAAGCTGCTCCTCGCATATTTAAATCTAGGTCGCGAATATATAGAACATCAATTATGTTATTTAGCCATGGATCTGATAGTCCTAGGTATGTTTTTGTTGAGGTGTTTGTGCCAGTACCAGAATATATTCTATGTACACCATTAGCTGCGACATGCCTATTCAAAGGTAGTGTTCTTGTGGCACCATTTAGACGAGCGCTACCTCGTAGGGTCCAATTACTTATATCTAACTGACTAGAGCTATTATTCTGCAGCTCAATGTATTCTCCATTAACATTCTGCGTGTCATCTCCCTCTGCATCATAGTTAACGTATACAGATAGCTCTGGCCATGAAGCTGGACTACCTCCGCAGACTCCTTCTTGCCATAATCCTACTTTATCAATCATCGCCTGTTCGCCAGCTTCGTAATACTGCTGCTTGTAATCTGGCTCGTCCGAGAAGCTAGCTGGCAACCCCATACCTTCACTAATTAATTGTGTTGCTAGATTCGTGTTTAGACTAGCACCAATAAATACATGCCTCAGTGCCCTTGTTTGTGGGCCTGAATTTGATATAGAATTTTTATCTTGTGCCTCAAGTCGAACTGGAGTTCCGTTTGGTAGCAGTTGCTCCAGTCTGTCTTTTGCATCTTGAGCAAGACACTCATTAGTGTCCAGTTCATTTGTGTCTACCCCTACAACTCTAATTCTTGTGATAGGATCATTTGAATCATCTAGCGGGGCATCTCCAATAGAGTCCCATGAAATATCGAAAGTATCACCATCAGCAACACCGGTAACAGTACCTGTCCAACTATAAAGACTTGATCCTGCACTACTTTCAGTGCGGAACAACGGAATAATTACTGTTGTAATGAATAACGCTGTTATTAAAAAATCTATTTTTTTCATGTTTTTATTTTCTGACTATACAATTATTATAGCACTTCATTCTCTTTTGTCAACTTTTAAGACTTTGACTCATTTAAGCACTAGCCTTTTTAGGCTATTTATGCTATATTAAGTAGACAATGTACAAACATAAAAATAACACAAATACTGAAAAAAGATACATTCTAATCATATCGATAGCAGTAGCTGTGATACTTGCATTAGTCACACTGTACCTCGTATTTATGGCCGAACCTCCAGCTGAAAAAAACGCACCTGTTCAGAGCGGCGCAGGTGAAGCAACAGTAAAACAAGATCTGGATACGACTCAAGACACGAATCAAATGCCGCCTTCGGATGATCCAAAGATTAACGCAACGACAAGCAATCAAGACGAAGAACTTCTTGCAGAAGACGGCGTGAAGAAAAATACAGATGTCATAATTACTGACGCCAGTCAGTACGATGATGAAATAGAGGTAAGGGCTTTCATGCCCTCAATTGTTGAAAGCGGAACCTGCACAGTAGCCTTCAAAAAAGGCTCAGAAGAATTTAAGGTGGACGAGGCAGCTTATGCAGACGCAACGACAACTATATGCACAAATAGCCTCATTAAACGTGACATGTTCTCGTCTAACGGCAACTGGACGGTTACAGTCTCATACAGTTCTGAAAATTACTCAGGAATATCTGAAGAAAGGACCGTAGAAATTCAGTGAGAAACCACATAAATAAAATTAACTTTATCGTAGCGACTCTATTCTCATTCAGTGTGATAAGCAGTGCCCTTATAGTTGCTTCACCTAACGCTACTGCGTTTGACGGTGATGACTTTAATCCAGGAAGAATTATTGATGATCATGTTTTTTATAACGACAGTTCTATGTCAGTGTATGAAATTCAGAGCTTTTTAGATGAAATGATGCCAGATTGTGATACGAACGGTACAACTCCTCATTGGTCTGGTGGGACGAGAGCAGACTACGGAGCATCTAGAGGCTACCCTGCTCCATACACGTGTCTTAAAGACTACTCACAAACCATTCCTGCCATTATTAACGGAGGCAGTGACCTATGTAAGAATAGTGTTTCTGCAGGCACGAAGTCGGCAGCCCGTATTATTTTTGATATTGCAAAAGCATGCGATATCAACCCCCAGGTTCTTATAGTAATCCTCGAGAAAGAACAATCATTGATTTCTGATGAGTGGCCATGGCCAATTCAGTACACGAAAGCTCTTGGATACGGCTGCCCCGACACAGACCTTCCTGCATCGGTTGATGCAAACGATAATGGATGCTATGACGAAGATGAAGGTTTTTTCAAACAGATATATGCTGCGGCTGAAGGTTTTAGAAGATACGCCGCAAATCCAAATAACTACAACTACAAGGCGAATCGAAACAATACGATACTTTACAACCCAAATACATCCTGTGGGTCATCAACTGTATTTATTGAAAACCAAGCAACAGCTAACCTATATATCTATACACCTTACCAGCCAAATCAAGCAGCCCTAGACAACCTATATGGTACCGGTGATAGCTGTAGTGCATACGGCAATAGAAACTTCTGGAGAATTTTTAAAGATTGGTTCGGTAGCACCACATCATCTTGGTCAAGCTGGTCTGCAATTGCAGGTGGCACCCAATGGTCAGATAGTTCACCTGTTGATTTATCCACCGGTGAAGGCAGCAAGTTCACGATCACATCTCTCACCGACAACGGCACACTTAAAATCCGACGCGGCACCTTTGGTGGCAAATGGGGTGGCTGGTCTACTCATGCAGGCGGCGCAAACTGGGCGAGTGCAACCTCTGGATATAACTCTGAAACCAATTTACCTCGCATGTTTGCTGTAA
>JAUHXF010000012.1 GCA_030427125.1 bacterium | reverse complement strand
TAACTTCCAAAACATCAAGAATCACCTTGTCGAAGGCACGAACACATTCGTTCTCTACGACGTAGCCGGTAACTCAACAACCTATGAGTTTACGTATGACGCCACTAAGCCGTCGGCACTTATTACATCGCCCCTAAACTTAACAGTAGTGCCAAGCATCTTTGATGTACTAGGTACGGCTTCAGATTCAAATGATATCGACAAAGTTGAACTAGACATAACTGAAATTGACTCTTTGGGAGGATCTTACGTGTCTACTGTATTCAAAGATAAAGAGATATCATTTACACTCGATAACTTCAGCTACGACACCGCTGCAGATTCACTCACAGAGGGCTTCTATAGAATAAAAGTTCAGGCATTTGATAATGCTGGAAACTGGAAGTACCACTACGTAGACGTTGAAGTAGACACGACTGCGCCAGTTGTCGATTTCCTCGGGCTTGTAACGACAGATACGACTCCAGAGCTTTCAGGTAATGCCGGTGATGCAGAAACAGTCATAGTCACAGTAAATGGAATTCCATACGTAGCAGCTGTAGACCTTGTTCTAGAGACATGGACAATTACGGTTGCATCTCCTCTTACTCCTGGTAGCACATACGATGTAGTGATTGAAGCATCAGATGAAGCTGGAAACTCTGACACAACAACCTTCACCGATAGCCTTGAGATTGAATCTACCGCGGTGCTTGGTACGAGTACTACTAGCGGCGGCTCATCTAGCTCTTCAGAATCTGGTGGTGGCTCAAGCTCTAACCAAGTAGCCCAAAGCTCAGGTTCATCGAATCAAGATGGTGGAATCGGAGGAGAACCATTCGTCGCACAGACGCAGCAAAGTGACGGCACAGGAACTGCTGACGAGGATCAAGAAACAAACGAGGACACGGAAGAAGGCGCGGAAGTGCTTCAGAGCACCACTGAATCTAGCGAGGACGCCGGTCAAGAACAGACAGATGAAAATAGTGAAGAAGGCTGCTTCAAACTATTTGGTATCTGTTGGTACTGGTACGCAATACCTGTAATAATCCTTATTCTCGGATATGGCTATTACATCAGCCAACAAGAAGAACAGAAATAGAAAAAATTGTTAAAAAAGAAAGTGCACCTACCGAAGGTGCACTTTTTAAAATGACATAGACATTACTATCGATCGATTGTGTCTTGGGCTTTTTGTCGCTCGAGTTTGGCAATAGATTCAATTGTGTACTCATGGCGTAAATGTTGCTTGATGTAGTTAAAGTCGACACCTACTTTTTTGTGCGGATTGAGCATGTTTTCCGGATCGAATATATGTTTAACCTTATCAAATAGTTTTTCTAGCTCTGGCCCAAACATTAATGGACGGTACACTGCACGCATTAGGCTATCATTGTGCTCCCCTGCTGCGGTGCCGCCAAGTTCATGTACCATTTTGTAGAATTCGTCAGTCATCTGAAAGAGTTTTTTGCGATCACTGGCCTTTGAAAGGTCCATAAATGGCTGCATATGTAAATCGGCATCGCCTGCGTGTCCCCATATGGCAATTTCTAGCTCGTACTTATTAAATATTTCATATGCTCTGAGAATGAATTCGGTAAGTTTATGCGGTGGAACGGTGCCATCTTCAATAATAGGCAATGCCTTCTTCTTACCAGGAATCGTCCACATGACAGCTGCAGCCGAGCGTCGTAGCTTCCAGGCCTCTGATTCTTCCTCAGGTGTGTTCTTCAGTACTGAAGTGTACGCATGTGCATCTACGATAGCTTGAGCTACATGAAGCTTGTGTTGGCGTTCCTGTTTATCAGCATTATCAAATTCACATAGCAATACTATTGCGGGTGTAGGCCCATCTGGCAGTAGGCCGTGTAGGAGCTCTGGTTTCTGTCTATTCACAAGCTCTATAAGGTTTTTATCAACGATCTCTAGTGCACTCGGTTCGAGATCATGAAGCTCCTGTGCTGCAGCACCAGCTTTTTCAAGTGATTCGTAATAACTTACAAGCAGTACAACTTCATTTGGGTCTGGCACTGGTATTGTGCGCATTCGTATGGCCGTCACAAAACATAATGTTCCCTGTGAACCAACTACAACTTGAGCTAGGTTAAATTTATCTCCCTCTTGAGCGCGCCACAAAGCGTACCCAGAAGATTCTTTGGTGACATTTGGATGATTATGTATAGTTTCTTGATTGTCGTGTATGAGTTTTTCTATCTGGGTGAATATGGAGCCCTCTAAGCCAGGGAGGTTTTTACGATGCTGGAGTTGCTGTGCGCCCATCGCATGGAGCCACGTTACCGTACCGTCTGCGAGTACTACTTGTATTGCCTCTACATAATCACGTGTTGCACCATATTTTACTGTCTTTTCCCCTGCTGCGTTATTTGCAACCGCCCCGCCAATTGTCGATATTTCTACTGATGCCGGATAGGATGGGATATAGCGACCACGCTGTTTTAGTTCTTTTTGTAGTCTTCCGTACAGACAACCAGGTTGAACGACAGCATAGTCATCACCAATCTCGAGAATCTGGTCCATGTGACGCATGAAATCTACGATGATGCCAGTGTTAATTGGTCCTCCACCCTGATCTGTGCCATTTCCACGAGCGGTGAGCGAAATACGATCATTCCCTAGATGATGGTATTCATTAACTGTTTTCACGAGTGTTGATACGTCGTTGGCATCTTTTGGGAAAACCACGGCTGTAGGCTCGAGCTCGAAGACACCTCCATCAGTTGAGTAATACCGTAGATCGTCTTCATTGACGCTCATCTCACCTGCCAGATTGTTTGATAATGCTTTGAGTACTTGTCTCATGTCCCACCCTTGTATGTTAGAATTCTGCGAGTTTTTCTCCGCGTCGCCAATGCTTGTTAGCTAAATCATACACTAAAAAGTTCTCTAATACCCATTTATCAGCTTGTCTACGGGCTTTCCACGCCTCTATGCCACCAATAACGCCTTCGTCGGTCTCAAGCACGGCCCATTCTCCCCCAATCGGGACGACGTATTCTGGTTTCTTTGGCTTGTATGCGAGGAGATGTTTATTCTCCGCCATGCGCTTGAAGTTGTCAGCCAGCGCCATCCCATTATGAATCGCAGTCTGTGCCATACCGGCAAACGGTGTGTTTGCAGCGTCGCCAATAACGAATACATGCGGGCTATTGGCGTTAAAGTACTCACTCACAATAACTCTCTTACGCTCATCTAGTGTGAATAAATCAGGGTAATTTTCGAACAGCGGATTTGCTTTATTGCCTGCGGTCCATATCGTAATATCAGATCTGTGCGTATGCCCGTTCACGACAATGTGATCTTCGGAGCATTTGGTGACTTTCGCATCTGTCATGACATTAACACCGATGTCTTTCAGGCGCTTGCTAGCTAATTTCGACGTATCGGTTGATAGAGCAGCAAGGACTCGTGGTGCTGCTTCGATGAGTGTCACATGCACTTGAAGATCTTTAAGGCCATGTTTTCCTGCGACGATTTTAGAAAAATTCTCAATATCTGATGCTATTTCAACTCCTGTGGGGCCGGCTCCAATTATTGATATATGAACGGGCTTGTGTGGCTGTGCAGTCCGAAACGCACCAACAAGTCTGTGTCGAAGTTTTATTGCCGCACTGATGTCATACATATTTTCTGAATAGAGAGCCATGCCTGGAATGTTGAAATAATTCACAACGTATCCAACCGACATGACGAGGTAATCATAGGTGTACACACGCCCCGACTCGCCTTCGATCTCTTTTGTTTGTGGTCTCAACTCGGCTACCGAATCTAGTTCTACTCGTACATTCAATGCTTCTGAGAATATTTCAGAAAGTGGCACGACTACTTCAAGTGGCGATTTCCCTGTTGCGCTACGATACATAGCACCGTGATACTCAAAGCGGCTACGTGGTGTTATGAGAGTCACGTCGAAGTGTTTGTTGTTTGCGAGTTCAAGCGCGGTTTTTACGCCTGCGAAGCCCCCACCCACTATGACTATTTTATGTCGAAGCATGAGCACTATTGTACTGAATTGACCTCTGTATTAAAAGAATGTATTTTGAAAAATGGTATATACTTAAGCTGTTTATGAGAATAGTAGAGCCAACTCCCGAGTCGACAGTACAGCCGCAAAAAAAATCAAAGCGGAAGTTGCCAGTGCTTTTTTTTGTTCTGCTGACATTTATTGCTGGTGCATCATTTTACCTATTTGCACTGAAAGAAGGTGAAGAAGTAGACTCAGAATCACTACAGCAAAACACGACAGCAGAAGCAGAAGTATCCGAAGACGTTGAACAGCTAGAGCGAACTGGTGAGTTGAGGATGTTTACAGATAATGAGTTTAATGTTTTTTACAATAATCTTTTGCAGCCCGACCTAGAAAGAGTCGAGAATCCTCCAACTATAACCGGAAACGACGAGGCTGATACGCGCATACGAAGCATTGCTGAAGCACGAGGCTATCGACTTCGCTCCTCGCCTAGCGCCACAGCAACACTCGTGACAGTTGACGGGTATCAGCTCCATGCGGTAGTTGCACAGCCCTGGGAAGAGCTTCAGCAAGCAGCGGCAGAAGAAGGGTTGTCGATGTCAATTGTTTCTGGTTATCGTTCGGTAGAAAACCAGCGAAATCTTTTTACAAGTAGACTCTCGGCTGCTGGCGCGTCAGTAAGCGCCGTTGCTCAAGGAACGGCTGATGATATCGTAAATGAGGTACTCATACAGTCATCTATCCCTGGCTACTCTAAGCACCACACGGCATATACTATAGATCTCAAATGCGCTGGGTATATATTCGAAGACTTTAAAAACTCCCCCTGCTATACCTGGATGTCAGCCAATAATTATGAGCAGCCAAAGAAATACGGTTTTATTCCAAGTTACCCACCTGAGGCAGACGCTCAGGGGCCGGATCCTGAAGCCTGGGAATATGTGTATGTCGGAAAAGACCTGTTAACACAATAAGCTTCTCTGTTAGTGACTTTTAAAATAAGCAAATTTGCGCTACTCTAGTATTAATATTTTAGTATGAAAAAAATCTTCAATAATATAGAGGCTATGCAGTCTCATATGCATCCACTTGAAATTAACGGTCTGAAAGGCCGTATGCTCCGTATTCCTGCTTCTAAAAAATCAAAAGTTAACAGAGAGATATTGATGTTATACGGTCACCACGCCTCACTTGAGCGCGTTTATGGTATTGCAGAGGATATGTCTCAATACGGCAACGTGACAATCCCAGACTACCCTGGTTTTGGTGGTATGGACAGCTTCTACGACATCGGTATGAAGCCAACTATAGATAATTTTGCCGATTACTTAGCAACATTTGTCAAAATGCGCTATCGAGGTAAAAAAGTGACTATTATCGGCATGTCCTTAGGCTTCGTCTTTGCGACGCGGATGTTGCAACGTTACCCAGAACTAGTCAAAAAAGTAGATCTAACTATTAGTATTGTTGGCTTCACGCGCCATGATGACTTCACACTCTCAAAGGGTCGACAGCGCGCTTATAAAGCATTAGCCCGCATCTTTCGGTATCGTTTGCCGGCTGCATTTTTTTATAATGTATTACTACATCCCACTGTCCTGCGCTCCTTTTACGGCAAAACGCACAATGCAAAGAATAAGTTTAAGCATTTAAGCGATGAAGAGCGTAAGCAAATGATGGAGTTTGAAGTCGTTCTCTGGCGTGAAAATGATGTACGAACATACATGGAAACATCGCTAATCATGTTGACGCTCGATAATTGTCAGAAGCAGGTTAAGCTTCCGGTGCACCACGCGTCAGTTGAAAGCGACCAATACTTCGATAATGCTATAGTAGAGCAGCACATGCGCGTCATTTTTACAGACTTTACAAATCATGTCGCGGTATTACCAAATCATGCCCCAACAATTGTCGCAAGCAAGGAAGAATCAGCGCCGTTTGTCCCGAAGAGTTTGCGTAAGGTGCTGAACGAGAAGCACAAAGAAGAAAAGTAACATGAAAATAGCCGTATTCACTCCTTATAACATCTTTAAGCCCGGTGGCGTGCAGGAGCATGTTGAAGCTCAAGTTGCCCAGCTTCGTAAACGAGGTCATGATGTCACGATATTGACGCCTAGGCCGCTTGATAAAGAGATTGACGACGCACCAGAAGGTGTCGTTTTTTTAGGCGCATCAGCACGTATTAACACACCGAGCGCAACCTCCGCGGATGTATCAATCAGTCTTGATAATGACGCGATTGATGCAGAGCTTGCCAAAAAATACGATGTTATTCATGTTCATGAGCCACTTGTACCAATCGCTGCGCGGCAAATTCTCGCGCGCTCGGAGGGCCACGCATTACGCGTTGGAACCTTTCATGCTGCCCTCCCCGGCAACGCACTTGGCAAATCCCTCGTCTCAACGTATAGGACCTATGCAAAATCGGTTGTCCCTCTAGTAGACGAGATAACAGCTGTAACGCCAGCTGCTATTGGGTATATAGGTCAATATGCAAATAAGCCGATTACGTATATACCAAACGGCGTGAATTTAAAATCCTACACGCAACGTAGGGTTGAGCGTGATAAGAATCTTATTGTGTATATAAATCGTCTTGAAAAGAGAAAAGGACCGCTTCAACTGCTGAAGGCGTTTAAATATCTAAAGACAGAACTTAACCCAGACGCTAGATTAGTGATGTGTAGTGATGGGCCTATGCGTGAAATGCTAGAGTCCTACGTAAAAGAAAATGAAATTGAAGATGTAGAATTCCTCGGTTTTATTTCAGATGAACAGAAATTAGACCTTTTGAGTCGCTGTGGAGTGGCCACTTATCCAGCATTGTATGGCGAGAGTTTTGGTATTGTTTTGGTTGAGGCAATGGCAATGGGAGCGCCAACCGTTGCTCACCCAAACGACGGCTACAAATGGGTGCTTACGGAAACAGGACGTATCGGACTCGTAAACTGTAAAGATCCAGAAGCATATGCACATAGACTTCATTTAATGCAAGAAGATGATGGGTTGCGTGGTTTGTGGCAAAAATGGGCGAAGCAGCATGTTAAACAATATGACTATAGCAATATCGTGGATTCATACGAAAAACTCTACGAAGCCAACATTTTTACCGATGTAGAAGAAGGACCGCTCGACTAGCCTAAAAAGCTCCAAGCATAAGCACGAAACGTTTCTCGCAAGGCTGGGTCATTGCCATGGCCAGCTGGTACATAATGAAGATGACAATTTTCACCAATACGCTTCGCCAATGAGTATGCACTCTCAGGGGGGCATACATGGTCAAACCTTCCATGTACGAAAACAATAGGTATATCTTTTAATTTAGACGCATTAACGTATAAAAAATCATCCGACTTAAAGCAGTTGTTAGTGAAATAATGAGCCTCTAATATGGCGAGCGCTGTTGTCTGTTCGTCGTATGATTCCGTAGATAAGACCATAGCTGGGTAATTGTCATCGATAGACATAGCGGATGCTTCGAGTAGCACCCATCGTTTAGTGTGCTCACGCTTTTCTTCATCAGTGCCGTTAAGAAGCTTATCGAAGTAATATGAGCTTGTGTCATTCTGTTTATTTTTTGGTACGAGTTCAATATATTGTTGCCAAGCTTCAGGGTAATGTTTAGCTATGCCGCCCTGCTGTATGTGGTCTAGCTCTGCTTTTGTCCCGGTGAAAATACCTCTTAACAGCATTTTCTCTACATTTTCAGGATATGATACTGCATAAACTAGGGCCAAGAACGACCCCCATGAGCCTCCTGAAAGTGAAATTCTAGAAAATTTAAAGTGATTTCGTAGCGTTTCGATATCTTTAACTAAATTATTAGTAGTATTATTATCGACTGCCGCAAACGGTGTACTAAGACCGCTACCGCGTTGATCGTGAAATATGACATGATGCTTTTTTGGATCAAAAGTTAGCTTGTATTTGTCTTTGCAGCCGCTTCCCGGTCCACCGTGCAGGAAGAATATCGGTTCTGCTTTATGGTTGCCCCACTGTTGATAATAGATTTTATGCCCGTCACCAACATCGAGGTGTCCAGACTTTATGGTGTATGAGTCGTCATTCATATGAATCTATACTACACTGTTATATAGCGTATGAGTAAAAAGTTAACGATAGGGCTACTTCTCGATGATTCATTAGATAGATCTGATGGTGTGCAACAGGCGGTGCTCGCAATCGGTGAAAAGCTACGCAGTCGAGGTCACGACGTGCACTACATCGTGACGGACACCGAACGAACAGACATGGAGAACATTCATGCTGTTGGCGGGTACTTGTCACTGCAATTCAATGGCAACTCTGTACGAACGCCAAAGCCAGCATCTCGTTCGCGTATCGATTCTTTGCTAGAGACGGTACAGTTCGATGTTCTACACGTACAAATGCCATTTAGTCCGTTTATGTCAGCGAAAGTGCTCAATAGAGCCCCAGAACACGTCGTACGTGTCGGTACGTTCCACATCCTGCCTTACAACACTATGGCAAAATATGGCACGAAGGCAATCGGTGTAGCCATGCGTCGATCAATACAGAGCATAGATCATCATTTCGCGGTATCTCGTCCTGCCAAGGAGTTTATGGATAGCAGTTTCTCGGTACAGGGCCGAGTCCTGCCTAACCCAGTTGATTATGCATTTTTCCATGGATTCAAGAAGCAAAAGAAAAATAAAAAGCAAATCGTCTTCGTGGGACGTTTCGAGGATAGAAAGGGCGTGAAGGAACTTATCGACGCATATGCCAATCTACCTATAAACGTGAGAAATAACGCAGAGCTAACAATGATAAGCAAAGGTCCGCTACATCAAGAAATGAAACAAAAAGCCCAAGATTTGGGTGTAGCTATTCACTTCCCAGGCTTTGTAACTGAAGATGAAAAGGCTCAAGCGCTTGCAAATGCAGATATTGCGGTTTTCCCGTCTATCAGTGGTGAGAGCTTCGGGATTGTGCTTACTGAAGCGATGTCAGCAGGAGCAGGTATAACAGTCGGTGGGAATAATCCGGGCTATGCGAGTGTACTCCATGAGTGGCCTGAAACGTTATTTGACCCACAGAATGTAGATGATTTCTCGAAAATATTACGACACTACCTAGAGAATGACGATGAGAGAAACCGCATCGGTGCTTTACAGCATCAAGCAGTAAAACAGTACGATATCGAACTTGTTGTTGATGAATTAGAGAAGGTGTACCAAGCAAAATGATTTGCATACTTTAGAGTAAAACCGGATAATACGAGCATGTTTGGGCGTAAGAAAAAAGAACAAGAATTCACCATTTCAAATGAGACTATCATTCGCATAATAGCCTTTGGGCTCGCAACGGTAATAACGCTACGTTTTGTAGAGAAAATTATACATCCACTAACGCTTGTCTTCGTATCATTCTTCTTGGCAATCGCCCTTAATCAAGCAGTTCACTGGTTGTCAGAGAAGTTCAAGAGCATAAGTCGCACAAGAGCAACTGCACTAGCTTATATGTCGATTATCACGGTATTGTTTGGTTTCTTCGCTCTTGTTTTGCCGCCGCTGGTCAACCAGACTAGAGACTTTGTACAGGATGTTCCACAAACGGTACGAGATATAAAAGAAGACGATGGTTTTCTAGGAGAAATGGTGCGTCGTTACGAGCTTGAGGAGCAAATAACACAGTTCGCCAATGATTGGGCGCGTGATTTTTCAAGTGGTCAAGCGGTGTCGCTGGCTAATAGGGTTGTTTCAAACCTTGTCTCTATCGTTGTAGTATTGGTGTTGACGTTTATGATGCTTGTGGAAGGGCCAAAATGGGTGGACTTGGCATGGAAAGAGTTGCCAAATAAAAGTCGCGAAAAGTCTAAGCGAGTCGTAAATCGTATGAACCGCGTCGTGACAAATTATGTTAACGGACAAGTTCTTGTAGCTGCAATTGGAGCTGGATTTTCTATCGTCGCGTTATTTATAGCAACAGCTATATTTGATGTAGACTCTATTAATGCGATTGCACTTGGCGCGATTGTCTTCTTGTTCAGCCTTATCCCAATGTTTGGCGCAACCATTGCAGCAATAATTGTTGTATTGTTCAGTCTTGTTGCCAGCCCAGCGTTAGCGCTCACTATGGCGATCTACTTTATCGTTTACCAACAAATTGAAAATGCCAGCGTACAGCCATATATTCAATCACGCGGAAATGAGCTAACGCCCATGTTAGTTTTTATTGCTGCTATAATCGGTGCTGGCTTTGGTGGAATACTCGGCGCTTTTGTTGCTATCCCAGTCGCTGGGTGCCTGAAGGTCTTACTTGATGAATATCTACTGGCTCGCAAAGAAGACGGCATCACTGCGTCTAGCTCTTAGCAATTATTTTTCTAGCGAATTCGTTCCCATAGCTGGCCGGTGCTAGAGTCGCGGACATGTAAGTTGTAGCGCGCTAATTCGTCTCGCAGTGTGTCAGATGTTCCCCAGTCTTTGTCTGCTCGGGCTTTTTCGCGCTTTTTTAATATGTTTTTTTGCTCGTCGGTAATATCTTCGCCGCATATATTAAGGCCTAGGGCTTTGTTTAGAAATGCAACCACATCATCTCCTGGGGCAAGGTCTTTACTTGATATTTCATCAAAATAGCCATCAAGATTTGCAAGTGCTTTTGGGGTATTTAAATTATCAAAAAGCGCTGCCTTAATATTCTCGAGCGTTTCTTGTGACGCTGGAGCAGCCTCTCGTTGCCAGGATAAATCAGCAGCCGCTTGCCACTTGTGTAGTCGGTTCGACGCTGCTTCTAGAATTTCCCAGCTAAAATTACTTTCAGATTGGTAATGGCCCTCGAGGACGGCAAGGCGGAAGGCTTGTGGATCAAAACCTCTATCTTCAATATCCCGCAACGTGTAGAAATTTCCCAGACTTTTTGACATCTTTCTGCCGTCTACAAGCATATGATTGTTATGTACAAAATAATGTGAAAACTCATCGTGCCCTGCTCCACAGCTTTGTGCAATTTCATTCTCATGATGCGGAAATTTCAAGTCAATACCGCCAGTGTGTATGTCAAGAGGTACACCAAGAAGCTTCTCGCTCATCGCAGAGCATTCGATATGCCAGCCTGGTCGTCCTGGGATGCTGTATGATTTATCGTTACTCTCAAACGTAGCGTCCCACGAGGGTTCGCCAGACTCTTCTTTCTTCCACAGCGCAAAATCGCTCGCACTATCTTTGTCGTATTCATCGTTGGCGACACGCGCTTTTGAGTGTTCTATATCAACTTGTTGCAGTCTGCCGTACGTATTTCCTTGTGCTACGTAGGCAGATACAGAAAAATAAACACCATCGTCTGCTACGTAGGCGATATTATTATCAAGCAGTTTTTGTGTGAGCGTAATCATTTCAGGAATAGAAGCTACAGCAGAGACGAACTCTATCGATGATAAGTCATTGCCAGTCTTTTTGAGATCATGCATGAATACATTGCTATATTTGTCTGTTAGTAATTTAAGTGCTTCTTTTGGTTCGATTTCTGGGTATGCTTTTTTACTGTCTCGAATAGTTTTGTCGTCAACGTCAGTAATGTTCATGACGTGTTTTACGTCGTAGCCATCTAGGGAGAGCGTTCGTCGGAGTAGATCAGCGTAGATGAATGCTGACAGGTTGCCAATATGAAGGTTGTTATACACCGTAGGGCCACAGCTATAGAGAGAAACGGCACCTTCATGTATTGGCGTAAAATCTTCTATCTGCTTTGTGAGTGAGTTGTAGATCTTCACGAGTTATCCTTCAGAGTGTCGAGGAGCTCATTCGCTTTAGCGACAACTTCCTGGTGCAGTTCTGCAATATTCGTTTTCTCCATTTTTTTGAAGCCACTTGCATAAGGATGACCTCCACCGCCAAAGTAACTGGCAAGGTCGCTACCTATTGGCTTGCCGTAGTTACATCGGATTTTAGCTGTCACTTTTCCATCTCTGTACTGTTTGTATGCGATCGCTACATCGACGCCAACTGTCAAGCGCATATCATCAATAACAAGCATTGAAGGATTGTATAGCGGTGAGAATTCTTCGATTTCACTCCACGGAATAGTCACTGAAGCAATTCTGCCGCTATCATCGAAGTTCACCCGTTGCAGTAATCTTCCCTTATACGGTATGAGAACCTTTTCTTTACGCATGAGTTCACGACGTGCGTTCTCTAGTTTTGCAAGACTTACACCGCGCTTGACCAGGTCTGCTATTACTTCAATGCTATAAGCGGTGGTTGCTTCGGTGACAAGCCCCATGCTATCGCTCATGATAGATATCGCCATAAATTCACATGCATCAACGGGCAACGGCCACTCCAGTTCCTCTGCAATACGATGTATTACTTCGCTTGTCGCTACTGCTTCAAGATTGAATGTGTGGCTTGCATACGACAACCCTTTGGTCTCAGTATGGTGATCGATAACAATGACGGGTTTTGCTTTAATCCACGAGAAGCTTTGATCTTTCTCGTAATACTCAAAAAGCGATTCGGTACTTGTATCGACGACAAAGGATAAATCAAACTGTTGAGGAATCTCTTTTACAACCCTATCCCAGCCACTTAAATAACGTAAATGTGCTGGCATGTCCACTGCACAGCATAAGGTGACTTGCTTGCCCATTTCAGAAAATATCGCTTCTAAAGCGAGCGCGGAACCGAGTGAATCTCCATCTGGATTGTCCGCTTGTAAAATAACAATGTGTTTTGCGTTAGAAAGTTGCTTTTTTATTGGTTCAAACATTGTTTGTAGTATAACAGTTTATAAACTTTGGCGACCCTCGAGCGCACGGCCGAGTGTTATTTGATCTGCGTATTCGAGGTCAACACCGATAGGTAGTCCACGTGCAAGTCGCGTAATCTTTACGTTGTCTAAGGTATCTAATTCTTGCTGGATGTAGAGTGCAGTCGTCTCACCTTCAACGCTTGCATTGGTGGCGAGAATTATTTCGGTGACGTTGTCATCGTCGATACGTTTTTTCAATTCGTTGATGTGTAGCTGTTCTGGTCCGACCCCATCTATTGGTGAGATGAGCCCTCCGAGCACGTGGTAAGTGCCGCGATATAACGTTGTTTTCTCGAGGGCGATTATGTCAAAGGGGTCTGCAACGAGGGCTACGGTTGTCTTATCTCGATTCGGGTCATCATAGAGTGGTGACACATCCTGTGATGCATCGATGAGTGCGAATGTCTTGGGGCATGTCTTTATGCCACTATGTAGCCCATCAAGCGCCTTAGAGAGCCGGTTTGACTTGTTTTTATCTGCTTTTAGCAAGAAATAAGCATAGCGCTCTGCACTACGCGGGCCTACACCAGGCAGAGCTCCCAGTGCCTCGATAAGCTCTTCTAAACTCTTTGGCAATGTAGCCATGTACTTATAGTCCTAGGCCGCCAAGGTTCCCCATCATTGGAGACATTTTTTCTGCAGCCATTTTCTGGCTTTGAGAAACTGCTTCTTTTACCGCATCTTCAACCCATCGTTCTAGTTCAGCAATATCATCGACGTCTACTCTCTCAGGATCGATGGAAACTTTTTTAATCTTCATTTCGCCGTTAATCTGTACCGTGACAGCGCCGTCGCCTGCTTCAACTTCGACCACTTCTTTTTGTAATTCTTTTTGTACTTTTCGCATTTTCATGACCATTTTGGCCTGATCAAACTTACTCATATGTTCTCCTTCATATATATTGTACCAAAGTGTGCTGGACTCTTATTAGTCTAATCGACGAGGTTCTGTGTAGACTGCTTTAGTCTCTGGTGTCTGCGGCCACACGACGAGAAATCGTGTCAGATGATAATAGGCACTGAATGCTACTGCAACAGTGAGCAACACTGTACCAAAGCTCCGGGCAAAAGGGTTTTTTGGAAAAACTCTCTGCCACTCATCAAGCAAGAATTCAATACCCGCTGCAATGATACTGTAGGCAAATGGCAGGAGCAGAACGACAGCGATGATTGTTTGACCGAGTGCACCTATCAAGATGCCCACAAGCGCTATTCCTATCATGATTCGTGTTCTGTCGAGTCGGAATTTTGCACGGTACGCATTCAGGCCAACAAGGAACAATACGCCGCTTGCAACATCGAATACTGGCAGTCGTCCGACGTTAATCAATGGTGCTTCAGGCATTCGATATAAGAAGGCTGATGGAACAGCGAGCGCAGAACGCCATATATCATCCCAGACAAACTCTTGTGGTAGCAATAACCAGGTGTTGATGGTTTCTGGGTTACGTATGAACCCTAGAATTAGTGGTATTACTAACACAAGCCCTACAAATGCGCCATACAGAATAGCTGCTAGTTTCACATGTTTGAACAATCGTCTTATGCGGTTCCAATAGACTATGCCCACAACGAGACAGAACCAAAGCACTCCGGGTGTATACAGTAATGCACCGAGCATTGCGAGCGTTACGAATGGAATAATTTTGTTAGAGCGAGTATGGAGCTGCCACAGCAGCAAGCCAGCAAACACATACCAGCTAAATACCGATATCAGTGGCGCACCTAGCCTGCCGATCGCGAGAACGATCGAATTCGTCGCAAACGCGGCCGACACAAGGATCGCTGTCTGTGTCTTGTGCCAGTGGTTTAGTACGTAAAAGAGTGCATATGACGTCGCCAGCAGGTACATAAAACTGGCCACACGTGCCATTCGAACGCTTTCGCTGATTGAAGTGAGTATGAATGTGAGTATTTTGTACGGCGCGTTAACAGGATTTTCTAAAATTTTCGTTAATGATGAAGCGGCTTCTGCTGAAGCTACTTCGACTTCTGCCGCACCCTCGGGTACTTTGCTAAATACGCCAAAAATAAATACAAAAAAAGCCGTGATTAGAATCAGCGTGATTGTTTCACGACGAAAAATGATATCCTTCAACCATAAGCTGAAAGCCTTGAATTTTGAAAATAAATTCTTCACCTGGGTGTTAGTATAACAGAGATTATGTATCTAGGATTCGAACTGTGACGTGTGTTTCGTATCGAGACTTTTTATCTTCTGGCGTTCTCTGTCGAAGTATAGTTCCACCTTTCCAGTGGGGCCATTACGATGCTTTTTAATGAAGACGTCCATAATGTTCGGTCGATCACTTTCTTCTGGGTTGTAGTAGTCTTCGCGATAAATAAAGGCGACAACGTCAGCGTCTTGTTCGATTGATCCTGATTCACGAAGATCGGCAAGTTGCGGAATCTGTGGGCTGCGTGACTCGACGGAACGACTCAACTGACTTAATGCAAGCACCGGCACATTAAGCTCTCGTGCTAAACTTTTAAGCCCACGTGATATTTCTGATATTTCTTGTACGCGGTTTTCACTACCACTAAATTTGGCACCCCCACTCATAAGCTGTAGGTAATCCACAACGATAAGTCCGAGAGGTCGTTTATGTGCTTCACGACGGGCCTTTGTGCGCATTTCGCTTACAGTAATACCAGGTGTGTCGTCTATGTACAGTTTAGCTTCGCTGAGCACACCCATAGCATGGCCTATTTTTTCAAAATCATTATCCGAAAGATTTCCCGTTCTTAGATTCCAGCTGTTAACGCCAGCTTCCGATGCGAGTAAACGATCTACGAGTTGTTCTTTACTCATCTCTAGGGAAAAGACGAGGACTGATTCGCCAGAGTCTACCGCGACATTTTGAGCAAGGTTTAATGATAATGCTGTTTTACCCATTGAAGGACGTGCGGCTAAAATTATCAAATCACTTCTTTGAAAACCTGCCAGCATTGCATCCATATCCTTGTACCCCGTCGGGATACCTCGGATAGTGCCCTTGTCTTTGTGTAGATCGTCGAGCCTCTCAAAACTCTCAGAAAGGATATCCTCCATGCTGATGATGTCATTTTTTACGTGTCGCTGCGATACTTCGAACAGGCGCGTTTCAGCCTCTTCGACTAACTCTGCAATGGTGCGCTTCTCGTCGTAGCCAATCTGGGCTATCTCATTACTGGCGGCTATAAGACGTCGACGTATGGATTTTGTTGCGATAATTGAAGCATACTGCTCAACATGTGTCGCTGTAGGTACTGTATTTGTTAGCTGTGTAATATAGCTTGCGCCACCAACTTCCCGTAAAGTGCCGTCAGCCTTAAGTTCTTCGGATAACGTGATGACATCTATAGGAGATTCTTGTTCATATAATCTTAAGCAAGCTTCATAGATAATTCTGTGTCTATCATCATAGAAATCGATTGGTCGGACCATGTCGGCGACCTTCACAATGGCATCAGAGTCTATCAATATAGAGCCGAGCAAACTCGCTTCTACATCAACTGATTGTGGGTCGTTTGTACCCGTGATTTCTGGCGGCATAGTTCCCTCTCTACTACGATTCTAGCAATTCAGCAGAGCCAAAAATATTGCTTACGTTATCAATGTTTTCAATATTTTGATTCTCCACAGGCTTTTCCGCAGGCTTATCCACTGGGTTATTCGCAGCTTTTTTAACAACTGCGGAAAACTCGTTACTTCCTAAATATTTATTCAGATATGAGCGCACGATTGGTCGGTTCTTGTCGGTTTCTAATTGTTTTTTATGAAACCCAAAGCCGAACACGAGCTCAAGTCCGTTTTCGCCAACCCTTGGCTTCGCCATGCGCAATACACCGTACAGTGTATTGTGTTTTGCTTTAACGTCGTTAAGCATAGCTTGCCAGTTCTCGTCACTGAAAGTCGCAGTGGTTTCTTGGCCTTGGGAGGGTGCTTCTTCTGGCTCGTCTGTAGTTTTAGCCGCTTTATCATTGCCGCTGAAGCTTTTTACTTCTGTCGCAGTAGGCACTTCCGGCTTTTGTATGGTTTCTTGTTTCAGCTGAGTTTTTTCTGCTAAAGGCGCAGAATCTGGTTGTGTTACTTTTTGGATAGGTTTACCGTTTGGCTCCTGCATAACACTGAGTAATGCCAGCTCAAGTCGCAAAAAATCATTATGTACGGACTCTTCAAGAAGTCGCTCTAATAGCGATATGGTTATAGCATAGTCAAGCACGAGATCATTCTCGATTATTGTTTCTCGCAAGCGTGCGCTCAGCGCTTTGACAGTACGACTTGCATCAACGCCTTGAACCTTTAATTTCTGAATATATTCAAACAATTTCCCACGATCATTATTTGATACGGCTTCTAATAAGTCATTAATTATTGAATGCGGAGGGATCCCTAGTAGTTCTCGCACATCCTCTGCCGTGTATGAATCTTTCCCCATGCCTGATAACTGATCCATCATGCTGATGCTGTCACGGAAACTACCTTGTCCGTGTTCAACAAGAAGTTTGAGAGACTCATCATCAATCGTTATTGATTCTTTATCTGCTATGGAGCGTAAGTGTGCAGCTGCATCTTCGCCGCCAACAGGTTTGAATGTGAAACGTTGTGTTCTGCTCAAAATAGTATCTGGAACTTTATGCGCTTCTGTAGTTGCAAGTATAAACACAGCATGCTCCGGAGGTTCTTCGAGCGTTTTCAGCAGCGCGTTAAACGCTTCTCGAGTCAGCATGTGCACTTCATCGATAATGTAGACTTTGTATTTTGCGGCAGCCGGCGAGATGTGTACTTTATCTCGTAGATCTCGAATTTCATCGATACGTCGATTGCTTGCGGCATCTATCTCGATAATGTCGAGGTGAGTCGCTTCGTCTGTATAGTCTAGGTTGTTGATTTCATGAGCGAGGATACGAGCAATTGATGTTTTACCAACACCCCTAGGACCAGTAAAAAGGTACGCATGTGAAATTGCCCCTTTTTTCAATGCATTCGATAGCGTGTCGGTAATGTGTTTTTGACCAACAACTTCATCTAGTGTTTTAGACCGATACTTTCGGTATAGTGCTTTTCCCATTGGACTATATAGTATGAATGATTACGCAGATTCCGTGAAGATTAAATACACAACAAACTACCTAGCGTACTCTTCAAAGTAGCACGATCCACATAGTGATTCATATGTTGTTTCAGCGGTACCATCAATTGCGACCTGGGAGCCCTCAAAAATGAATGTGTTATCTGACTTTCGTGCATTAAAAAGAGCTTTTTTACCACACCTACAAATAGTTTTGAGCTCTTCTATAGAATGAGCGACGGCGAATAGTCTTCGGCTCCCTGGAAAGAGCTTCGTCTGGAAATCAGTACGCAAACCGTAACAAATGACAGGAATATTCTCATACACAGTGAGGTTGAATAATTCATCAATTTGTCTAGCAGTCAGGAACTGAGACTCATCTACAATGACGCACGAAATATTCTCTACATCTTTATGCCATTGAGCTACCGTGTCATATACATTCATGTCATCTGTAGCAGATATGTCGACCTTCCGCTGTAAATCAAGTCGTGACACAACATGATCGCTGCCTTTACTGTCGACTTCAGGCTTAATCAATAAGATGTGCATACCGCGTTCTTCGTAGTTGTGCGCCACTTGCAGCAAAGCAGTTGTTTTACCGCTATTCATTGCCCCGTATCGAAAGTATAATTTTGCCATTATCTATAGCCTACTGTATGCAGGTAAATCATTCTAGTAGTGCATAAACAGTCTAAAGTCGCTCGCGAGGACTTTTAGATTATTTACCGTTAAAATACGTAGAGTTTATACGTCTTCGTCCGGGCATCGCAAAATTCACCCCCTTTTTCTACTAGCTGGCTGAACTCACCATATTCTCCTTGAATAATACGAAATTCGTACTGTTCTTCATTCTGCAGTAGCCTTGCGCCGCAGAAAATCCCTCTTACACCCTCTCCGGCGTGGTACCGCTTTGTGCTTATAGGTTTTGTGTGCAGCACAATTAGAATGACGATTAGGACGATTATACAGATGAAAATATACAGTATGCGGCGATTATTATTCGTCACTACAATGCAGCTTCGAGTGCGGCCCACTCAGCATCTACAGAATCATCTTCAGGTACGTTAATACTTACTTGATCGCCTGGCTTTGCTTTGAAGTAAGTAACAGAAGCTAGTAGTACGCGGTATTCTCGCTCGCCTACTGTTACATAGTAGTGTCCATCTTTCTGTGATAGTGCGCCAACGAGCTGTTTGCGTGGAATCGGGCCAATCTGTTTGTACATAAATGATCCATCGTCAGCTATGTTGAGTTTTAGGATGTCGCCTTGAACTAGCTTTGATTTACTCGCATAGTTTGCTGGTACTGGATATGTCTTACCGTCACCTCCGACCATATTTTGGCCGTCGAATACACCTTCGATAACTTTTCCGATATTCTCTTCTTTCGTTGCTCGCGCAACTACTGGGTCTTCACCCACTAGACTAATGAGCAGCTCTTTGGCTGCACTCAAAGAAGTCTCAGCTTCCTCAATTAATGCTTTTAGTCGTTTTGCTTGTTTGTCTGGTAGATCTGGCATCTCGCACTGCCCTCTCTTTTGAGATTTCTTTTGTCTCTCTTTTAAATATACTTTCTCCACTTCACGTTATCACGCAATATGCAACATGTCAAAACAGCAAAATGCAAAAATTACAAAAACTGTGGAAAACTATGAAGCTAGTAAAGTGTAGCCTCCATTTGAGTTTGATCTGATGTATCGATGGTCTAGTCCCACATCAACACTGTGCCCGAGTGCTAAATCAAGAAGCACTTCATTAGCTGTGCGTACTGTTGAGTATGCTCTTCTTCTTGGTGATGTGCCTTTGCTCTTGCCAACTAATTCAACCAATTCATCAGTTGGTACGGCTGCACCTTGTGCCAGAGCCAAAGCTCGTATTATGTCTGCTACACGCCCAGGAACGGGTTGATTGAAATCTACACCTACCAGCTCGGGATTGCTTTCATGGATGCTTACAACGCGAGGAATAATAGGAATGTAACGACTATCTGTGAACAGAGGAGATTCAGGTAAAATCAACTTACTGCCTTCTGGCAAATCGTCGAAAAACTTACTTTCTAGCGATAATTGTTCATCCGGCGGTTTATCTTCAAACGGCCGTGATCCTATACTGCCATCCGGATATTGAATAGCTACTGAAAAGGTATGAATGTCGGGGTTATACACCTCCGGAGAATAAGCACTGTTCATTATAATATAATTATAACATAAAAACCGCTCAAAGTAAATACTCATGAGCGGTTTTATGGTTTGATCTAGATTACGCTAGTTCAACTGTAGCGCCAGCTTCTTCAAGCTTCGCTTTTGCTTCTTCAGCTTCGTCCTTAGCAACCTTTTCCTTCACAGGTTTTGGTGCACCGTCAACGATAGCCTTCGCTTCACCAAGTCCGAGACCGGTAATTTCTTTCACAGCCTTGATAACTGCTACTTTCTGACCACCAGCGTCCTTCAACACAACGTCGAATTCGCTCTTTTCGTCCTCACCGCCTGCAGCGTCACCGCCACCAGCAGCAGCTGGGCCAGCAACAACTGCTGCAGCTGCAGCAGGCTCGATGCCGTACTCGTCTTTTAGGATATCTTGGAGTTCTTTTACTTCAAGAACAGTTAGTTTCGTTAGGCTTTCAGCCAATTTCTTTACGTCTGCCATAAAGTTCCTTTCCTTAAATTATTCTGCCTTCGCAGCCACTGCGTCAAGGAGACCGTGGATGTTACCGGCAAGACCACTTGTGACGTTTCCAACAGGTGACTTCAATGTAGCGATCACTGTTGCGATCATTGTTTCACGGCTTGGAAGCTCTGCAAGTGCTTTAACATCGTCTGCTGAGATGTAGTTCCCTGTTGCGTCATACGCACCAACAAACTCGATCTGCTTTTCTTTCTTCGCCATAGCGTGAAGCACCTGAGCAGGAGCGACTTCATCATCTGCGTTGAATGCGTACATAAGCATTCCTTGCAGGTCAGATGTGTCAGCTTCCTTATGTGTGTCAGTTGATTCAAGCGCTTTCTTGACGAGGCGGTTCTTAACGACCTTAATGCTTGTGCCATTGTCTTCTGCATTGCGGCGCAATTCTTGCATCGCTTTTACTGTCGTACCTTGGTACTTAGCAATCACAGTCATCTTAGAACTGCCAAGTAGGTCAGCGAGTTCAGCGACGATTTCGTTTTTCTTCTCTTTTGTTAGAGCCATTAAATGGTCCTTTCATAGAGTTATTGATCAATAATATCGACCAGTTATTGATGTTTGTTACCGAGAATCAAAAAACGGTCCTCTAGGTGAAGACCGCATTTAAATGCTCAAAAACAATTTGTATTGTCCTCGGTGACGCTATTAAGGATTGCTCCAGTCACTGTCTTCGGTAACAGGGATGATTATATCAAATTTTTGAGTCTGTTTCAACCTGTTCTGGCTCAATAGTTGGTAGGGGTAAGCCATCGCCATGTTTGTATAAATGAAGCGCGGCTTCTGCAGCTAATCTTCTGCCCCCAGGTACACCGAATCGTGTCGTTTCGAGCGCAGTACCACCACCTTCGACTCCGCTGCCCAGCAATTCATGGAATATTCCTATCGGAGCCTTACCTCTTCGTTTGCCGTGTGTTCTACCTGCCATTATGCTACCTCCGTGAATAAGAAGCCTTGCGGGAACATGGGGTCCCCAGTTGCAGAATTAACTATTGATTGGCGCACGGTTTCAAAATCCTCCTCGCTATTTTTCGAGGGGTAACTCCTGACTGTCACGACCTGGAAGTGGATGACTTCTTCTCCTTTCATGAGGATGTGTGCTTGTTTGTGGTGCTGATATAAAGTCTAATATTTTTCCTGCAAGCGGAAATACGTTCCTTAATCTTGCTGCTTCGTATGTTGCAGCAACTAGATCTCTAGTTTCTACTGTCGATACTTCTATAGTTGTCATGTTTATTCTCCTTTAATTAAAAAACTTCGACTGGGTCGAAGCTTGATTTTCTTGGCTGTATTGTTGGTTCTTATTTCATTATGCTTCAACCCAAATATCAATACAGCCGCGCGTCGGAATGACGAGCATGTTGGCCTGCTTGATAATTGAGTTAGTGTAGTACATAACAAACAGATGCTACACCTGATAGCGCTAATTGTAAACATTGAAATATATTTGAAAAAATGCTATAATATCTCTATGTCAGTACACCCTATACCTGGGCACGAGACGCCAATTGAAATATTCATGCGTGATATACGTAACGAACATCCCTACGCGATAGGTGCAATTGAGTCATATGCTGGCCACCAGGCAAATATAGAGACTAGAACTCGAACAGTAGAGCACCCGCTGCGCATATGTTCTATATTGAATGACTTTGTAGGAGATTCAGTACCACCAGAAGCTTTCAAGATAGCAATAGTGCACGATCTACCATCCAGAATAGAAAACATTGATACTAGAAAGAACGCACTGGGCGGATTAGCATTATTTGCTGACTCATTAGATGCTTCAACTCATGAAGAAGGTGAGATAACTGAAGCAGAGTATGTATTAGGAATGTTGTCGGGTACACGGCAGGCTGAAGATTTAGCAGAGGACGCAAGAAGAACATTATATGGCGATCGAGAAGAACTTGCACGCATTCTTAATAAAAAAACAAGAAAAGAAGAAGTCTTTGACGATGATGTTTGGCTCGAGCCAAGCGTCTTGATTGACCCCGATAAGATGCTTAGACTTCTACAAGAAGTAAGTGACATTCCTGTGCTAGTAAAAGCTGCGGAGATCTATGATAACTTGAAGAACCCATCAACCAAAGCTGCAGCAGTAATACAAGACGTATTTGATGCAGAATCGCTTTACGCACCGATATTGGAGGTTCTTGGCTACGATGGGTTTGCGATGGCTATAAGAGATGTTGCATTTGAAACTAGGCTTCGACGATCAGGGAATGAAGTGTATTTAGATAAAGCACAGGAGATTATTGATCAGCTTGGAACTCGTGACGATATTATTGCTCGAATCAATGAGCTATTCTCTGAAATAACAGATGGCCACATACTAGATGCTGTCACTGGAGAGAGTCTCGGTCTGCACGATATCAAAATAGGTGAACTATATAAAAATAGTAGAGCTGGTGAGGACGTGCTCCCTGAGATATTGCGTGGTGTTTGGCGCGTGAAGTCTAGGGGTTCGCTTGCGATGAAGATGTTTGAAAACGGACACGGAAAAGTTCCGATGGACGTTTTGGGAATAACAATAATTCCAAAAGACATAGAAAGTGTCTCACGCTATTTTAGTCAGTTAGTGGAGAAACTCGATGAAACAGAAGATATACATTTGACTCCTTCTCCGTCCAGAGATTCTGCGCTACATGTTAGAGGCACGCAAGAATTTACCTCTACAATTTTAGCTTCAAGCGTTGTAGAGCACGGTGTCGATATAAAAGTAAATGGTGCTGTTGACAGCTCGTATCAAGTGGCGAAAGTTACGTTTATATACCAAGGTATTAATGTAGAAATACAAGTCTTAACCGAAACAGATAGAGTCGAGGCTCGTACAGGTAAGTCCGCACATATCTTTGATAAGGCTAAACGTTTAGGTGCAGTCGACAAAGACACAGGCCTACTTAAGGCTATCAAAGAATTCCGTGGGTTCGGTGTAAATGGAAAGCGACATATTTCGCTAACAACAGCTCGAGCAGGACAAATGCTGCTTCTAGCTTGTTCAAACAGGTAGACTTATCCTGAAGGCGGCGTGTAATGATGTCGCTCAGGGAGTTCGAACCGTTCAATAAACGCCTTCACAATAGACGGCATCATAGTTCGCATTTCATCAGCAGTGTAGCTGTCAGTAAAGTCTAGTTTCTCTAGATCTATTTCGTCCTTAAACGCGGCAAGTAGCGCTGGGTCGTAAAAGTATGTTCTACCGTACTCGAATAGACCTCTAGACCAGGCCCTCCCCCTAGGCCTACGTAGTGCACTATTCGGGGAGTCTGATATTGTGTCGCCATAGATATTTCTTACCATTGCGCGCCTTTTTGCTAGCAGTTGCTGTCTCTTTGCGTCGCGCTTGCTCGGCTTTAGTTTGCCGACTACTTTCTCTATGTCCATCGGTTCCAGCTCGGCGTTTACTTTGTTGTCCGCATGCGGCTTAACGACACTTGAGTAACGGTTACCTCCGAGATTTGCAGACTGAGCTTCATAGGCTTCGATTTCTCCGTTCAGAATCACAAATGACATCTGTCGAATTGCGCTTGCGACTTCACCCGGGTCAGGATACGGCCCGTCTTCAGGTTTTAGAATATCCAATAACGACTTTATTACGCGAGCGGTTGTGATAATTCTTTGTGGATCTTTTCCGTAGTAGGCGACTGGATTTTTTCTGCGATTCTTGAACTCATACTCAAGAGAATCGTGTGCTCTTGCTGCGTAACTAAATCCTAGTCTGTGCTTCAGTGGCACTTCTATGCCCTTCACTGTTTCAAGTCTGCCAGTTAAGAACCACATCAGTGATGCAACTTCTAGCTGATGCAGGTCATACGGTCTTCCGTTATTTTTACGTTCTTCGCCTTCTACTGCATGGTGTGCGACAGAATCTAGCGCTTGCATAGCTTGCACATCTGCTGATGCTGTTGGGTCGACTGCTTCAAGGTGGAATGCCTCCGTAACTTCATGACGAGCCTGCGAGATTGCAATCCACTCCCATATGTCATCTGTTATTTCTGCTTCTGCGCATGACGCGCCATCTTCACCTCGGTAGGTTTCTATTCCGCCACTAGGAGATATATCTAAAATTGTTTCTTCAAACCCGTCAACTATGAGGAATTTTGCAAGTCTTTCAGCCCTATTTCCTTTGTGAAAACGACTGAGTCCATAGAAATCAGTTGCATACGCTAAAAGCTCCTCGTCGCTTGGCATACTCTCGGGCGTCTTGAGCCACAAAGGCGTAAATAAGTGCTTCGCAGTCTCGTCGGCCAATTCATGATGTGGTTTGGAAGGATTTAATCGAACCATAGCTTGTTAACAGTAATATTGACATAACATCGCAATATTAGCAATAAAGTATTATTTAAGGCTCTCTAATTTATATTGTGTTGCTCGTTCTGCAGCAAGTCTTGTTAGTTCTGGATCTTCGTCTTGATTCACAAATTTCATTGCTCCGCCAAGTATCGGGTGTCGTTCCGTCAATTTTTCGTGCATTTCACGTACTAATTTTCGATAACCTGGATGTCCGTGTGGAGTCGTGCGTAGCTCATTAAAATGGAATGATTGACGAGCATTCATGGTGATTTTCCAGCGCATCTTGTGACCAAGCAGTGTCGCATACTGTGCCTCTTTCTCGTATCCTGCAGACATAAGAATGCTGTGTAGTTTGAGGCTTATATCAAAACAACGCACAAACCGTTCTGTCTGACCAGCTTGCTCTACGAGTTCAGGCACGTCATAACCATACCTCGGTGTGAGGTCTTGCCAAGTCAAATCATCAACCATACGATGCCGCTGTAAGTCCCTAAAGATACCGTAATCACAGACGAGATCCCAGCTGTAGTGGGCTTTTTCAATTGCTCGCCCTGGCTTGTGTCGACGATTGAGCCGTTCGCCCATGTAGGTCTTCATGACTTTTTCTTTTTCATCATATGTCCAGTTCTTTACTGCATTTCTGATGTCTCGAAGTGGCATGTCGCTGTGTTCGTATAGCATATCAGGTACGAGATCCAGCTCGTTCTTTGGCCAAATATCAGTCAGTGTGACAGCGTCTGGCTCTTTGGTGTGTGTTGTCGGTAGCATGTTGTCGGCAAGTTCTTTTACTGCTTGCTTCGTGTTAGCTGCATATGCAACCATTGCTCCACCACGCTCTGGTTTATCCGCTCGTTCCAAGAATGTACCGAGCACTTTTCGGCACTCACGAAGCATCTTTTCGCCAGTTTCACGTGCTTCGGGTAG
>JAUHXF010000011.1 GCA_030427125.1 bacterium | reverse complement strand
AAAAAGCCATTTCTGTAAAGTGTTCTAAAGAAGTAACAACATAACAGAGAAAAGTATAGACATAAGCGCAAAAGAATGGTATTTTACATGTATAGTCTAAAAATCAAAAAATAACAGATTAAAAAAATGCAAAACGAGCAACAACAGCAAGTTATCAAAGCACTAAAAGAAGCTAACAATGTATTGGTGACAGTCAAGAACAGTCCTTCAGTAGATGAATTAAGTGCTGCGGTTGGTTTGACGTTGGCCCTTAATAAAGCCGATAAGCACGCAACAACAGTATTCAGTGGTAACGTACCATCGACCATTGAATTTTTACAGCCAGAAACGGTCATTGAGTCTAATACTGATAGCTTACGAGACTTCATTATTGCACTCGACAAATCAAAAGCTGACAAGCTTCGATATAAGGTTGAAGACAGTGTTGTTCGAATATTTATTACACCGTATCGAGCTTCAATTTCGGAACATGACCTTGAGTTTAGCCAGGGAGATTTCAACGTCGATGTGGTCATCGCGCTTGGTGTCGTGACGAAAGACGATTTTGACACCGCCGTGACAGCTCACGGCAGGATTCTGCACGACGCAACAGTTATTGGTATCACGAAGCAAGAAGCAGTAAGTCAGGTCGGTTCACTTAACTGGCAAGAGCCACAGGCAAGCAGCGTGTCTGAAATGATAAGCAAAGTTGTTGATGGTATTGATCCACAGCTCGTTGACGGACAGATGGCAACCGCCTTCTTGACGGGTATTGTTGCCGAGACGGACCGATTCAAAAACGATAAAACAACTCCTGATGTTCTATCAATTGGATCACGATTGATGACAGCCGGTGCAAACCAGCAGTTAATTGCCGAGAAGCTTGAAGAGCCGGTTAATGAGAAGCCAATTACAAAAATTGCCAATCACAAAGAGGGGCATGAAGATGGTGCGCTCGAAATAGATCATGACGAGGACGAAGTAACAGGTATAGAAATAGATGAGCATGGTAATCTGGGCACAATCAAAGATGACTCGCTGCCCCCACAGGGGGATCAAGCATTTGAAGGTCTCGGAGAGCAGCCTCAGGCAGAACCTGAAGAGCATGTTGTTGAATCGCCTCAGGCGCCAGAAGAAGCCTCTCGGCAGTATATTTCGACGCCTATCCCACCGAATAATGGTGCTGTGTTGCCTAATACAGTTAAGCCAGCCCATGAAGTAACGCAACCCACTATGCCAGCCCAGCCAGTACAACCACCATCACCCGATGCAGTAGTTAATGCTCAGCAAGAGAGCGGCGAACCAATAATTGGCACACCAGATGATGAGCCAAGTACACCGGTAGATGCATTGCCAGAGCCAGATAAGCAAGCACAGACACCAGTCATGGAGCATAAACAAAAAACGCTACAGCCTGTAAGCGATGAATTTAAAGGGCACGTTACTAGCAACCCGCAAGAGCCGCTGTCCAATAATCTCGCAGACTTAGAGGCTCGAGTAACAGAATCTGATGGGTTAGATGCAGCTCGTCAGCAAGTAGATTCACTAGCACAGCCACAATTAACGCCGCAGCAAAATATTGGCGCACAACATGTTGATTTGGGACAACCTCCAGCTGTACAGCAACCGACAGAACAAGAGGTTGCACCTGTGAGTGATGCGAGGCCAGCGCCACTCACCTCAACAGATAGTCAAGATGTAAGGCAGGACCCAGATGGTCCACCTGCGGTACCCCCGCCGTTGATGCCTCCAAACAGTCAGCCGCAATTCTTTGATGCAGATGGCAAGAATAATAATCCATTTTCTGCGCAGTAAAGCAGTAATGGTCATACATTGACCAGGTAATTTTACTAGACCGGCGTCGTAGCTATTTAATTCAGAGACTGCATTCGTTTTTTCGTGTCGATGGTATGCTGAAGTGATGGAAGGAATACTACTTGTCAACAAGCCTGAGGGATGGACTAGTTTTGACGTTGTGAATTACGTCCGAAAAATAGTCGCAACCTACGAAGGAAAGAAACCGCGATCAGTCAAGGTAGGGCACACAGGAACACTTGATCCGGCTGCGACAGGCCTGTTGGTTCTTTGCATAGGAAAGAAATATACAAAACGAGTGCCAACACTCATTAAGCATGACAAAACGTATGAAGCTGAAATAACGCTTGGTTCGCACAGTTCTACAGGTGATAAGGATGGAGAAATCACGAAAGAAATTAATCCCTTGGTGCCGACCATGGATGCCGTACATAGTGCGCTCGCAAGTTTCGTGGGGCCGCAAAAGCAAATACCACCACAATACAGCGCCGTAAAAGTAGATGGTAAACGAGCCTATGATCTTGCGCGTAAGGGCGAAGAGGTGACGCTGCAGCCGCGAGATATTTTTGTGCATGACATGTATCTTCAAGAGTATGCGTGGCCGGTGATACGAGTGACGTGCCACGTCGGCAGTGGTACATATATTCGAGTCTTGGCAGAAGACCTTGCCAAGTGTCTAGGTACGGTTGGATATTTATCAGCGTTACGTCGGACAGTTGTAGATACTTGGTCTGTTGATCAAGCACTACAAATTGATTCATTGACACCTGAGCGTATTAGGGACAATCTCCTTGAATAAAAAGTTAATACATGCTAGAATTACTTCTAACAATGGCAGAAACTAAAGAGAAAAGCACTGCGAAGCGTGCAACGCAGTCTTCCGCGAATAGCGGTTCAACCGAGGCACAAGTACGTGTCTTAACAGCGCGCATTAATGAACTAACAGAACATTTGAAGGTCAATAAGAAAGATCATATGGCACGTCGTGGTCTTCTTGTGATGGTTGGTAAGCGAAAGCGACTTCTAAAGTACTTGGCTCGAAAAGATAGTGCAGCGTACCTATCTCTCATCAAAGAACTCGGTCTTAGACGCTAATTTTGCACATTTCACCTGTTTTTCCTGTGAGCCTCGTTCATCGTATCGACTAATACGACTCACTCAAGGTTCTCGGAAAGAACAGGCGAACTGCACTAAAACTATTCGTCTGAAGATGAAATTAACAAGACGTTCAGCGCTGGAAACAGAGATTGTAAAGCTACGAGCTTAGTTGTTTTACAGTTTTTATTCTTACGCTGAACAAGAAAGGACAGTATATGTCTCAAATATCAAACATAGTAAACCCGCATGGTAAAGAAGTTATGCAGGTTTCAACTGAGTTGTGCGGTAAAAAACTCACACTTGAAGTAAATAGAGTTGGTTTTCGTAGCTCTGCATCAGTTCTAGTCACGTATGGCGACACAGTAGTTCTAGGTACGGCTCAGCTAGGCTCACGTCCTGTCCAGCTTGATTACTTCCCGCTCAGCATCGACTACGAAGAAAAGATGTATGCAGCAGGTAAAGTAAGCGGCTCGCGGTTCATTAAGCGTGAAGGCCGACCGAGTGAAGAAGCGATTTTGATTGGTCGAATTATTGATCGTCCAATTCGCCCATTATGGCCAAAAGGCTACCGTGCAGAAGTGCAAGGTATTGCAACTGTTCTCAGCACCGATCCTGAATTTCGACCAGACATGATCTCGATGATTGCTGTATCTGCAGCGCTTATGCTGACAGGTGCTCCATTTGAAGGTCCAGTGGCAGGCTTGCGTGTTGGTATGACTGACTCAGGTGAATACAAGGCGTTCATGTCTATTGATGAATATGACGAAAGCAAACTTGACCTAGTGGTTGCAGGTACAAAGAACGGTGTCATGATGGTTGAGGCAGCTGCCAATGAAGCAACCGAGGAAGAGGTCCTAAAAGCCATTGAATGGGCTCAGGATGCTATGCAGCCTGCTGTAGCGTTGCAACAAGAGCTTGCAGACAAAGTAGGCGTAACACCTCTGGAATACGAACTTATTAAGCCAGATGAATCAATCCAAGAAGCTGTCGCGCAGTGGTGTGAAGGTAAACTTGGCGAGAAGCTACGTAAAGACTACCCAGAGCGTAACGCAATGATTGATCAGATTCGTGAAGATCTACACGCTCATTTTGAGGCTGAGATTGGCGAAGAAGAGTACGCCGAAGTTAAGGGTGATTACGCAGATGCATTTCAGCAAGTCGTTCACCTAGACTCTCGTAAAGGCATTGTTGAAGAACAAGTCCGCCCTGATGGTCGTAAGATGAACGAGATTCGTGAGCTTTCAAGCGAGGTTGGCTTCCTGCCACGTGCGCATGGTTCAAGCATCTTTACTCGTGGTGTCACACAGGGTATGAACATCGTGACACTTGCGCCACTCAGCTATGCACAGCTCGTTGATACGATGGAGCGAGAAGGTGAACGACGCTATATGCATCACTACAATGCTCCAGGCTGGACAGTAGGTGAAGTGAAGCGACTTGGCTCACCTGGTCGACGTGAAATCGGACATGGCTACCTTGCAGAGCGTGCCCTCAAGCCAATGCTCCCAAGCGAAGCAGAATTCCCGTATGTTATCCGTAGCGTGACAGAAATTATGAGTCAGAACGGTTCAACTTCAATGGCTGCAACTTGTTCTAGCTGTTTAGCATTGCTTGATGCTGGTGTGCCACTAAAGCGCATGGTATCTGGTATTGCGATGGGTCTTATGATGGATGGTGATACGCCATATGTCCTCAGCGACATTGCAGATGCTGAAGACTTTGCGGGTGATATGGATTTCAAGGTGACTGGAACAAGCGAAGGAATTACCGCTCTTCAGATGGACATGAAGGTTCATGGTTTGCCGCCTGCCATTCTCGCCAAGGCGTTGGAGCAGGGTAAAGAGGGCCGAGCAGAAATCCTGAAGCACATGGAATCAGTCATCAGTACTCCAGGCGAAATGAGCCCGTACGCACCGCGTGTTGAGACCGTAACAATTAATCCAGATAAAATTCGTGAAGTTATCGGTAAGGGTGGTGAGACTATTCAAGGGATAACTGCTGAATCAGGGGCAGAAATTGATATCAAAGACGATGGAACAATCATGATCGCATCACCTGACGGTGAGAGTATTGCGAAGGCTAAGCAGATGATAAATGATATCGTTGCCGAACCTGAAGTAGGTGCAATCTATAAAGATAAACCAGTTGTCAGCGTGCTTGATTTCGGTGCATTCGTGCAGATTATGCCAGGTAAAGATGGTCTTGTGCACGTGAGTGAAATTAGCGAGGAGCGTGTTGAAAAGGTAGCCGATGTTCTCAAAGAAGGACAGAAGGTGACTGTAAAACTAGTAGCAATTGACGACCGAGGTCGGTTACAATTATCTATGAAGGCTGCAAAGCAAGAACTCGAAGGCAAATAAATAGAGAGGGCTAGGGGATAGATGGCGACAAAGAAAAAGCCAAGCGCTAATGCGAAGGCATCGAAGGCGAAGACGACAAAGAAAACCGTTGAGACCCGCCAGCTGCCATCTCCCCTCACGCCTATTTTGGCCGTTGTCGCAGCAATCTTTACTTACATTTCCTTTTCACTCGCCATCGATAGCGGCAGCTATTGGCACTACGGATTTGGGTTCTACTTCATGTATCAGGCAGTGCGGCTCACTAAAATAAGCATACGTACAAGAGTAAATGACAAAGCAAAGCGAGCTGCAAGAGCTTAAAAAAGAATTAGAGGAAAATGATCCTACTCCTGCGTTGCGATCAACTGCTACACAATTAGTGTTCGGTGACGGCAACCCAGAAGCACAGGTCATTTTCATCGGAGAAGCTCCGGGCAAAAACGAGGATATACAAGGTATTCCTTTCGTTGGCGCTGCAGGAAAATTCTTGGATGAAATGCTTGCCAGTGTGCACATTAACAGAGACGATATTTACATTACGAATATTGTGAAATATCGTCCACCAAACAACCGAGACCCGCTTCCAGAGGAAAAAGAAGCAATGTGGTCATATCTACTTGCGCAGATAGCTATTATTCGTCCAAAGGTTATTGCGACGCTTGGTCGTCACAGCGGACAGGCGTTTCTACCAAACTTGCGCATAAGCCAAGATCACGGGCAACCTACTGATATCAGTATTGTATTGGATGGTCACGAAGAGCCCGTGATAATTCTGCCACTGTACCACCCAGCAGCTGCTCTGTATAACGGCGGTCTGCGTCAGACACTGCTTGATGACTTTCAAGTGGTGAAAGACATACTTTCTAACGAAATTTAACGTAAATCTCTCAAGAAAAAGGAGAAACAATTGAACAAAAAACCTAATAACAAGAATTCTGGGAACTCGAAAAACCAGAAAAATCAGAAGCAACAAAAGCAGGCAATACAGCCGGCGACAAAACCACGTCCGAAGACTACTGATGTTGCTCGAAGTGCCAGCCGAGGCGAGGCTATTCGGGCGCAGAGACGTAATCATGATGATGTGAGTAAGCTTTTGAATCAATATAAAACTGCTGAGGAGAATGGCAAAGCAAAGCGGGCAAATGTCATTGACGATAGTCCACGCTTGAAGGTTATTGGACTTGGTGGTGTTGATTCAGGTGGCTCGAATAATATGATTGTTCTCGAGTATAAAGATGAAGCAATCGTGATTGATTGTGGGAACAACCTCGGGGTAGACCTGCCTGGTATTAACTACGCTATATCTGATGTAACTTATCTGGAGCAGATAAAACATAAGCTCAAGGCGTATGTCATTACACACGGTCACCTTGATCACATTGGTGGTCTGCCGCATATCGTACCACGTTATCCGGCACCGGTGTATGGCTCAAACTTTACCGTTGGTATGGTGGAGCGCATATTTGAGAACTTCGGTGTGCCGATGCCAGACGGCTTCAAGTTGCAGACCGTTAGTATGAATGAGACGACCCATGAAAAACTGAAAATCGGCCGCTTTTTTGTCGAGCTAGTTCGCGTCACACATTCAATCCCTGGTTCAACTGTCGTTGTCGTAGATACACCTGTCGGAAAGGTTGTATGTACCGGTGACTACAAGCTTGATCCGAATCCACACGACCACGAGATATCTGACATAGAACGATTTAAAGAAATTGGAAAAGAGGGAGTGTTGCTTCTTCTCAATGAGTGTCTAGGTGCTGCTAAGCCAGGGCACACACCGACCGAGCAATCGATTGAACAAACATTTGTTGACCTGTTTGAGCAGTCGCCTGGTCGTGTGTTCGTCGCGTTGTTCTCAAGTAATATGAATCGTATTCAAATGTTGGTAAATGCTGCCACCGCTCATAATCGCAAGATTGCAATGGATGGCCGAAGCATGCTCAGCACACTTGAAGTTGCGATTAAACTCGGCATGATTAAGATTCCAAAAGGAACGTTTGTGCCTATCGCTAGCGTACCAAATATGAAAGACGACGAAGTTGTTGTCATCTGTACTGGTTCCCAAGGTGAACCAAACTCGGCACTGCAGCGAATGAGTGCAGGCGATCATAAGCACATCAAGCTAAAAGAGCGAGATACCGTAATACTTTCGAGTACACCTATCCCAGAGAGTGGCAATGACAAGCTTATTTCAGCTATGGTAGATGACCTTAATCGTAAAGGCGTGCATGTCTTCCGGCATCAAACACGGGATGTTGATGGTTGTGGACCGCTGCACGTATCGGGTCATGGTCAACTTGATGACTATATGGACATGATTGATTACTTCCAGCCGAAGTATGTCATTCCAATTTATGCGAACTATACGTCACAGGTCTATCACAACCGAGAAGCGATCAAGCGTGGTTTCCCGAAAGCAAACATCAAGACAATTGACTCTGGTGAAATTGTAGAATTCACCGAAAATTCTATGAAGTCTACAGGTGACGTACCCGTCGGTATACAGCTTGTTGATCAAACTGGGGCAATCGTTAACAACGTTGTCGTAAAAGATCGATTAATGTTGAGTGAACAAGGTGTTGTGGTCGTTATTTTGACGATGGACAAGAAGACTGGCCGACTCATGACTAGCCCTGACATTATTAGTCGCGGTTTCATTTATATGCGTGATAATGAAGAGCTCATGAATTTGTTCAGGGCTGAGCTAAAGCGCGCTGTGGTGCAACGATACAAGAGAATAGATCTTGATCGATTTAAGGCTGAGTTGAAAGACTATGTCACGCACTTCTTGTATGAGCAAACGCAGCGAAGCCCGATTGTCATTCCGGTGGTAAACATCATTAGTGGTGGCGGTGGCAAGCAAGATAATAAGAACGACGAACCCAAGAAGCCAGAAAAAACTCCAGAACAGATTGCAGCAGAGCAACAAGAGCGATTTGCAAATCTACGTCAACAACTTCTTGGTCACGACCCGCGTACAAATTAAAGAGTCTGGAGATAGTAGCCGAGGGCCTCTGGGCTTTCGACCTCGACGAGCTCATCAACGGATGAGAGATAGCCTTTGATTTCGCTGCGCTCATTTTCGGGGCCGACTAAGACACGTTTGCCGACATCTAAGTCAAGCATCTCAATGTCATTAATGCCGTTTGCAGCAACAAGCACGTTTTTCATAGGAATGTTCATTTTGTTAATGGCATAGCGGACTGCCAAGCCTTTGTTGGTGTTGTTCATGAAAAAGCCAAATATGCCACCAGTATTCATATTCATGTCGAGATTAGAGCGTGTAAAGTGGAGCTTCATATTGCCCGGCTGCACATGAGAGCGGGCTCGCGCTTCTATATTGCTTATTGGTTGCGCGTGTAGACGTTCTTTCAGTTCACCGAGCGAGCAAGTGAATACATCAGCGTGATCTGGGTATTTGGCCTGAATTTTTTCAATTTTCTGCGGGCTCTCAACCCAGTATTGGAGTTTTTTTGATGGGTCAGGAACACCAAACCACATCTCATCAATCATTTCTATATTTGCGCGTATGAAGTCATGGACATGTTCTAGTTCGTCTGGTCCAAACTCCTCCATAAAAACAACATTGCCATCTCGATCGACAATTTTTGCGCCGTGTTCCAGCACGAGGAAAGCATCATCAGATATGATCGAATCATAGTGTGTACCGAGCACCTTTCGCATGGTGTATAGCCCACGTCCTGTTGCGACTGTTGTAGCGTATCCCTTCTCCTGAAGATGCTTCATCGCTTGTATAACAGAAGAGGGGATTGTTTTCCCGTCAGCAATGGTGCCGTCAATATCGAATATTGCTATGTGTGTAGGCTTACTCATACACTTAGTGTAACGCAATTGACAAAGCATAAGCTTTTATGTTAAAATAACAACAATGTATTACACTGTTTTTAAAGTGTTATACTAGAGTTCTACTATGGCAAAAAAGAAAAAACGACCAGCAAAGAAGAAGGCTCCCGCTAAAAAAAAGGTGCCAGCAGCTCCACCAAAAGAGCCGAACACACTTGTTCGGCAAGTAGGCGCTGTATTAATGATAGTCGCGGCAATTCTATTGCTGCTCGGAGGTTTTGGTACTGGCGGCAGCTTACCAACCGGTATGTTTGGGCTTGTCTACGACCTGCTCGGCAATGCAGCATATCTCGCTCCAGTTGCACTTGGTTATTGGGGGTTTTATAAGCTGACGTCAGAGGACTATAATCTGCCAGCTTGGCGAGTACTGAGTATGTCCAGCTTTGTACTATCATTTTCTGTCTTATTGCACGTGCTTTTCGCAACGCAGCCAGATCTGTCTACTGAGTGGGTAGATGGTAAGGGAGGTGGCTTAGGAAATGTTATTGGTTCTGGTGCCTTGTCGCTCCTTGATAAGATACCTGCAAGTATTCTGTTTCTCGTACTCACCGTTCTAGCTGGCTTCTGGACATTTAATGTGCCACTTAGTGTTTTGAAAAAGCCGTTCGAAAAGAAACCGCAAGATGACACAGATCTAGAGGAGCTCAAGTCTCATGCTGCGGAACACAAGGGTATAAAACTTAATGAAGGTGTGCCTGTGCTATCCGAGAGCGATAAAGACAAGGCGAAACGTCGTTCAACATTGAAAAACACCGCAGCAACGCTCACGGTACAGGAAAGCCATGAAGCACTAACAGAAGCAGTTGATCCTAACTGGCAATTTCCGACAACAGATTTGCTCGTAAAGAAGCAAGATAAAGCTGACGCCGGCGACGTTAAAATGAATGCCGAAATTATCGAAGATACTTTTTCTAATTTCAATATTAATGTTGAAATGGAAGGCGCCAATATTGGCCCACGTGTGACGCAGTTCACGCTTAAGCCACCATCAGGCACGAAGCTCAGTAAGATTGCCGCGCTCGACAAAGAATTGTCATTAAGTCTCGCAGCGCAGAGTATTCGCGTTGAAGCACCTATACCAGGTAAGCGGCTAGTTGGAATTGAAGTTCCAAACATTAAACCAGCTATGGTTCGCGTATCAGGCGTGCTCGATGACAAGGGCTGGACACGAGCAAATGATCCCTTAGGATTTGTTGTTGGACGTGATATTGCCGGCAAGGCGGTCGTTGGTGCATTGAACAAAATGCCTCACTTGCTTATTGCCGGTCAAACCGGCTCCGGTAAGTCCGTCATGATTAATAGCTTGCTCACAAGCTTGCTCTACAAAAATAGCCCATCAGATTTGAAGCTGATACTCGTCGACCCAAAGCAGGTTGAGCTCACACCATACAACGACATTCCTCATTTATTGACACCAGTCATCAATGAGCCTGAAAAGTGTATTAGTGCGCTTAAATGGGCGGTGTCCGAGATGGAGCGACGACTTAAAACATTTGCAAGTGTATCAAAGCGAAATATAGCTGAGTACAATAATTTATCGGATCAGGATTCTATGCCGTATATCGTTATCGTCATAGACGAATTGGCTGACCTGATGATGATGGCAGCACGTGATGTCGAGGCATTGATTGTGCGTATAGCACAGAAAGCTCGTGCCGCAGGAATTCATCTGGTGCTGGCTACGCAGCGTCCTTCTGTTGATGTTATAACAGGGCTGATTAAAGCAAACGTACCGGCTCGAATTGCCTTTACTGTAGCAAGCCAAGTAGACAGTCGAACAATTATTGATGGTATCGGTGCTGAAAAATTACTCGGCATGGGAGATATGTTGTTCAGTACTTCAGAGATGCCAAAACCAATGCGTGTGCAGGGCGCATTCATAACAGACGAGGAGACGGTAAAGGTTAATGACTTCCTCCGCATGCAACGACCGCCGCAATATGATGACGAGGTTGTCGCGCAGCAGGTCCAGCTAAATGGAAAGGGTGGTGTTGTCGCTGAGAGTGATATGTCAGGCAGTAACTCAGATGACGATATGTTCCGAGACGCTGTACATGTCGTACTCGAGAACCGCAAGGCTAGCACGAGTTTATTGCAGCGTCGCTTGCGGATTGGGTACGGTCGTGCCTCACGACTCATCGACGAGATGGAAGAGCAGGGCATTGTCGGGCCATCATCAGGCTCAAAACCACGCGACGTATTGATTACGAGTATGGATGACGTGTTTGGCGCGCCAGCTGGCGAGATGAGCGCCGTCGAGGCAGAAGAAGAAGCCGCCCTTGATGAGAATTTCTAGTTACGGTATAATTATCTCTGTAAACAACTAATTTCTGGTTGCGAATCCTAAAGTTCGTAACCAATCCCACGGAAAGGAGAAGCTACAATGGCAGAAACTGCTCAATATGAGTTAGCGGTTTTATATCACCCGGATCTAGAAATCGATTTAGAAAAGGCTGAGAAGCAGGTTGAAAAACTCGTCTCAGACGCTGGTGGTAAAATCACTGACACGGATAATTGGGGTAAGCGAAAGCTCGCCTACAAGATCGGCACACACGAACATGCAGTCTATGTGTTCTACACAGTCGACTTGCCAGGCGAAGGTGTAAGTGCGCTTAATAACGCGCTTAACATCACCGACGAAGTCATTCGTTTCTTGATCACGAAAGTTGATCATAAAGCGATTGCAAAAGCAGAAGCTATGAAGGCAAATCGCGACAAGCGAGTTGCAAATAGTGACGAGTCTGAAGAAGACGAAGAAGATGATTCTTCAGAAGACTAAGTGATAGAATAAAATCACAAGTAAGAACGACGCGGAACGTCAAAATGATAGGAGGGACATATGCGCGGTTTTAACAAAGTAGTACTCATGGGTAATCTTACACGAGATCCAGAGCTAAGGACCACGCCAAATGGTCAGACGGTATGTAGTTTTTCACTCGCGGTAAATCGTACGTGGAAAAATGCAAATGGTGAGCAACAAGAAGCAGTCGATTATATCGATTGCAATATCTGGGGTAAGCCAGCCGAGATCATTGATCAGTACATGAACAAGGGAAGTGGTATTCTCGTTTCCGGACGATTGCAGCAGCGATCATGGGAGCAGGACGGTCAGAAGCGAAGCAAGGTAGAGGTCGTCGTAGAGGACTTTAACTTTGTCGGAGGCGGCAATGATGGTGGTGGCAGTTCACAACGATCAAGTTCATCGAACAGCTCATCAGCTCCAGCTCCGAAAAAGGAGTCGAAATCAAATGATAGCGACGATGAACCTATAAACTTAGACGACATTCCCTTTTAACACAAGATAAGAAAGGAAGCTTCACCTGTAGCTCCAGGGAAAAGAGCAGCCGGAAGATGTGATTCATTCACAGCTCCCGCGCGTTGAGGAAAACCGTAGGTTATCCTCAAATAGCGAAGCGGAAAATATTATGGCGAAGATTTTTAAACACAAGACGGACATTCCATATTTTGATTACAAGGATTTCAAAACCTTGCAGCGGTATGTGAATCAATACGGTCAGATCGAAACTCGAAAGAAAACTGGTTTGACTGAGAGCAAACAGCGACAGCTCGCGAAGGCTATCAAGCGTTCACGACACCTCGCGTTGCTGCCATTTGTCGCAAACAACTAAGATATACTGTCTATATGGACAATAAACAACTTGCACGACAAGCGCAGCAAATGCGCAACAAGTTTCAGAATTCAATTGACATAAAAGGACATTCGCTTGTTCGTCGACTGGATGATGAATTCAGGCAGCTGGAGAACGAAGCAAAGCAACAGAAAAGTCCTGCATCATTGCGTCATACGCTACAAAGTTTGGGCCGTATGATTGATGACGCAGACAGAGAAGAAGTCATTAGCCACATGGATCATGACACACTTCGTGACTGGGTCGAAGATTGTTTGAGAGTTGTTAGATAATGAGCCGTCTTTCAGTTTTGAGAGATATGGTTCAATTTACACAAGCTTTGACTCCGAGTCATGATGTGGCAGGTAGCTTGCGTGGTACGAGTCATCACGAGGCTGCGATGACAAACTTAAAGAAACGCTCAGCACTCTTGTTGAAAGCAGAGCAGGATGATGAATTACCTGGTAATCTCGAGCAGTTTTTAGGTGAAGCAAAGACAGCCTACGTTCTTGGCGGTATTGGCGTGAGTGACCTGGAGACAATTGAGGCATACGCTGAGAAGTTGCGTGAAACTATGTAGTGGAAATTGAATTTTTAAGGAGAAAATATACATGGCACTTGGAGTAACAGATCTAAGAAAAGGGCAGGTGTTTGCGTTTGAAGGCACGCCATACATTGTTGTTGAGTACGCTCAAAAGGTCATGGGACGTGGCGGTAGCATCGTTAATGTGAAGATTAAGAGTCTGCTGGACGGGAAATTATTACAAAAAACCTTCAAAGGCAACGAGCAACTCGATAGCGTTGATTTAACTTATAGCAATGTGCAATTTCTGTATGCAGATGACGCAAAGCACTACTTCATGGACCAAGACACATATGATCAAATCGAACTATCCAACGATGTCATCGGCGATCAGGCAGGCTACCTAAAAGAAGGTGACATAGTGAAGGCTATGAAGCTTGATGGGAATGCTGTGAGTGTTGAGTTGCCGAAGAACGTGTTCCTGAAAGTCACCTACACAGAGGATGTAGTAAAGGGCGATACCACGAGTTCAGTTCTTAAAGATGCTACGGTTGAGACCGGCATTACTGTTAAAGTGCCAGCATTTATTAAAGTGGATGACGAAATATCCGTTGACACGGAAACGGGTGCATACCGTGAGCGAAGAAAGTAAATCAGTACGAAAGTTCGCGTGTGTACAGTTAAAGCGCGGAAAAAATTATGTGCTTCAGCACCGTGACGATAAACCAGGTATAACTAGCCCTGGACTGTATCAGTTTTGGGGTGGGGCTTTATTTGAGGAAGAGTATCCAATAGATGCAGCTATACGTGAGCTAGAAGAAGAGACTGGGCTCTCTGCGGACAAAGACAGGCTCGAAAATATAGGAGTATTTAATTACGAACTAGGCGGTATCATTGAGTCGGTAACAGTTTATAAGTACGAAGTTCCTGAAGATACAATTGTTTCATGCTATGAAGGTCAAGGTATTATTGAAGTACCTGATCTTCGTCTTCTACCCAAAGATAAAAGAGCTCCAGTTATTGAGCTAGTTATTAATGCTGCCGACGAAAATAAATCATGAGGCTTGACGCAGCACTCTTTCAGCAAGGAGCGACTCAGTCTCGATCGCAGGCGGAGAATTTTATTAAACTTGGCCTGGTTACCGTTAATGGCAAGAAAGCACTCAAGGCGAGTCAGCAAGTGCATGAAGATGACAAGCTGAAAGTAGTCGGCGACCAGTATGTGTCTAGAGCAGCACTCAAGCTTGCCTCTATTGCAAAGCAGTTCAAACTCGATTTTAGAGATAAGGCGGTGTTAGATGTAGGTAGTAGTACAGGTGGGTTCACTGATTATGCGCTTCAACACGGAGCCAAAAAGGTCTATGCAGTCGATGTGGGTACGAATCAATTACATCCGAAGCTGCACGGAGACGCACGCGTAGAACTACACGAAAAGACTGATATCAGGGACTATGAGGGCCCTGCGGTAAACTACATCGTCGCGGATGTATCATTCATATCGTTGACGCAAATCATGCCAAGCCTCAAGAAGTTTTGTTCTAAAGATACGATTCTTATCATGATGTGTAAGCCACAATTTGAAGCAGGCAAAAACCAGGTCAATAAAGGTGTGATAAAAAACTCTAAAGTACGCCGTGAAATATTGTCAGGATTTGAAATATGGCTCATAAATAACGGCTTTATCGTCATCAATAAAGCCGATTCTCAAGTGGCTGGCACGAAGGGTAACGTTGAGCGATTCTATAAGATAAAGCTTGGATAGATTATCTATTTTTAGCCAAGTAGGTCTGACAGGATTTTTGTATCGATTAGCATAATTTTGTGCCCTTCGATATGGATGAGGCCTTTTTTCTTTAGGGAATTAATTTCACGCGAAGTAGTTTCTCTTGTTGCGTTAACCGAGCTGGCTATGTCAGATTGTGTAAGCGGTGCATGGATCGTAACACCGCCCTCAGCGTTCTCTATACCGAATCGTTTTGCATGATTGAGTAGGAAAGACACGATGCGCTCTCGAGCTGTTCGGTAACTGAGTGTCATAACTCGCTCAGAGTTCAACCTGTATGCTTCAACGGTCATGTCGTGAACAACTTGCATAACTTCAGGGTTTTTCTTTAGAAAGTCCAGGTAGTCATTCCGCGAAGCACGCCATAACACAGTTTTTTGCATTGCTTCATAGCTTACTTCACGGTGTTCACCGGTAAAGGCCCAGATAAGTGGGAAAATATTTCCTGCACCACGAATGAGTAATAGGTTCTCTTCACCATACTTTGTAATGTGGTAGGCCTTCACGAATCCACTATCTAGAAAAAATACACCTGAAGGCTCGTCTTGCGGTCGAACGATGGTCTCGCCTTTTTTATAGTCAACGCGGGTATGAGCTCTGAAAAAAGTTTCTAGAAGCTGTCTATTCTTTAATTGTGTCATAAAATTGCTCCAATATCACACTAATAATAGCAATAAATATGAATCTAGTGAAATATATCACACTGAAAAGGTACGGAATTTTACATCTCCAGAACAGTAAAACTGATTTAATAGAGCTGCATGAGGGTGTATATAGGAAGGGGCTACGTATGGCTAAGTCAACATATACAAACAAAAAATCTAATGTCATATCACACCATAAAATTAGAAGGCGTGAACAGAAAATTCTTCAACAAATACTGAAGGAAGGAGAGTCGCCTATTGAGATTTGCCGGGGTACATATGTGGGTGGTAAGGGATTATTGATTGGCACGAGTGAACGACTCATACTTGTAGACACGAAAAGATTGTCTAACTATATTCGTACGCTACAGTATCAAAGAATTGACGCGATTAACCACTCGTCACGAGCTTTTGAATCTTTTCTGTTCATGACAGTCAAAGACAGTAAGTTTGTTTTTCGCACACGAAGTAAAGATGCGTTGCGCAAACTCACTGCGCATATCCACTACAATAGTAATCCAAAGAATTATTCTGATATGGATTTCACGGCACTTCTTAATAAGCCAGTTACGATGGCACCGGTTCAGACATTTGTACCTCGTCACCGCCATGGTAAATTCTCAGTTTTACCTCAATAATCACGAGTATAGTGGTACGCTATAGGTATGAATCGGAAGTGGATGATACTACCAGTCGGGTTTATTGTAGTAGGGTTTGTTATCGTATTTGTTTTAATATCAAACCAAGAAAATACAGAAAAGTCTGAAATAATTGCTCAATCCGAAGCAATAACAGAGGAAGATGATACACCTCAAGTTCAGAGTGAACTCGAAGAGCCTGCACCTGAGTTCGATACAGCATCAATCCAGAGTGTAATAGACGAGTGGATGAGTGATGTACCAACAACTGGCACGGCAAGCGTGCAAATTCTAGATGCTGACGGGGAATCAATAGCATCTTTTAAGCCGGATGAAGAATACACTGCAGCAAGTATATATAAACTATTTGTTGCGTATTTAGGGTACGCTCAAATAGATAGAGGCGACGCAGATCCAGACGAACAATACACGACCGAGCTCACCCGTGCCGAGTGTTTAGATACAATGATTCGCGACTCTAACAATTCGTGTGCAGAGCAGATGTGGAACGAGTTTGATAAACGAACCCAGAATGAGCAGCTACAGGTTCTTGGTATAGAAGATACAAATATGGTCTTAACAACTACTACGCCAACCGATGCAGCTATGTTGTTACAGCTAGTCTCTAATGGTCGTGGACTATCATCAGACTCTCGCCAAGCGTACCTGGATTCACTGCTTAATCAACCGGACTTTTATAGAACAGGTCTGCCGAGCGGTTTTAGTGATGGCGTCCTTGTCTATAACAAAGTAGGGTTTAACGAAAACAATATCTGGCATGATAGTGCGATAGTAGAGTTTGAGGACGGCCGGCAAATGACTGTATCGGTATTCACTCAGAATGTCGGAAAAGAAAAGATTGCAGAGCTTGCTGAAGTTCTAGAAAAAGCAATTTAGTCGCGTACTAGTTATTAAACCGAAATTCAACAACATCGTTAGGTTGCATGATATAGGTTTTTCCCTCGGTACGAACTTTACCAGCAGATTTTGCTGCTGCTTCTGAACCAGCAGTTACTAGGTCGTCGTATGCAACAATTTGCGCTGCAATAAATCCTTTTTCAAAGTCACCGTGAATGACGCCGGCAGCTTGTGGGGCAGTTGAGCCTTTCTTGATTGTCCACGCTCTCGTTTCTTTTTCACCAGCTGTGAGGTAGCTCTGCAAGCCGAGTAGCTCGTAGGCAGCTCTGATAACCATATTGAGCCCGGGTTCTTCTTGTCCATAGCTGTTTAATAGCTCTTGTCTATCTGTCTCATCCAGTCCACGTAACTCGTCTTCAAGTTTTGCATTTACGAAGACAACGGGTGCAGGATTTACTAATTGAATAAGTTCTTTTTTCTTTGCTTCGTTGCCCATGTCGATCTCATCCAAGTTGAACACGTATAGTATTGGTTTTACTGTCATGAGCTGTAGATCACTAATATGCTCGTGATATTGCTCAAGTAATTCATGGTCTTTCCAGACTGGATCACCGGCTTCTAGCTGTTTCTTTACTGCATCTAACGCGTCACTTACCGGCTTGAGCTTTGGATTAGCACGGGATTCTTTGGCCATTTTTGGTAGACGCTTTTCGACGGTCTGGAGGTCAGCGAGAACAAGTTCTGTCGTGATGATGTCGATGTCATGAGCTGGGTCTTTAGATGAATCACTACGAAGAACATCAGGGTCTTCGAACGCGCGTACTACTTGGCAGATTGCGCTCGTACTCCTGATATGACTGAGGAATTGATTGCCGAGACCCTCACCACGGCTGGCACCCTCAACGAGACCAGCAATATCAACAAATGTGACCGTAGCAGGGATGACCTTCTGTGAGTTATACATACTCGCTAGCTTTTCGAGTCGATGATTCGGCACCGGAACAATTCCTGTGTTCGGTTCGATGGTCGCGAATGGGTAGTTAGCGGCCAGGATGCTGCTGTCGGTTAGTGCATTAAATAAGGTTGACTTACCGACATTTGGCAGGCCAACAATTCCTATAGATAAACTCATATAACTATATCCTATCAGACAGTGCTGTCATTCACACTACGCAGACCGGTGGACTTGCACCCAAACTAGTATTCACCTACGATAGATGTAGGTAATAAGGAGTGTGATATGGAAGACGAAAGTGTATTAAATAGACTTGAGGATTCATTCCTCGACTTAGTGGATGCATCTGTAGAGTTTGCGCCGAAGTTACTTGCAGCGTTGTTGTTAGTGGTAGTTGGGTTCATTGTAGCGCGTTTGCTCGGCAAGCTACTCGGTAGACTTGTAGATTTCATAGAGACAAGCCAGCCAGTGGTGAAGGGCTTAGATAGCCTCGGTATTAAACAGGTTGATATTGACGGTGTTGTGACGTTACTAACCCGTTGGACAGTCATGTTGATATTCCTTGCTGCAGCTGTGGATGTGCTTGGGCTATCTGTGCTAACAGATACGTTTAACTCGCTCGTGAGCTTCATCCCGAACATATTAGCTGCATCAGTTGTTGCTGCGTTGACGCTGTACTTTGCGAATGTGATTAAAGAGGTGGTAGGTGAAGCTGCACAGAAAGCAGAAGTGAAGCCATATAAATCTCTCGCTATGACAGCGAAGGTAGTTGTCCTTATCTTTGGCTTGCCGCTTGCTGTTGCACAACTTGGACTTGATCTTACGATCATCAATAACAACATCACCGTCATCGTTGCCGGCTTTATGCTAGCATTCGCAATAGCATTTGGTTGGGGTGGTCGAGACGTCGCTAAGAAGCTCGTCGATGACGCCTACAAAAACTGGAAGAAATAAATAGTTCATGTATCTACTCATCGCGCTCGGTGTTTCGTTCGCGATTAATTACACATTGTTTTTAATCGCGTTTCGGAACAAGACTGATAAACTCACAGATCTCTCATATGCGATTACATTCATATCGCTGACATTCTTCGGTATGCTGACAATGCGCGAGGTCAGTATCTATGCATGGATATTAGCTGCAATGCTCATCATGTGGGCGGTTCGTATCGGGACGTTTTTGTTTGCGCGGATTCGCAAGACAGGTGTTGATCATCGTTTCGATGATAAGCGCGATAGTTTTTGGAAGTTTGGTGGGTTCTGGACGTTGCAAGCGATTACGGTGTGGGTGGTCATGCTTAGCTCGCTCTTATTTTTTGATGCAGAATCAGAGCCGACGTGGTGGCTTGCATTATTTGGCGTTGCGATTTGGGCGAAGGGGCTGATTATTGAGTCTGTCGCTGACATACAGAAGTATAACTTCACGCAGAATAAAAAGAACAAGGGCCAGTTTATAGATATTGGTCTCTGGTCTCGTTCGCGGCACCCAAACTATTTCGGTGAGATACTCGTGTGGATAGGGGTATATGTGTTCGCTGTATCAGCACTAGATGGGGTGAATCAGCTTATAGCAGCGATTAGTCCGTTGTTTATCACGGCTATGCTGCTGTTCGTCAGTGGCATCCCGTTGCTTGAGAAGGGCGCCGACGAGCGTTGGGGTAAAGACAAAAATTACCAACAGTACAAGAAAAATACGCCGATTTTAGTTCCGAAGCTATTTAAGTAGTTTACTCGTCAGCGTTGTTCTTTTCTTTGATGCCTTCAAGGGTTTTCTTAAAAAGAAAAAGGGGCAGAATAACACTTGCGAGTACGCCAAAGAGCCACACGACAAATGTTGCTGCAACCCAAGACGATAGACCGCTGATTGAAATTCCTTCTGACACGAGATTCGTGATGATAAGGCTCACAAGCGTCGTAACGAGAGCAATCCCGCCAAGCAGGTACGGTGCATTTCGCTTTGCCTGCAATGCGATAAATGGCCCCAGCAAGGTAGACGCTCCGGTAAATATCAGTACTGCAACCACGAAAGCAACACTATCAATAGAAAAGCCGTCTATGAGTACCGATGCAATAATTAGTCCGATAGCATTGGCTAGCACCGCTAGAGTAGTTTGCGCGATAAACCTCAACATAACCTTAGTCTATGCCTGATTTTCTCTGATGTAAAGCCACTAATTACGAACTATTTGCAAAATATTGTATAATAGTAGTGTTATGAAAAGATCTATCCTATCTACGACTGCAGTATTCAGTTTAGCTGTTGCTTCTTATGGCTGCGGAGTGGAGACGGAACCGACTATACATATGCAACCAGTTACAGATGTCGATTCAGATAGCGACCTCTCTCCTGCGGTGAGAGGCGCACAGGTTCAGCTCGGAACAGTGGCTACAGAACAAGAGGTGGGGAACTTCACTCAAGAATTTGAAGATGATCCAGACCCAACGACCACCACGACTACTACGTCAACGACTGAGCCAGCTACAACTGATGTGATTACCGTAATAGACGGACCAGCTACTGTGGGCGAGCCAGCAGTCAGAGGAGAACAGACTCAGGTAGCAACAACGGTACCAATAACCACTAACCCAGACGAAGAAGAAAATTGTACAACTGTTACTGCTGATTTGGATGGAGATGGAGTCTATGAAATCTATATTGTATGTGAATAGACGCTTATGCTTGCAATTATTGACAGAAATAGTATATTATTAGATTGTCATAGACTGACAGCAACTTATTATTAAACCTGGCGCAATAAAGGATTCTTACAAATGAATCGAAGAGCATTAGCAGTAATCACTACGGTCAGCTTAGCTGCTTGTGGGGCAGGGGATTCTTCTCCTGAAGTCGCACAAGGCGAAGGGCGAGCCCCAGTTGTAGCTGAATTAGATCCAACAACTACACAGCCTACAACAGGCGGAGAGTATGAAGAAAACCCAAATAATCAACAGACAGTCCCTGTAAAATCATTGGTCGAAGCTACAGTCAAGGTTAGTGTAGTAGAACAAGAAGACACAGACGCAGCTCCATCTACTCAAGCCTCTACATCTAAATCAACTACCACAACAACGATTCAAGAAACCACAACCACCACAACCTCGCCAGAACAAGCTGAACGAGAGCGCCTCTCAAATAGAATGATGAACCAAGAGGATAGGTATGCTGAGAGTATTGCACCAAATGTAGAAGAAGCTAAGACAACATGGCGGACTGCTTCTGACAACTCATTTAAAGCTATATTCCTCGTTGCTGATGACCCGTACGTAGCTGGTGATAAAGATCTGCCACGCACAACTCAGCCTTGGCATAGCAAGGACTGGGGTCAAATTCGAGCAGATGTTGAAGCGGGTGCTCAAGAACTTATCGCTCGAGCTGGGCAAAACCTCGGAGCTTTAAACGCGATACCAAATGATTTCAACGTTTCAGTTACCGCTATCCAAACAGCACTAGACAACGAGAATAATGATAGAGCTAATGAATTATTAGATGAGTTAGACGCGAGTATCACAGCAGCAGAACAGTCTATTGCAGGCGCCCCGGATGCTCTCGAAGGAAGCAATATTACATTATACGTTGCAACAGATAAGCTAAATGATTATCTAGAAACTGACGGCAAACCACGCCCATCAACTAGTGGTGGCGGTGGCGGTTCATCAACTAGTGGTGGCGGTGGCGGTTCATCATCTGGTGGAGGCGGAGGCGGTTCATCAACTAGTGGTGGCGGTGGCGGTTCATCCGGTGGCTCATCATCTGGTGGAAGTTCAAGTGGCTCGTCAACCGACAGGGACTCAAATACAAACTGCGCTTCGGTTACAGCCGATTTGGACGGTGACGGAGTTTACGAAATTTATGAGGTCTGTGAATAGAGGTTTTTCTGTAGAGCTTATGCTAAAATGACAGCGTGAGAAGTAGAAAAAAAATAGGTCTGGTCTTTATTGTAATTAGCGTGCTTATTACAATAACTGTAATTATTGTTCTGCAGTCAAGTGATTCTAGAGATTCTCAAGAAACTTCTAACCCAGTACAGAATCAAGAAGTAGAATCGGAGCCGTTAGCGATAAACAGTGATTTTTCAGAATCTCGAGCTGAATTTATTCAGGAAAACTACGAGAAGTCTCTCAGTATTTCATTAATGACTGCTGAGGACAAAGAAGTAAACAATGAAACAAGAGTAAGAGCATACAATGAGTGCATATTAAGTGCGAAGCAGCTGGATGACTCTAAGACGGCAGAGGAGTGTTATGCTAAAGGCTTGGAGTTGTCGCGGGAGCTATCTTCAGATCAAGCTGTCCAAAATTGGAAAATTATTCTTGGAAATAGCCTAAACGGAACAGAAGTACCATTAATTGAGCTACCAGATGAAGGCTAGCAAAATGTATTCAAGCAAATGGTACAAATTAACGCTTTTCATTTTTATATTCGCATTATCAACTATAGTTGTAGGACTTGTCTCAGGTGAAACAACCAGCGCACAAAGAAGTGTAAGTGGAGCAAAAAGTAGTATTTTCCCCGACACTTCACCAAGTGGAGAAGCGGCTACTTATTCGATAGTGCAGCTTGCTTCAAGTCCTAGGATAAACAAAGCAAGATCAACACTTGCGAATATATATGTACCTAATAATTTAATCGGTACTGATATCGATCTTACCGTAATTGGGGCATGCGACAGTTCTTCTTCTGGTAATGCCGGAAGAGACTATAATGGCTGGATAGCTGATACAAGGTTTGAAATCCTGGACGGACAGTTTACTGAGTGGTTTGATGCGGATGATGAATGTACAGGCTCTGATGCAAACAAAGAGTTGACCTTTACTGCTACTAGACAAACTTATGAACGCACCTTGCCAGGTGGTGTAGTTATTCCAGCTAGAGATAGGCCGACGTCATCTGGTAATTACACAATGTTTTATTTCCATGCTTCAGCAATTGGGAATGAAACGCTTGGACAATATAGGAATGCATTTCGAGTGAGAGCAGACACGCCAGGAGTTATAATTGGTGTTTCGAATCTTAGTTTTACTTGTGACTATAGTGCATACCCTGATTCTTGTCCAAGTGCGCATCCAACTACGGGACGAAGGGAGATATACTCTTCTTACTGGGGTGGCTTGCCAATCAATCAAGACAGATGGGGTCTTGAGATAGCTATCCAGCCATGTGAGGCGAGTTCAGTTACGCAAGGGGTCATTACATACTATGACTTAGATACCCTCAATAATTTTGCTACAGGCCAGAATATAGAGATAAGCTTATATAAAGACTCAACTTTTAACCACACAATAGACTCTGATGCTACGAGGGTTACGTTTAACTCACCTATAGGTGAGCTAGATAGGCTACCTTACGCTGCAATACAGAACTGGAAAAACGGAATACCAGGTTTTTTTCCGGGACAAGACCCTTTCGGAGGAGATGAGGATGAGTATATGGAGCTACCTGGCAACAATCCTTTACTAGCGGATTTAAATAAATTTGATCCAGCATACGAGTATGTACTTAAACTCACGGGTGCCAGCAAAGATAACGCTCTACAATTTAATACAGGTATACAGAATTGTCCTGAAAATGATGAACCACCTATAAGCTGTACGATTACTGCACCGACGTACGTCGCACCCGGCAGCAGATTCAACGTGGATGTCACAGTAACGAATGAAGGATCTGGCAATATTAGATTTCGACGACCTACAGATCCAGATGCAGCTAGTCTTGGTCTCATAAACCCTGGAGATGACGAAAATGCCCACTCACGAGTAGGTCAAGATCCCCCAACTCCAGATACAACGACTAGATTCAGACCAGTTGAGGCTCGGTCAGGAACAGGGATATTCAGCTTTACTGACCCAAGAGATAGCCAAGTTAAACAAAGAATAACAAAGTCCGGGAGAACAACACTCGGGCCGGGAGATTCTACAACATTTAATATTTCTTTACTCGCTCCTAGTACAAATAATAGTTATAAATTTGGCTTCAGATTGCTTGATCGTGATAGAGTGCCAAATCCTTGGAAACCGTTTGACGATAGTTGTCTTAAATCAGTAACTGTAGTATCGCCTCCTACGTGTACTGTCGATAACGCAACGGTTATGTGGGGAGAGAGATTCACTGTTTCGGCAGATGCAGATAACCCAAATTCACGTGCAATTACAGTTAATGGAGCACGAATCAGAATTATTCAGCCAGCTTCCAATGGTAATCCTGCTGTGAATGTCATTGATGAAACTATTACAGTCAACGGCAATAATCCAAATCGAAATCAACTTGCCGCAAGTGTTGATGACCAAGAATATGAATCTCCGTCGTTACGCATGACGCAAACAGGTAGTTTCACAATACGTTGGGATATAGACACAGTGATAGCTGGAGGTGATATTGTGTGTACAAGTACACTTACCGTTGAGGAACCGCCGGAGATACCTGTTAGTGCTTGTGGTAATGCTGCATCAATCTCAAGAATTGACCCACTAAATACGTTTAATCTTGACGTAGAGATTAACGCGAATGGAGTAAATTGGTCTAATGGGTCTACTTCTGATGGACTACACATTGGTGTTGGGTTGCGTGGACAGACTAATTGGGCAGCTACAGGAGGCCCTCTATCTCCGCCACCAGATAATGACGCCACGCAAGACTTTGGCCTTTTGGGTAATGGCAGTGGTCAAGACCCTGTAAATCTCACTAGGTACAACGAATCTACTGCAGGCGTTGCCCACAGGTATTATGTGCAGTCTTTGGACAGTACGAACAATAGTGACGTAAAGCTTCGCCTGCAAGCTCCTGCAGAAACGGGCAATTATACAATCGTCATAAGATTATACGATAAGACTAATGACACATGGTTCCCAAGTCGTTGTGAGATTGATATGCCAGTGGAGCTTATACCTTTGTCATGTAGTGTTTCGTTTAACCCAATAGCCTTGTTCGAGGTCAATAGACCGTTTGCCTCGACGTTAACTGTACGAAACCCTAATTTAGTCTCAGTGCCACTGGATTCTGTTGAATACAGTACGGACGCACCTGGTATAGATGACGGATCCTTTAATAACGTCACGGTTCCTGCTAGACCGCCCGGTGGAGATAATGGGTCTGAATCAAGAACAGCTAGCAATTTACGTACCGATACTGCAGGTGACTATACACTCACGTGGGATATAGCATATCGCCTCAATCAAGACGTAGCAGCTTCACTCAACAACTGTAATGGAGTAGGGGCTGGAGAGAGTACTGACTTCTCTCAACAATACTTCCCGTATGCAAAATTCTATGGTAATGACATATTTGCTGGTGGTGGTTTCGGCCAAGGGTGCTCGCTAACCGACGTGACCGCTACGCCTTCAGCAATAGCCTGGATGGGGACAAATCCAGACTCTCCTGAGAACACATATCTGCAGGGGGCAAGTGCGGAACTAGCAATTTTCGCCGTGAATGTCATACAAGGAATCAGTCCGGGTAGTGCTTTGCCGTTCAACGGTACGGGTTCAGGAGGGACTATTACGGGTGGCGACCTCGATACGCTTACGAGGCTCGCGTTTGCCAACTCAGGAGTTGATGCTGGTGGTAATGCTATCAATACAAACACCGGAACGTATAACTTCGGCGGTGGATTTGGGCAGACGGTTTGTTCTGAAGACTGGTGGGCTGATAGGGATGGCGACCCGATTGCAGATGTCAAAATTCTCGGCGCAGCAGTCCCATCTAACTCATTGAACCTCGACGCTGACGGCCTCAATGGCTCAAGAGGGTCATATATTGTCTCAGAATCAGATCTCAGCTCTGCTCCATTGCGGCTACAGGCTGGGGCGCCAATTGAAGATGGCACAAGACTCACTATCTATGTTGAAGGTGATGTTGTTATCGAAGACACAATAAGCAATGCTAATACAAACTGGGACGACTCCGGTGGTGTTAATGCAGCAGAAAAGATTCCGGCACTGTTCATAATTGCCCAGGGAAATATCTACATTAGCTCAGGTGTTGACCAGCTGGATGGCGTCTTTGTCGCTCAGCCCGATGAAGCGGATCCTACTTCTGTGGCCGAAGAAGGGCAGATACACACGTGTTATTCTCCATCACTTGGCAACCTCATAACCGCATATAACAATGACCCTAACAGCGCTGCTAGCAAGTACCTCGTAGACGAATGTGGTTCAAAACTAACGATTAACGGTGCGTTTGTCGCAAAGACTATTGAATTGTTAAGAACTAATGGCACTGTTTCTTTGGCGGAAGAGAATGAAGATCCGTTTGATTCGTCGAACGAAAACGTGGGCGAAGTGTTCCGATTCAACCCGTTATTATATATCGTCGGGGGTGATGGAGTACCCGAAACGAACAGGCA
>JAUHXF010000029.1 GCA_030427125.1 bacterium | reverse complement strand
GTCTGGAGCAGCAGCCGGCGATTCTGTTGATTCAAGCTGCGGACTAGCATATGAAGTTGGTGTGCAAATTGCAAAAGCTGGTCATATAACAACGACGGGTGCGACGGTGGGTGTTCCATTGTACGCGGCAAAAGGCGCAAAGGATGCTGGAGGAAAAAGTATCGGCTTTAGCCCGGCTGCTAGTCTGCGCTCACACGTTAAAAAATATCGGCTTCCAATCGGTATGTTTGATTATGTGAATTTTACGGGGATGAATTATATTGGACGCGATATTCACCTTGTCATGAGTTCTGATGCCGTTATCACGGTTGGTGGTCGCATGGGTTCTCTTCATGAATTCACGACTGCGATAGAAGCTCATATGCCCTGTGGCGTTTTACTCGAAAGCGGTGGGCTTGCAGATTATCTTCCAAAGATGCTAGAAGAGCTAGAAGAATTAGGGAGTCAGGCGAAAGGTCTTGTCCATTTTGACACTGACCCTGAGCGTCTGGTGAAAAAGATCGTGAAGATACTGGACAAAGAGAATGCCGACATTCACACTGATAAAATTTCTGAAGAATGGGCTGTGAAGGCTAGTATTTGTGAGCCGCTTGCAGGCAAGCATGGGTTCGTAACTGGTAAAGATACCTCAAGCCGATCTGGATAAGCTACAATAGAGCTTGATGAATCGAGTTAGAAATTATTGTGAAAGGCCTTGTACACTTGGTGTGCTTTTTGAAGCTGTAGAATGGAGTTTCGAACGAGATGAAGTTTAAAATAAAATCTGATTTTAAGCCGTCCGGCGACCAGCCAGGGGCGATTGCTCAGTTAGTTGAAGGCATAAACAAGGGTGTAAAGGAACAGACTCTTCTTGGTGCTACTGGTACAGGTAAAACATTCACCATGGCGAATGTTATCGAACAAACGCAGAAACCAACACTAATAATTTGTCATAACAAAACTCTAGCTGCGCAGCTATATGAAGAGTTCAAGGCATTCTTTCCGGATAATGCAGTGCATTACTTTGTGAGTTATTTTGATTACTACCAGCCTGAGGCTTATGTACCGCGCTCTGATACGTATATCGAAAAAGATTCACAAGTTAATGAAGAGATTGACCGTATGAGGCACGCAGCTACCGACTCTCTGTTGACGAGAAAAGACGTGATCATTATCGCGAGTGTTAGTTGCATATACGGCATCGGCTCACCGAGCGACTATGCTGACCTTAGTCTTCACGTCAAGAAAGGCGAAAAACGCGTGCGTGATAAATTTATTCGTCACTTGACTGACATTCAGTACGAACGGAATGATATAGACTTTCATCGTGGAACTTTCCGTGTACGTGGCGATATTGTTGACGTGTTTCCGGCAGGAGAGGAAATTGCCTATCGCATAGATTTTTTCGGTGATGAAATAGATGAAATTACCAAAATTGATGCATTGACCGGGGAAGTTATATCGAAACCTGAAGAAATAAAGATTTTCCCAAGTTCGCACTATGCAACGCCACAAGAAAAACTGAAAGGTGCGATTGCCAAGATCGCTCGTGAAATGGAGCAGAGAAGTGCGTGGTTCCACAAGGAAAACAAGTTCCTAGAAGAGCAACGCATCACACAGCGGACTAAGTTCGATCTCGAGATGCTTGAAGAGACTGGTTTTGTGAAAGGAATTGAGAACTACAGCCGCTACCTGACTGAACGTGAAGAAGGAGAGCAACCGGCCACCTTACTTGACTACTATCCCGATGATTTCTTGATGATGATTGATGAGTCACACATGACGGTCTCGCAGGTGCGCGGGATGTATGCAGGAGACCGCTCGCGAAAAGAAGTACTTGTCGAACATGGATTTCGCCTGCCGAGCGCACTAGACAATCGGCCGCTTAATTTCACTGAATTCGAACGACACATGAATCAGGTTGTCTATGTTAGTGCAACACCGGGTGAGTATGAGTTATCTCGTTCGCCTGAGCCTGCGCAGCAAGTCATCAGACCAACAGGATTGCTCGATCCAAACATCGAGGTCCGGCCTATTGAGCACCAAGTTGATGATCTGATAGCGGAGATTCGTGATACTGTCGCTAAAAAACAGCGCGTTCTGGTCACCACCCTTACAAAGCGTATGAGCGAAGACCTGACTGAGTATCTAGAAGAACTTGGTATTAAGGTCGCCTATATCCATAGTGAGGTAGATACACTAGATAGAACAGACATCCTGAGAGACCTGCGCATGGGGGTATACGATGTATTGGTTGGTATTAACTTACTTCGCGAGGGTCTTGATCTGCCCGAAGTGAGTCTGATTGCTATTCTCGATGCCGACAAAGAGGGTTTTCTCAGAAGTGAGACGGCACTCATCCAGACTATTGGGCGGGCCGCTCGTCACGTTGAAGGACGCGTCATTATGTACGGTGACACTATCACCAAGAGCATGAAAGCCGCCATCGACGAAACGAATCGCCGAAGAGCAATACAAGAGGCACACAATAAAAAACACGGAATCACGCCTGAGACAGTGAGCAAGGCTATAGCTGAGCGTATGAGCCAAGAAGAATCAGCTACAGACAAGAAGAAGCATTTAAATCTCAAGAAAATTCCTAAAGAAGAATACTCGCATTTGATTAAAGATCTCACGAGTCAAATGGAGCTTGCAAGCGCAAACCTTGAGTTTGAAAAGGCAGCCGAACTACGTGATTGGATCCAAGAAATTAAAGATAAAATGTGAACTTTCTCACACTATAGGCACTTTTGCTTGACTTGTAGAGTTTAGAAGCGCATGATGTCTCCAATTTAAGAGCTGGGAGACTCTTTTTTATGATTTCATTTAAGAACCTATCAAAAAAAGCATCACGAATGATTGCATCGGTTGCGCTTGTCGCTAGTCAATCGCTCGCATATACTGCGGGATTTTTTATTTCCGCACCTAATTTGGCGAGTGCAGCTTCAACTGGCCAGGTGCCAACGACTACAGTTGCGCCAAATGACTGGGACGTGAACATAGTTGCAAATGTCCAAGCAGACGATTTCGATTATGTGACCGAAGATGACGGTCAACAACAGGGCTATAGTGGTTTTGACTTTTCTGCTATTCCAGCTGGTAGTACGATCGACGGTATTGCAGTCAACACGCTTGCAGCTCGCACCGGTTCTCTTTCTAATGGTTGTCAGTTACAGCTTGCAGTTTCTGGAGATGGCGGTAGCACGTATTCAAACTTTAAAACAAGAGGCCTTACGCCAGACTTTTCATACATTGCCGTCGGAGGCAACACTGATCTGTGGGGAGGCAGTTGGACGACTGACGACTTATCGTCGACGGACTTTGTAGTTAAGATAAAGGATTACGACCCGGGTACGTCATGTGTAGGGGATACCGAGATTTTTGTTGATCACTTGATTGCAACAGTTTATTACACACCAGCACCGCCTGTAGAGATGTATGACATTTGTCATGCAACAAATAGCGCTACAAATCCTTATACAATGAACACTGTTAGCGAAGAGGCGATCGACGGTGTGGGTGGTAGTGATCATTTCGGTCAACATACAGGACAACTAGCAGAGACGCAGGCGCAGGCGCAACAACTCAAGGACAATCAGCAAACGTGGGGTGACATCATCCCACCAGTGCCAAACGTGCACAATGGACAAAATTGGTCAGCCGCTGGTCAAGCTATCTTGGCTAATGACTGCCAAGTATCGTCTGGACAACCACAAGTCGACTTCTGTGATCCATCTCAAAAGCCAGGAGGGATGAATATCTATTCATGGCTCAACTCTCAAGATCCAGTGCCGGATTGTGTGGATTACGAAGTTGACATATCAGTTTGCGGAGAAATGAGTGTTGCATTGACAAAGAATGAGACACCTTATAGCTACGGCTTCTCGTACTCAGAAGGTTCTGTTGACTGGAACTTCAACACTAACGCTAGCAATGTTACATTCCCTGAAGATTACAACGGTGGGTCAGTAGATGTGTACTTCTGGGGCGTTGGTTCTGAAAAAGATTATTTTACTGCGCTTGGATATCCGTGGTATGAAGTTGAAGCGGAGAAAGTGACGGTAAACACAGACTGTGAACAGGCAGAAGTGCCAACAACTGTAAAAGTAAGAAAGTACGTAGATAACGATGACGGTGGGTCAATGACCGCGGATCAGTTCAACCTAGAGCTAGACGGTGAGCCGCTCGAGCTGCAGTCTGTAGGTCCAGGCAATTCATTTGACAGTATTGCTAATTTTTATGAAGTAGAAATAGAGCCAGGGTATTTCACGATTACAGAAGACCAATTTCCGGGATATCGTTCTGAGCCTACCATAGGATGTTTCGTTGAAGGACAGTCAGTTGGCTACCCGTATGAAGCCCAGCAAGGCGAAGCGGTAATCTGTAATGTATTCAATTACGACGAGCAGCCTACACTTAGTGTGACTAAGCGGGTCATCAACGATAATTCCGGTCAGAGCTATGCTATTGATTTCAAGATGTTTGTTAACGGAGTGCGAGTTGACGATCCTCGAAAAGGGGGTGGTGAGCTAGAAGACAATCAAGTGACGCACGCGTATGAAGGTGCTCAGTCTGGCGTCGAGTACGAGGTGACTGAAGAAAATATGCAAGGTTATGAGGCTAGTGAAGTTTCGTGTGTTGATACTGCAAATAACAATGTCGTTGTAGATCACCCGGTAACGCTAGAGTTCGGCCAAAGTGTCGAGTGTACCATCGTGAACGATGACATACCTCAAGGTTCATTAACACTTTATAAAAACGTGGTTAATAATTGGAACGGTCCAAAAGACGCAGAAGATTTTGTTCTGACTATTCACGATAGCAACGGTAATCTAGTTGACTACCAGAAGTCTGGTTTGCAGATTATCCTGGAAGCAGGGTGGTATAACGTCGGAGAGATTCAACAGGAAGGCTATGTGACGACTGGCTGGGACTGGTGGAGAAGCAACTGTTCGCTAACGGGTTGGATTTATGTATCAAGCGGTAGTGATAATGAATGTACAATAACGAACTATGACTTGCCGGGCAAAATCGTAATTCACAAAGAAGTTGTGAATAATAACGGCGGAGAAATGCGTGCGAAAGATTTTAGGTTTAAAGTTGATCGTAATGGCTCATGGCAGAACTTTAATCGTTCAGGAGTGAATTATGTCCTTGTTGATGCTGGTT
>JAUHXF010000028.1 GCA_030427125.1 bacterium | reverse complement strand
GCGGATTTCGATATTTATGTGAAACCTCTGGACTTGAACGACAGTAATTTATTTGATAAAGAAGGCTTTTTTAACTAACACTCAATAAAGTTTTGCCGAGCATGGCAAGTTCCGACTCTGGAACCTTCCCTTCTGCTCCTTGAGAGCCATCTAAAGCGAATATCTCTCGCACAGGGTCAACGTCATCCAGAAGGCCAGTTCCGGTCACACCGATAAAATGACAGTCCATCCAAGTTACAAATGACTCATCAGCATAGACACCTACATCGTCCATATACATCATGAAAAACCGAGACAAAGTCATACCACTCGCACTGACCCCCTGTTGAGCGGTTTCACTAAGAGACTCAAACACTGTGTCAAATTCAGGGCTTGGACTGGTGAGATATTTTGGCATAGTGTTTATGTTAATAGTTCTAAGACAACAATACGCCCGAAGTCACAAAATATATGTGATATATCTCACAATTTTTTAATATTTATTAAGGCTACTTTTGCGGTACAATATAGCTAAGTTGTGTGAGGGCTTCCTAGACGGATTCCTCCTCACAGACTCTATATACGCATCAGTAGCCAGGACGAGACACTCCCGCCTACTTCTAGCAAGCTAGCTATAAACAAATTAGATCTCGCAAAGATCTCAAATTACATATCGTTGACAGTGTGAGCGTTAAACTGGTCATTCTCTTTACTAAACTAGCTTATTTGAGGTGTTACTTATGAAAATCTATTACTTTGGTGAATTAATCGCAGCTGATGTGTCTGAGGAATTGACTCACTCAGAACTAACGAACAGGATTGAAAAGTTTGATTTATCTTCTGGAAGTGTATCTGAAGATACGGTGACAGGAGAAAATCATACTAGTCGGTCTGATCGTAGCTCTGATGAGGCTAGTCTCTCGGATGCATTGGCTGTAAACGGCGTAAAAGTTGAAAAACAAACAGACAATGAGGAGCGTCAACTAACGCTCGAGTTTGAAAACAAAACAGAACAAAAGAAAATCGGCATGCCGTCCGTTGGTGACCTACTGAATGATATTGATCTAAGTATTGATGTCTATCGTCCACGCCGACAGATGCAAGGAGCCTGATATGCGACCAGGAATACACGAGCCAGTTAGTGTGCTGTCTGGCTATTCTATGAAGCACAAAGTCTTTAAACCATTACTTGTGACGTGGCAAGGCGTCGATTATCGCCTCGGCAAGATCGACTTCTATCACAAGACAAAGAAAGGCACATCTACCCTGCACCATTTCTCGCTGGCTGATAAGGACGAAGGCGTGTATTTCAAGTTGATGCTAGATGGCAGGACTCTGAACTGGACATTAGAGGAGTACCAATATTCAAATGATAACCAGGCTCACTATGCTTAAAACTGCTGTACAGGCTTTTTTGGGCAGCCCATAGCAATCGCCATTTCGTCTCCACAGGATGGCCTCTCATCAGAACAGCTGGGTGTAGTACATTCCGGTGTTTGTTGCGCAAAATCAGCTATATTCACAGCACATGAACCAACACCGACTGTTACAACGTCGTCTACCTTGCGAGCACGAACATCACATCCTTCAACCGTACAGGGCTGAAATGTATCTGTTTCGATAGAACTAGTACGCAATTGACAGGCTTTGTTCATAAAAAGTCACGAGGGTATATTTTCTTTAACAGTTTCTATCATCTAACGTGACAGTCGCATATTTGCCCATGCTTGCAGCAACCACCGTAAAATAAGGGTCGTCACCGAAATTAGGAGGCATACCATCAGTGCTCATATATTCACAACCATCCAGCGCGTTGAGTATATCCGCTAGAGACAACCCCTTGTCTACTGACGTTAAAGTGACAAACCGTGCATGTTGCTCACCTGTGACCGGCGGCTGTACATCTACTCTGCCGTCAAATAAATGTTCGATATCTTCTCTTCCTCTACTGTCCATGACAAACATCCCTTACACCTTACAATGAACTAATTATAACAAATTATGAAAGAAAAGTCAATACTACGCAACACATCATCCCCTATGATCATGCATATAGATCTGAACTCCTGTTTTGCGATTATTGAACAGCAGGCCAACAAATTGCTGCGTGGTCGGCCCGTAGGTGTAGCCGCTTACGATACCCCTAGAGGTTTTGTGTTAGCAGCGAGCTACGAGGCAAAAGCCAAAGGTGTCAAGCTTGGCGTCAACAATGAACAGGCGCGTACGCTCTGCCCAGATATCGTTATCATGACGCCTGATCCGGCAAAGTATCGTGAAGCACACAGGCGCTTCAAGGCTACTATGCTGGAGTACACACCAGACGTAGTGGCCAAATCAATCGATGAATTCGTGCTCGACATACATGCTTCACCTGCTCTACGAGCGCGCATCAACAGCGGCATGAGTCACAACGAAGCCATGCTTGATATTGGCAAAGACATGAAACAGAAAATCCGTGACAGCCTCGGAGAATGGGTGACCGTCAATATTGGCATTAGTACCAATCGGTTCTTAGCAAAATACGCTGCAGGCTTTGGCAAACCAGACGGCATGCTACTGATTGATTATACAAATCTGGAGAAATGGTATCGCTGCGGTGCATTTCATGACTGTGACAAAGAACCGAATGGCTGTAAGCCAATGACGCTTATCGATCTGCCAGGTATCAATGTGCGCTATCGAGCTCGCCTGCGAACCGCCGAGATATATACGCCGAGTGATTTTCTAGAAGCTAGCCTGCAGACGCTCAAGAAACAAGTGTTCAAGAGTATCAATGGTCTGCACTGGTATAACCGCCTACGTGGCTTTGAGGCTGATAACTATGAAACAAAACAAAAAAGCATTGGTCATCAGTATGCGCTACCGGAGAAAACAACAGATATCGAAAAGCTTGAACGCCTGCTAATGAAACTGTGCGAGAAGACAGGGCGTCGCCTGCGCAAAGGGGACTACTGCGCAACTGGCATCCATCTCTACCTTGGTTTTGATCGTTATCGCGACGGCTACAGCTCAGATGACGCCTACGTGAAGAAAGAATGGTCGAGTAGCGCGTCTAACGCAAACGAAGCAGCAGGATTCAACCTACACAAGTTTAGTAGTTGGCATCACGGTGAGAAAGTCTATCATCGTTTGTATGCAACGCTTGATATATACGAAGCCGCCAAGAAGCTGCTGCACCAAGCAATCATACCGAATAATGTCAAAATTATGTCTGTGCATGTTTTCGGGCTAGAACCATGGAATCCCGAACAGCTAAGCCTGTTTGGAATGACTGAAAACATAAAAGGCCAAACGGTGAACTTCACTAATCGCACCATTGATGCTAAGAAACGTCTCAGTGACTCAATCGACACCATTAATAACCGCTACGGAGAGTTCGTTATCACACCCGGTACTATGACCGAGATGTCGGGTACCATCCTCGACCGCATAGCCTTCGGCCAAGTGAGAGATATCTAAGCAGCGTTCTTGGCGGCTCGTTTACGCTTGTTGTGGTCCAACTCCTTTTTGCGCAATCGGAGGTTTTTTGGTGTGACTTCAAGCAATTCATCGTTTTCGATAAAATCAAGGCACTGTTCAAGGCTGAACTTAGTGGCTGGTGTTAGTTGTACGACGCCATCTGAAGAGCTACTACGCATATTAGTAAGGTGTTTTTCCTTGCACACGTTAACCTCTAAATCATCTTGACGTTGGTTGAGCCCAACAATTTGTCCAGCATAGACGGCCTCTGTTGGTCCAACAAATAATTCTCCACGGTCTTCAGCGTTCTGAAGGGCGTATGGTGTCGCAACGCCACTCTCCCACGCAACAAGCACACCATTTCTAATCTGGTTCAACGAAGCTCCGATAGGTGCATAGGAATCAAGGAGTGTATTCATGATAATAGTGCCCTTTGTTGCAGTAAGAAGCGTGTTACGTGCTCCAAGTAGTGCTCTCGTCGGAATTTTGTACACAAGCTCAGTAACGCCTTTGTTTGAGTTGTGCTGACCAATAAGCTCTGCTTTACGCTTGCCAAGCTCCATTTGAACGGCACCAACGTGTTCTGCAGGCACTTCAACAGTTAATTCCTCAACCGGTTCAACGTCTATTCCGTTTTCTTCATGCGTTACTACTTGTGGACGACCGACTTCAAATTCAAAACCTTCACGACGCATGCTCTCAATCAAGACTGAAAGATGTAGCTCGCCACGACCAGCTACAAGGAAGCCTATTCCCTGCTCCTCTATCTCCAAGCCGACGTTTGTTTCGAGTTCTTGTTTCAGTCTATCGCCAATCTGTCGAGATGTGCTGAACATCGCTTCTTTACCTTTCATAGGTGAAGTATTAGGACCCAAGAATATTTTGAGTGTTGGAGGTTCAACCTGAATCCTAGGAAGAGCTTCAGCGCTATCCGCATCAGCAATAGTGTCGCCAATCTTTGCATCAGGCAGGCCTGTGACAGAGATGATGTCACCTGCAACCGCGTCATCGACTTCGATGAATGCTAAGCCAACGGTACGATATATTCGATCAATTTTGCCTGATGACATGCCGTTTTCATGGCATAGAGTAACAGGCTGTTTTTTCTTTATGGAGCCACGCTCGACTCTACCAACAGCGTATTTACCTTGATACGAGTCATAGCGCAATGATGACACAAGAAGCTGAAGTGTTCCTGCTTCATCAACATTAGGTGCTGGAACTAGTTCAGTAATTGCTTCAAATATAACAGACAAATCAGCCTCTGCATCAGGATCCGCTGGCATCTGTTTCCAGGCTCTTGCATCACGTCCTATTGCATAAAATACCGGGTAGTGGAGTTGGTCTTCATCGATAGCAAGCTCCAAGAATAGATTTGCTAGTTCGTCTTCAACCTCTGCGATACGTCGCGCGGGCTTATCAATTTTATTAATCACGACAATAGGCTTTAGCCCGAGTTCCAACGCTTTCTTCAGAACAAATTTCGTCTGAGGCATTGGCCCTTCCTGTGCGTCTACAACAAGGATGCAGCCATCCGCCATGCCGAGCGTTCGTTCTACTTCACCTGAAAAGTCTGCGTGACCTGGCGTATCGACAATATTTATTCGATATCCATCATGATCAACTGCGGTGATTTTTGCAGTTATAGTGATGCCGCGTTCCTTCTCCTGGTCACCAGAGTCCATAATCAATTCTTGCGCCATTTCTGCTTGGTTATCGCGAAAAGTATTCGATTGTTTTAGAAGTCCATCGACAAGTGTCGTTTTACCATGATCGACGTGTGCAATTATGGCAATATTTCTAATCATATTTGTGTGTGTTGACATAGACGTATTATTATATCAAAATTCTTTGTCTATTAGTACTACTATTTTTGTGCATAAACTTCTTAGAATAGACACTTTTGGTGTTGTTTTTACAAAACATTAGCAGTATAATTTTCTTGTATGAGAAACAGAGGTCATGCATTGTTGGTATTAACGCAATTCGATAGCCAACATTTCGAGGCCGTTAAAAAAATAAATACATAGGGGTAAAAGTGAAGGTTTTAATGCTTGGATGGGAGCTACCCCCGCATCATAGCGGTGGTATGGGTATAGCCTGCTATCAGATGTCAAAGCATTTATCTACTCATGGTATAGACATAGAGTTCATTCTTCCGTATACAGCTGAGCATGATATCGATTTCATGAAAATTACACCGGCACATGCGGTTACTGCGGAGGAGTTTCTTTCATTTGGAAGCACATATGACGCAGACTATTTTAGTGCGAACACCAGCTTTTCTATCGACAATTCACCGCTAGATTTACGAAAACAGCATGATTCGTACGCTCATAACGTTGCAAAACTCGTCGAGTCAAAAGAATTCGATATTATTCATGCGCACGATTGGCTAACATTCCGAGCAGGCCTTGCCGCAAAGCAAGTAA
>JAUHXF010000027.1 GCA_030427125.1 bacterium | reverse complement strand
CCAATCGCCTTTAACCCAAACCACAGTCTGCTCGCTCATGCAAAGAAAAATGGCTGGGACATCGTCATAGAGAGAAAAAGTATAAATTATCATTTGAAGTACCAAGATGGAACATACACACTGGCTGAAACAGTCGAGTAAACCACTCTTTCCGGATATTCTTTGGAGTCGACCAGAAACCAAAGCTGGAGCGGGCAAGCTCGTCATTATCGGGGGGAATGAGCATGCATTTAGCGCCCCGGGCATTGCATTCAACGTCGCCGATACTGCCGGTGCGGGGGTAGTACGCGTTCTTTTACCTGAAGCGGTTCGTAAAGTAGTAAAACACCTACTGCCAGATGCAGACTATGCACCGTCTACACCGAGCGGTAGCTTCTCAAAAAAAGCACTTGCCGAAATGGTGTCCCTCGCAAACTGGGGTGACGCGGTGCTACTTGCTGGCGACTTTGGGCGAAATAGCGAAACGGCAATTGTACTTGAATCGTTTATAGAACAGTACAACGGACCACTCGTACTTACACAAGACGCAGTGGAATATTTCAGGGAAACGCCGCTCAATATTGTCGACAGAAAGCATACGCTCATCGTTCTGAGTCTCAGCCAATTGCAGAAACTATTCATGAACACGCCAACAATAACACCCATTACGCTGAGCATGACCACGCCACAACTCGTTGAAGCACTGCACGTATACACAACGGAGCATCCAGTAGCCATTGCGACGTTGCATAGTGGGCTATTGTTTACAGCTCATGATGGGATTGTCGTCACAACGCCGCTACAAAAAGACATCTGGCGTGTTGAATTCGCTGCTTCAGCAAGTGTGTTCTATCTGCAGAATCCGGATAAATTATCTGATGCAATCGCAACTGCGGCTCATGAATACGCCAAGAGTACAATGCAGGCGTGAAAAACCGCAAAATACGTTGTCTGATACAGAAAGAAGTTCTTTCTATTCTTGTTAAGCAATAGCGGTCCGGTGGTTGCCATCAGTACATACGATAAAATAATCACCACTCGAACGCTTTGTAACACAGACTCATTAAATACAAATAAAAGTAGCAAAAAACTAATCGCAGTCCCAGCAAGACCAGCACTTGTGTCATGTGAAACGAGGTAAGAAATGCGCGGCAGAAATGTCGTTATTATCATGCCGATGTACGCAATACCGACAAGCACGTACCCAGCAGGGCCAATACCATATTCTGGGAACAACCAGGTAAAGCAGAAAATCAAAAATAAGGTCATTGAGATGGTTGTGGTTGGCGTATAGATACGACGCGGTGTCCCAGAAGCCACATGATCGCTAATTGCAGAGTGTCGATCAGTACCATAATAGACCAAGATAAACACGAGAGGCAGCCAGTATAGTACTTCTGCAGCAATAATAAGATGTTGCATAGCATGAAGTATAGCGTCTTTTTCAATTCAACGTATATGTGTTAGCGGTTACGGCTTGAACTACACGCGGGCATACGCTCACAGGATTTCGAGTCCGGCGTGTCTACATACTTAAAGCCTACCAATACAACAGCAGGTTATTAATTCAACGTATATGGTGCCGCAGGACGGACTTGAACCGTCACGAGCATAAGCTCACAGGATTTTGAGTCCGGCGTGTCTACCAATTCCACCACTGCGGCTCAATATACGTTTAATTTTAATCACATTATCCACGATAATGATCTACAAACTTACGAGTATGCTTGTAGACCAAAATTATACAGTATCTACACCTTTTTCTTAAGGGGTGAATCACTTTAGCGAATAAGACATCTGCTGGTATACTGGTTACGGTATGGCAGACAACCAAAATAACACTTCTCATTCGTCTGCTCCTGGTCCAGATTTACCCGGAGCCAGTGATGACTTATTGGAAGAATTACGCCGGAAAACTGCTGAATTAGCTGGCAAAGTCGCCAATAACGAAGAACAAAAAGATCGCGTACTTCACGTAGATGAAGACCCAGTAGATATATTCGAAGAGCTTGAGGCAAAAGACCAAAAAATCCCAAAGCAACTCAATCAGATTAAAGACGATAAAGGCGATTCGAGTAGTCCAGCCGCCGAGCTCGTACGAAAAAAACTGCAAAAATTATATAACAAGCAAGAGCCAGATGCCGCTCTTGAAGCAATCGAAGCAGAACAAGCGACTCGGAGATCGAAACACCAGCAATTCATGTACGACTTAACGACGTCCGGAAAGTCACTCGCAGACATTCAGACAGCTTGGCACAACTATTACGTACAGCTGCCCGATGACGAAAAACACACTGTTTGGCGCGAGTTTTATCAAATGCAAACCGCGACATCTAAATATGCACAATCACAGAAAGCAAAAACAGAAACACATAAACTGGAGCCAGCTGCCGTTGCGGTGTCGCCAGGCCTACCCCATCACGAGCAGAACAATAGGTCCACAAGCGGTATCAAGAATCAGTTACTCGATAAGGTTAATGCTGGCGGGAAGCTAAAACCAATACACCATTTCAAGTCGTTATTATTTGGGCTCGGACTAGCAAGTATCGTTGGGCTCATTATTACCTTTACGTTCTTTAACGAGGTGTTTATTGCACCGTTCATAACTCCGAGTCAAAATGTCAGCGCAACACCAATTATTGGTCCGGCGAGCAGTGACGACATAAGCGATGAATCGAAGATCATCATCCCAAAGATAAACCTTGAAGTTCCTGTGGTATTTGATCTCAATAGTATCGAAGAGCAAGACATACAAGACGCGCTTGAAGAGGGAGTGGTACATTACGCTACAACCCCTAATCCTGGAGAAATAGGGAACAGTGTGATCGTAGGGCACTCCAGTAACAATATCTTAAATTCCGGGAAGTATAAGTTTGCTTTTGTGCTGTTGAAGCGTCTCGAGCCAGAAGATTTATTCTACGTACAGAAAGATGGTGTTAGGTACACGTATAAGGTATACCGTAAAGAAATCGTTCCGCCAACTTCGGTAGACGTGCTTGATACACAAGAGCGTGATAACACCATGACGCTTATTACTTGTGACCCACCGGGCACTTCAATAAATCGACTTGTCGTCGTCGCTGAACAGATAGATCCAGACCCGTCAAAGAACACGAAAAGTACAGCGCCACCGATAGAAGAAATTGAAGGTGCAAGCGAAGACCTAGACTCTTTGCCGTCAAATGCTCCTTCTCTGTGGTCGCGTCTCTGGCCGTTTTAGTATTGCTTTTTTGCTAAAATTCTGATATAATTATACTATGAGAGGATTGCTCGGCTTTAGTGTATTTCTCGGTAGCCTATTATTTGTCATTGCTGCATTTCACCAAAATACTACTCAGATAGCAAACTACCAGATCCAAAAACAGCAAGTGCTTGCAGCCCAAACGAACATACCGAGCAATCCATACATAACTGTGGTAAACAAATTAAGACGCGAAGCAGGCATACCCACGCTTCTCCCGTCAAATGCAAACCAGGCAATCGCCGATATTCGCGCTCAGGAAATAGTCGACACGTTAAACTACAGTCACAATAGACCTGCCGGTGGCAGCTTCTCAGATCTATACCAAAACCTTCCAGCCCAGTCGTGCGAAAATCTGCAGCTTCAAGGCACGTCTAGCGCTCTAGACGCTATGCGAGCTTGGATGCAGAGTGACAGTCATCGTGCTTGTTTACTGCATCCTGAAAGCCGTTTTGCAGGCATGACGATGCGCAAGATCATCGATAACACAGATCTCCCGACATACATTTTCACTTATGTTGGCAGTTCAAATTAATCAACCTAGCGATCTTCAGGTTTACGCATGAATGAGCGAGTAATCTGCGCAGGGAAATCTTTATTGTCTGCAGTTGAAAACGTAAACATAAAATCTATATCTTTATCGAAGAAACTACCGAGATTAACCACTGAGTTTGCGAGGTCATAGAGATTGTCACCATTGTAATCAACCATGTATTGCACCCCATCAATAGCGATAGTGAAGTGTCGACCGTCAAGCCAACGAAACTCTTTCTTGCCATTGAGTTTGCCGTCTAGTGTGAAATTATAGTCGCGGTCTTCTTCAAATTCATATGACGCAAACTTATTACCGCCGCGAGCCATAATCACGCTGGAATCTGACGATATAAGCAGATCTTCAGGCTCCTCTAATCGCAAGACAGTCGTTGGAACGGGTATTCCTGTTGTTTGATTTTCACCTGATGCTGCAACCGGGTCCTTATACACCCAGACGCGATTCTGAACTGGTGAGCTAACACCAACAACAAATTCACTACCGAGTTTAGATATCTCCAACAAATATGTATCGGCAGCATCAATGACGCGTAGCGTTAAAGCATCTTCGCCACGCTGTAGTACAGCGCGAACTTGACCCTTTGGTGCTCCTGCCTCTGTTATAAATACGACATCCTGCCCAAAACTATTATATTGCTGCACTTCACTTGCGTACACTTCACTCAGCCCACTCGTCGCATTCGCTGCACGAAGTTCTCCTGTTTTGCTGTTATGTAAAAACAATAAGTCCTTTTTTCTATTTCGCATTGTAACTGTATCGTAAGCAACATCCTCAAACACGCTGGCTAGATTAATACTCTCAAGCGGTTTGTCTCTGTTCACGAGCATATATTCCACGCCGTCCGATGTCGTATACGAAGCAAGAAACGTTGTATTGTTATCTGCCCACTCCAGGATTTCCCAGGTACCTTTTTTACGAGACTCAATGAAATCAACAGGGAATTCAATACTTGTCGTTTCAAAAGGTTGTGATTCTATATCTAGTAACTCCATTTTGAGTTTATCGTCATGTTCAGCGAGAACTATCCAACGCTTATCTATGCTTTGAGAAACAACATCAGGCACAAACTCGAGTGCCACTGCTGGCTCAGAATCTATTTGCTCAGGTATGAGTCGCGCGTAATTAATGCGGCGAACCGTCGCTGGGTCTAGCGAGACAGTACGCTGCCATGAGCGGTACCCGTCACGCTGCAGCTGAATATCATATGATCCTTCAGGAACGATCAATCGCGCCTCAGTACGATTACCTTGCTCTTGTCCGTTAAGAATAATGCGAGCCGATTCAGGCTTGCTATCAACATATATAAGTCCATTCTGGATAAGTTGGCCTGTATTCCTATCGACATCGAAGCCAGTAGTTATTGAAAATAGCAATATGGTTGCCATTGCAATCAACACGCCAAACAAACCATAACTGATCAATAATCTTGCGCGTTTTTGCTGCTTTTTCTTCGGATCGAGGTAGTCCATATAATTCGTATCTTTCTCTGTGGTACTAGTATATAGTGTTCGTCTAGTTTTTCTAGATAAAAGTGGTGTGAATAACTTGCGTACTCAACAAGTTTCGATGTATGATAGCATGCAGATTAGGGTAACAACTGACGCATCTTTTATCGAAAGGGTACAAGTGGGCGCAAAGCAAAACGTTATTGAAATAAACGGCAAAAAATACGACGCAGCAACAGGAAAGCAACTCAGCTCTTCGGGCAATACGATGCAACAAGGCGGATCTATTGATGGCTTTGCACGCCGAAAACCTGCGAAACCAACGACTGTTGCATCAGTAACAAAGCCAAAGCCAGCTACGCCACGTACACAACCAGCTCACGCGACGAAGGCCGCTCAGAAATCACGCACACTAATGCGTTCAGCAGTCAAGAAGCCGACACCAGCGCCAAAAAAACAAGCACCTCAAAGTAAGCAAGAGCTCGGCAGCACAAACGCCCGTCATCATGCAGCACATACTGCGAAAAAGCACCCACAAGTACACCGGTATGGAGCCGGAGCAGCTCATACGAAAACGGTCGTCAAGAAAACACAGCCACTGGAGGTCAAAAAAGCACCAGTACACGCACCAAATGCTTCAGCACACGCCGTTAGTACGGTCCGCACAACAGCTCACGTTAAGCCACAGATGAGTGCAGCAGCTCGAATGATAGAAGAGTCGCTTTCTAATGCGACTGCGCATGAAAATCCTCGCGCGAAAGCACCGAAGAAACGGCGCAAGTTATCACATCG